>JACRBF010000060.1 GCA_016213175.1 Chlamydiia bacterium
AAAACTGGGGGCAATATCGACAATGGTATATTGCCCCCAGTTTTTCGATCAAAAATTGGCCAAAATAATCCAAAAACTCGACAGAAACTTTTTATTCGGATAGGTTCGTGAAACAAATTCTCAAAAAGGCTTTCTCCTCTTGGGTTGATTGCATTTTCCCTCCCCTGTGCCTGATTTGTAAAGAACCATGCCGCACGCGCCTTTTTTGTCCATCCTGTTGGCAATTGTGCGCGCTTCCCGATCCTTTGGGACGGTGTCGCCACTGTTTCTCTGAAATTGAACAGGAACAATACTTCCTCTGTAAGACATGCAAGAAAAGCCCCCATTTACCCTGTCCGATGGCTTATGTATTTGAATCCACGTCGCCTGCTTATCGACTTCTCAGAGAGGCAAAAGAGATTCCCGAAGGGATTGCCTCCTTTGCCCTATTTCAATGGGAAAGGCTCCAGTGGCCTATGCCTGATGTCATTGTGCCAGAACCGGGTATACACGAGATAGCCAAATCGTTTGCTGATTTATTGGGTATCTCTTACGCTCCTGTTCTCGATCGCTGGAACGGGCAGTGGGAATGCGATACGGATCTTCTTGATGAGGATCAGATACTGCTTCTTCTAGGAGGGGAAGGGTCTGCTGAAACATGGAGAGGCGCAATAGAGGCACTAGGAAGTGCTTTTCCAAAAAGAATGTATGTTTTAAGTTTGAGCCAGTTGCAAAACTATCCGCCGCTGTAAAATCACATTCGGTATAACTAAGGTTTTATTCCATGATTATCCTCCTGATCCTCATTCTGCTCCTACTCTTTGTTCTTCTATACTGGGGCAATCAAATTGTTCCTGAACAGCAAGTATGGATCGTACAGCGCCTCGGCAAATTCAACCGTCGTTTAGAGCCAGGACTTAATTGGATCGTCCCTTTGATTGATGCGGTGGCCTACAGGCATTCTCTGAAAGAAGAGGTGATTGATGTGCCGGAGCAGACGGCGGTGACTCAGGATAACGTCAGCGTCATCTTGGATGGAATCGTCTATGTGAAGATTGTAGATCCCCTGGCAGCCTCCTATGGGGTTAAAAATCCACTCCATGCACTCACACAGCTTGTGCAGACGACGATGCGCTCTGAGATTGGTAAAATTCCCCTGGATAAGACGTTTGAGGAGAGGGAGTCGCTCAATGCGAAGATGGTAGAGGCGGTCAATCATGCGGCGCTTTCCTGGGGCATTCGGTGTTTGCGCTATGAGATTAAGGATATCAAGATGCCCGAGGATATCCGCAAAGCGATGGAGCTGCAGATGACTGCCGAGCGTCAAAAAAGGGCGCAAATTCTGGAATCTGAAGGAGACAGACAGGCAAATATCAATAAATCGGAAGGTCAAAGACAGGCTCATATCAACATTGCAGAGGGCGCCCAAGTTGACCGGATCAATAGAGCAAAAGGGGATGCAGAGGCGATTGAAGTGCTATCCGAGGCAACGGCAAAGGGGATTGAGCGGATTGCACGCGCAATGAATGAGATAGGTGGAGAGAAGGCCGCGGGGCTGCAGATTGCCGAAAAGTATATCGAAGCCTTTCGCCATATAGCAAAAGAGGGCAATACGATCGTATTGCCCTCGAACCTTCAGCACCCCGGTGCAATGATCACTGAGGCGCTTGCCATTTACGATCAGGTGAAGAGGAGAGCATCTCCTTCTCCCATCGAAAATGTTCTGAAGATTTAGAATCCTGCGCCGACAGAAAATTCAGCGATAGGACCTGGGAACGTTGCAGAGACGCTTTGTGCAATCGCTGGTTGGCTGACGTTTAATTCAGCAAAGGTACGGAATGCCGACTTGCGGAAAAATTCCATTCCAACAGTAGCACTTGGGATGATGCCGGCAAATTCCCGCTCATCTTTTGTTTTCAGAGCGCCCCAGCCAAGGCCAACGCCGCCGTAGAGACTTTGGTTGCTTGCTGCATTAACGTAGTGAAGATAGGAGGCTTTTGGAAGCATCCAGAAGTAGCTCTTATTCTCCGCATTCCATCCTTTGCCGCTGCTATAGGTAGTCGATACATCGAGAGCGCCATTGCCAAGAGCAAGACGGTAGCCAATGCCCAGACCAGGGACGATCTGTACAGAGTTACCCGCTTTTGTAGGAATGGAATCGTCTACTGTCATACGGAAGTAGGTGAATCCGGCTTTCGGTGCTGAAATTTCTACGCGAGATACTTTATCTAGAGCAGAGAATTCAGAAATTTTCGCAACCGATGGCTCATTCGCGAATGCGAGAGCAGCAGTTGCTGTAAGAATTGCAGTTGTGATTTTCTTTTTCATGTTTACCTCCTTCAAAAGGAGTGTCCATTATGAAAAAGAGAGAAGAATTTACGCAACTTAAATAAAATCTTGAACTTACGTCTCAATATTACGACGCACCATTTGCACCTGGCGCTTCAGCGTTTCATTGATTTGGATTTGATCCGATACCTTCTTCCACGCATGTAGAAGGGTTGAGTGGGTTTTACCACCAAAAGAGGCAGCGATTTTCATCAAAGAATCATCGATCATCTCTTTTGCAAGATACATTGCTACTTGTCTTGCCAACGCGATCTCTTTGTGCCGCGACTCGCCTTTAATTTCTGCAATCCGCACTTCGAAGACGGCGGCCACGCTCTTCAAAATGCTCTCTATCGAGATCTTTTTGTTGGGAGCGTCTTGCTGGAACAATTCACCTAGGATCTTTTCCACCACATCTTCGTTTAAATGAGTCTCTGTTAAGCGGGAATGGGCGGAAAGCCGGTTAATTGCTCCCTCAAGCTGCCTTACATTGCTGTAGATGTGCTCGGCGATAAAGAAAGCAATTTGATTAGGGATGCTGAGGCCCCGCAGCTCCGATTTATGCTTGATGATCGCAACACGCGTCTCCAAATCGGGCGCGCCCATATGGGCAACAAGACCCCATTCCATCCGCGCCACCATCCTCTCCGAGAGTTTCAGTTGGCCAGGAGGTTTATCAGAGGCGATAATAATTTGCTTATTTTGATTCAATAGAGTCTCGAAGGTATTACAAAATTCCTCTTCGAAATTAAGACGGTTTTGGAGAAACTGAATATCATCGATGAGGAGGACGTCGAGGTTGCGGTAAAAGCGCTTCATCTTGTCGATTGATTTTGCCCTCAAATGATCCACAATATCATTAATAAACGCCTCAGTCGTAATGGACTGAATTCGCAGCTTCTTGTGATGTTCTTGAATGTAGTGCCCCACGCTGTGCAAGAGGTGCGTCTTGCCCAGTCCTACGCCCCCATGAATGAAGAGGGGGTTATACGATTTTCCCGGACGTGCCGCCACGCCGACTGCTGCTGATTTCACGAACTGATTCGAAGGTCCCTCTATGAAATGGTCGAACGTATATAGAGGATTGAGCTTGAGATCAGACGGGGTCGGTTCTTCGGGATCTTGAGGGGCATTGCTCGTCATTGCGGAGGAGGGCAAAGCGGTTACAACAAAGCGAATGGCGGGTTCCCCTGAGCCTTTAAGGGGCAAAAAATCGGCCAAAACGTCTTTAAAATTATCGAGCAGATATTCCTTCACGAAGATATTAGGTACCTCGAGAGAGATCTCTTCGTGGGATGCCTCAATGAGACGGATTGGCGCGATCCAGTTCGCATACTCCGCAGAAGAGCAACGCGTCTCGATAAATTCAACAAATTGGATCCAGCCGTTCTTAACAGCGCACTCTAACATTTGTGTATACACCCAAGTGAATTCAAAAGTTGGTTTTTGACTACGTCAGCTTGACTGCAATTGTTGTTTTCTTCTCTTGCGCCTTGTCTCTCGGCAAGGGTTGCTCGCTCCAGAACAAAAAAATTTGCGCCGCCTGCTTGTCAAATTCCCAAGTTTTGCAATCACTTTGGTATAGCCACCAGGGGATACCCATCAATCTATACCGCAAACGGCTCAAATGTATAGAAAATTCGTCTGTTCTAGAGAGGCTGCTCGAGGGGATGAGTTTCGATGTATCAATAGAATTTTTGCGTAGACAAGGAATACTCAGTTTGGCAAATCCTTGGCTAACGTAAATCCCGTTTTGCACGGAATTATATTAGTACATATTGACCCCCTGAGCCGAGAGAAGGCTCGCAAGACGCGTCCTACGGAGAGAAATTGTTTCCAATACCGTTTACGCAGAAAACGGCCTGGGAGAATAGGATAGGGCAAAACAATGTTACCAGGCCCCCATCCAGGGCGCCAAAAATGGGCACGACTTTTGCGATCAAATAGCGAGAGTGTAGGGATATGCAGACTTGAGGCTAAGTGTCCCGCGCTTGCGTCATTCCCAATGAGGAAACCTGATTCATAGATAAGCTGTGCCAGTCCCATCCAGTCCAAAGAAAGGGGGGAAGGCAGACCTGCTTTCTGTAACGCATCGTTCCATAGAGCCGATTCGTTGGGAGGTAAGGTAAAGAGGGGGTGGTATCCATGTATCTGGAGTTTCTTGGCTAATCGAATAAATTTAGAGGGGAGCCAATTTTTCCCCTCGTTAGCGCTCGAGGGGTGGATGGTTACGCGCTTGTTCTCTTTTCGATAACGCCATTCTTGGGGAATTTGGATATCGAGGTCGGAGGTGCTGGTGGAGATATTGAGAAATCGGTTGCTGAAATCTGCTAAATTTTGCACGTAGGATTTGGCGTGATTTAAGGTCTCTTTGTGGAGTACATAGGCGTGAGGGGGCAAGAGTTTGCTGTTTGAACTGGGAGAGTGGGCTTGCAAGAGGACACGATCGAATTGGTTATACAAAGTGAGCATATCTTTTGGATAGGGTCGAATCGTAATAGAGGGAAATAGCGCTTCTAAATGGCATAGATAATCGGTATATAGAACGACCCTATGACCTTGACGGCGGGCATTGGAGGCGACGATCATCATCCAAAGGGCATCGCCAAGTCCTGTGTTGGCTACAATGGCTAAACGCATGGAGTCCCTTTTAATTATGATAGAATAGGATGACGTCTCCGTCTTGTACGATGTAATCGCGTCCTTCTGAGCGCGCTTTGCCCGCCTCTCTGGCGCCTACTCTGCCTTTATAGCGGATCATGTCTTCGTAGGAAACGACCTCGGCTCTAATGAATCCTTTTTCGATATCACTGTGGATTTTGCCAGCGGCTTCCGCGGCTGTCATTCCCTTACGGATCGTCCAGGCTCTAGTCTCGATTTCCCCCGTAGTGATGTAAGTGATGAGATCCAAGAGGGAAAAGGCTTCTTTAATCAGGCGGTCGAGTCCTGATTCTTTGAGTCCAAGGCTTAAGAGGAACTCTTTTGCGTCTTTGGGATCGAGACGTGAGATCTCCTCTTCAATACGGGCGCAGACAGGGATGACTCTGCTCCCTTCTTTGGCTGCATAGGCTCTTACACGTGCAACGAGAGCGTTGTCTAAAGAGGGGAGATCATTCTCTCCCACATTGCATGCGTAGAGGAGCTTTTTTTTCGTCAGGAAGGGGTAAAGACGAGAGATCGCCTCTTCTTCAGGCGTGAGAGCAAGGGCTCGAAGAGGGAGGTTTTGATTGAGGTGGGCGATTGCTTTTTTCAGGAAATCGATTGTGAGAATGAGCTCTTTTTTCCCCTTGGCCTGTTTTTCAACGCGGGAGAGGGTATTTTCGGCCATCTGAATATCAGCGAGGATGAGTTCGAGCGTGATGACTTCGATATCGTCGAGGGGATCGACTCTGCCGGCGACGTGGATGACATCGGAGCTTTCAAAACAGCGAACGACTTGGACAATGGCGTCGGTTTCACGGATGTGCGTCAGGAATTGATTGCCAAGTCCTGCTCCTTGGGAAGCGCCTTTCACCAGCCCTGCGATATCGACAAAACTTACGTTCGCATAGAGGATTTTTTTACTGTGGGATTGTTCAGATAGGGTACGTAGCCTAGGGTCGTCAACGTTCACGACGCCGATGTTGGGATCGATGGTGCAAAAGGGGTAATTTTCCGAGGGGATCTGTTTGCATGTGAGGGCATTGAAGAGAGTTGATTTACCGACATTGGGGAGGCCAACAATGCCGCAAGAGAGATGAGTGGTCATGGGAAGGTTACTCGCATAAAGGGGGTTATATCAAATGCAGGCTCTGTGAGCAGATGTTGGGAGACACAGTCGTCAAGAGAGAATGAGCCGGATTTTGTCCGGATGAGCGCACTAAGGTGGGCGCCACAGCCGAGGTTTTTTCCCAGATCGTGGGCTAAAGATCGAATGTAGGTGCCCTTAGAGCAATCGATAAGAAGGGTCAGGTGAGGATAGGTATAATCTAGAAGTTGCACGGAGAGAGTTACCTGAACGGGAGCGCGCTCGATGGTGATCCCCCTGCGGGCGAGATCATAGAGCTTTTGTCCCGCTACTTTTTTTGCTGAATACATGGGAGGCGTTTGGAAGATAGCGCCTTGAAACTCTGCCAACGCCATTTCGATCTGAGCAAGGGAGGGGATTTGCGGGCTTGTGCCTAGGATTTGGCCATCGATGTCATAGGTACTGGTTTCAACGCCTAAGTGGACGGTGGCATGGTACTGCTTGTCTGAGGAGAGAAATTCGTTGGAGCGTTTGGTAAATTCGCGTCCGATGAGCATGACCATCACACCTGTTGCAAAAGGATCTAAGGTTCCCGCATGGCCTATCGTTTTTTCTCTTGTGATGCGGCGCAAGAGGGAGACGATCTGAAATGAGGTAAAACCCGCTGCTTTATCGATGAGCAGAAGTCCTTGATTATATTCCCGGTTCATGAGGGCGAGAAAGGCGTTCTTTTTCAATATCGGCGAGGATTTTTTGAATTTTCATGTGGTCTTCGGCGGCCATATCCAATTTAAAGGTGAGATTGGGGAAATAGCGCATCCTGACTTGTTTGGCTGCGTGGACTGCAATAAAGCCTGCCGCAGTTTGCAGTGCAGCGAGAATCTTCGCTTTCTCGTCCGCTGTTCCAATGATGCTGATGTAGACCGTTGCGTAGTGGAGGTCTGGAGCTGTCTCTACTTGTGTTACAGAAACAAATGTGTTGACATTGGGGTTGCGTACCTCTTTCTGGATCACCTCGAAAATCACTTCTTTGAGCAGCGAGTTCACTCTATTCAATCGATTTTGTTTCATAAATCCTGATCGAGGTAAGAGATGTCGTAGGCTTGAAGGATGTCTCCCTCTGCTACATCGTTTTGTCCTTCAAGCACAATGCCGCATTCGAAGCCCTTTTGAACTTCTTTGGTATCTTCTTTGAGCCGTTTTAAAGAGGCCAGCTTTCCCTTCCAAAGGGTCTCCTTGCCACGGATTTGACGCATGTGGCTTTGTCGTTTGATCGAACCTTCTGTCACTTGGCAACCAGCGATATTGCCGAGCTGAGAGGATTTAAAGACAGCTTTGACAAGCGCTTCCCCCGTATCATTTTCCTGTTCGATCGGATCGAGCAGACTGCGCATCCGGGTTTTTACCTCGTCGATGAGATGGTAGATGACGTCTTGGGTATAAACCGAAATTTTCTTCTGCTTAATGAGCTCAGCTGCATGACTCTCTGTGCTTGTATGAAAGCCCACGATCGTCGCCTTCGAGGCGGATGCAAGGGCAATATCCGATTCGGAAATTTCGCCCACATCTGCGCTGACAATCTCTAAACGCACTTTCTTGGATTGTATCTTGAGCAGGGAATTGCGGAGTGCTTCCAGAGAACCTTGTACGTCGGCGCGCAAGATGACCGGAAGAATTTTCATCTCGCCGCTCTCTCTCTTGGCCATCATTTTTTCAAGGCTGCTCTTCTTGCCAAGAGTGAGGAGATCGCGTCTATGCCCCTCTGCACGCGCTTCTGCAAGCTCTCTGGCCTCTTTCTCATTTTTCACAACGATGAATTCGCTACCAGCGAGAGAGAGTTCCGAAAGACCGGTAATTTTGACAGGAGTTGAGGGAGGCGCCTCATCGACCGATCTGCCATGGTCGTCTTGCATGGTTTTGATGCGTCCGGAAAAATGACCGAACACGATGGCATCCCCCTTTCGTAGGGTGCCGTTTTGAACGAGAACGGTTGCCACAGCGCCAAGTCCTTTGTGCATTTCCGACTCGAGAATTGTTCCTCTGGCTCTTGCCGTGGGGGTGGCTCGCAGTTCTAAAATTTCCGCTTGCAAGGCAATCATCTCGAGGAGTTCGTTGACTCCTTGTCCTGTCACAGCCGAGCAGTTGACTGTGATCGTTGTGCCGCCCCATGCTTCGGGTAATAATTCTCTATCAGACAGATCGCGATAGACTTTTTGCGCATCGAAGGTGGGTTTGTCGCATTTGTTGAGGGCGACTAAAATAGGAACGTTTGCTTCTCTTGCTTGTCGAATGGCCTCTTCTGTTTGTGCACGGATCCCTTCGTCTCCTGCGATGACAAGGATTACTATATCGGTTACGTTGGCTCCACGAGAGCGCATTTCGGAAAACGCTTCGTGGCCAGGAGTATCGAGAATGGTTACATCGCCTGCCTTGGTGGTTACTTTGAAAGCGCCGATATGCTGCGTGATGGCTCCTGCTTCTCCTGCGGCTCGATTCGATTTGCGGATCGCATCGATCAGGCTTGTTTTGCCGTGATCCACATGTCCCATGAAAGCCACTACTGGGGGACGGAGAACATGCAGACCCTCGGCAGTAGCCGCGATCTCCTCGCGAATCGTTTGATCGGTAATCCGGATCCGCTTCTCTTCGGCTGTATCAATCGTAATGGCACAATCGAATTCATGCCCCAATAGTTGTACGACTGTTTCATCATCGAGATAATCGTTCAAAGTCAAAGTCATCCCCTGCATCAATAATTTAGAGATGAGCTGAGAAGATTTGAGCTTCATTTCATGGGCTAGATCCTTGATAGCAATAGGTATCCTGACGGAGAGCGATTTAGGACGGATGATTTCCTCTTGCTGCACGATATGGCGTGTTTTATAAGCACGCCGTTTACGCCATGCTTCATTATCCACATCGCGCAAGCCCTGCCTGTCCCTGGAGTCGAACGTGCGGACTTCCTCTTTTTTCTTGAGTCTGAGATCTTTCGGCGGTTCTTTACGAGGGGGGAGGTCTTGAGATCTCGGTGGAGGTGCGGAGGCTGATGAGACGGACGCTACTGGCTTAAGAGGGAGGGAGGGGGCTGGTTTTTGCACAGCAGTAGGTAACTCTCTCTCCTGTGTGATGGGTATATCCAGTGGCTCGAGCACCTGAGTAGCGGGAATCTCCTCTGGAATAACTTCGGGAACAAACGGCACAGGTGTTTCAGACTCTCCTTTGAGGTCGTCTGGATTTTGAATCAGCCGTGTCCGCTTTTTCTTGGGAGCCTCTGGTTCGCGCTCTTTTTCTTTAGAGGCGAGTGTCTTCTCTGCCTGCTTGATGGCAGAGGCTACAGAGGCATCTTCTTTAAGTCGCGTCAATCGTTTCTGAGGCTCTGCATCCGTTTGAGCAGGGGCCCGTCCCTTTGTAGCAGGCGGAGCGTCGCTCTCTGGAACAGCAGGCTGCTTAGCCTTTAAAGCGCCAGCAAGCTGTAGATTTTTGATGTTTAGCTTCAGATTTTTAGCCAAGGGTTATCCCTTTTTTTTACGGATTTGTTCGATTATTTTGTCAGCTAGATCGTAGTAATTAACGCCGGGAACTTTGAGGGCAATTTCAGCAGGATTGGATTGCATGAACTTTCTCATCGTATCGTAACCTGCGCCAGCAAGCCCTTCAACGATTAAACCGCTGACTCCCTCAATACGAATCCTCTCGTCAAAAGCAGGGTCTGGATCTTCTCCCAACTCGGCCATCTGGATGGTAAGGAGTTTTTGGTATTCGGTGATCTTTTGCACATCAATTGATTTGCCAATCAACTGTCCAATCAACCTAGCGTTCATCCCTTTTTTGCCAATGACGATCGGGTAGTCTTCGTCAGCAACCACCAGCCAGACCCGATCATCATAGACTTTAAGTTTTTTGATTTCTGCCGGAGTCAATAGATTCTGCAGTAACTGGATGGGGTCATCGGAATAGGGAACTACATCGATCTTTTCGCTATTCAATTCGCGAATGATATTCTTAATGCGGGTGCCTCTCACGCCTACACAAGTGCCTACCGGGTCTACTTTGGGATCAAAAGAACGAACAGCCAGCTTAGTACGGTATCCTGGATCGCGGACAATCTTTTCAATAGCCACAGTTTTATCATGGAGTTCGGGGACTTCCTGGATGAACAATTGCTCCACAAATTCGGGATGGCTTCTTGTGAGAATGACTTCAGCGCCTCCCGAGTCAGTGTCTCTGACTTCGAGCAGAAGCGCCTGCACCTTCTCGCCGGGATTATAGCGCTCGAGTTTAGGGTAGTTGCGTTCAGGAAGGATCGCCTCTACTTTGCCGAGATCAACGACAATCGTCCTGCCTCGGATGAAACGCTTTACAGTACCAGAAATAAGCTCTCCTGCACGGTGTCTGTATTCTTCATAGATGACGTCGCGTTCTGCCCCCTTCAATTTTTGGGTAATGATTTGTCTTGCTGCCTGGGCGGCAATACGACCAAAATCCTGTGGGGTAATAGAGATTTCTAGCCACTGTCCAATTTGACACTCTGGCTCCATAATCCGAGCTTCCTCAAGAGAAATTTCGTCGGAGGGGAGAGCCACTTTTTCGACGATTTTTTTCTGAGTAAAGACCTCAATTTCCCCTGTTTTAGGGTGGATCTCCACAAGAACCTTCTCGCCGAGACCTTTCACGCTTTTACGGGCCGCTGCGCGGAGAGAGTCGGCAATCGCATCGATTACGATCTCTCGCTTGATTCCCTTCTCGCGCTCCAGATACTCAAAAATGGCTACAAGATCCTTATTCATCCGCTAATTCCTCTTCTTCTTCGCGATCACGGGACTTTTTAGTGTCAGATTTCTTTCTCGATTTTTTTCCCTTAGAACTAAGCACGATGTCATCGCGGTTCATTTGGTTTTTTTCGATGAGATACTCTTTGACCGAAAGAGACAATTTTTTGTGCTCTGGATCCAATTTAATCACTTTTGCTGTGACGTTGTCCCCTTTAGAAACAATGTCTTCAACTTTCCCAAAAGGTTGGTCAGACAGTTCGGTGACATGGATGAGAGCCTCAATGCCATTATCTAACTGGACAAAAGCGCCGAAGGCGGTTGTCTTTGTAACAACTCCATGAACCAGAGAACCCATAGGGAGGGTTTTTTCAATTGACTCCCAGGGATTGAGGCCGAGCTGTTTTACGCCGAGCGTGATCTTTTTACTTTCTTTATCGACGGAGAGAATGACTGCTTCTACCTTGTCGCCTTTTTTGAGCACTTCAGAAGGATGAGAAACTTTCTTGATCCAACTCAAATCTGAGATGTGGATTAATCCATCAACGCCGGGCTCTAATTCAACGAAGGCGCCGTAATTTGTGAGATTGCGAATTTCGGCAACTACGCTGGCGCCAACGGGGTATTTTTTTTCCACGTCTTCCCAGGGATTGCGCTCCGTCTGTTTGATGCCAAGAGAAATTTTGCCATCTTCTTTCTGAATGGAGAGGACAATTGCTTCTACGTCATCGCCGACTCGAACGACTTCGCTGGGGTCCGTAACGTTTTTCGTCCAAGACATTTCAGAGACGTGAATCAACCCTTCAATGCCAGGTTCGATTTCGATGAAGGCGCCGTAAGAGACGAGGTTGACAATCTTGCCGCGAATATGAGTGCCTACGGGGTATTTTTTCTCGATCTCTTCCCAAGGATTTTCCTCTTTTTGCTTCAAGCCGAGAGCAACGCGACCTTTCTCGCGGTCGACATGCAGGACGACTACTTCGATCTCCTGGCCTAAGCGCACCAATTCGGAAGGGTGTTTGATCCGCTTCCAAGTCATGTCAGTGATGTGGAGAAGGCCATCGATTCCATCGAGATCTAAGAAGACGCCGAAGTCGGTAATATTTTTCACGACCCCTTTTAGCGAGCTACCCTCTTGGATGTGTTCGAGCAATTCAGCCTTTCTCGATACACGCTCTTCTTCGAGGAGCTCTCTACGGGATACAACGATATTTTTGCGCTCGATGTTGATCTTGAGAATTTTGAATTCGTAAGTGCGCCCCAGGAAATCGTCGAGGTTTTTGATCCGCTTATTATCGATTTGCGAACCAGGGAGGAATGCCTCTAGGCCAATATCTACCATGAGACCGCCCTTGACTTTGCGGATAACCTGTCCCTTTACGATCGAGCCTTCTTTACAGTTTTTGACAATGTATTCCCACTGTCGGAATCTGCGCGCTTTTTCACGGGATAACACAATTTGCCCATCTTCCCCCTCGGTCTGATCGAGATAGACTTCAATGTGATTGCCCAGCACGAGCTCTTCTGGCTCAATGAATTCGGCAATGGGAACAAGTCCTTCCGATTTGAGACCAACATCGATCACAACATAATCTTTAGAAATTTCAGCAATGCGCCCGCTTAGCACTTGCCCGGCATTCAATTGAGAGAGCGCGGTTTCGCCGCCTGATTTGTCGCTTCCATAGAGTAAATCGCGAAATTGACGGGCTTCGTTTTCCTGAAAAGCGACATCGTCGAGAACATTGCTCGTATTCCAGTCTTCTTGAGATGGGTGTTTTTGGGGCATGGTAAAGGGTTTCTCCTGTTTATAATGATTTGTCTATTGCCGACGAAAAACTGGCAACAAAAGCTACGCAATTTCACACGAAAGCCCGTTGGTCTGTGCTCCGCTCGGTTAAAGGAAAGAGGTTAACAGACCTCTTGCAATAAAAGCAAGAAGCGCAGGGAGAGCGTCATTTCCTCTGTGGATGAGACTTTGTAGAGCAGGGCTTTTTTTTGGGGGGGGATTTTGAAGTCGATTATGTATATATACAAATGCTTCCAATTTGTTTTTTTAAAATCTTCTTTGAATATGAAATAAAGTCTGGTTTTTTACCTCTCCTGAGGCTCTCCGTGCTGTTTTTCCTGTTCAAAAATTTGTTTTTGATTCACTGGAATATTCTTCTATGATGAATTTTTATTTGTTGTTAAGGGTGAATGGCTTGTGGATTGTTTCGTATTTTTTGCTGTTTGTATTATAAAAAATTTCTTTATTTTTCTGCTCTCGTTGGATAGATTGAGCATTTCGTAGGATGGCGCTTTCTTAAAATTGCTAGCCTGATTATAGAAAGAACTTTACATGGAAGAGAGCATACATGTTGGCAGAGCAGCTAGAGTTTGATTTCGAATTCGGATGTCCTTCGATAGAGGCTGAATATTATCGCGATGGGGCGCAGGATCTAATCCAGAGGCTTGTGCCATCGGATCTTCTAGAGATGAAGGGGATCAGTCTTGCTTCGCAAAGGGCGCGGTTTGCCGATATGCTTCCTCTGCTTTCTTGGTCCGATTTGACAAAGGCTCCTTGTACTTTGTCGGTGCTTCTACTCTGCAAATATCGATTGAATGCCTGCAATTTTTTCTATGATATGATCAGTCGTTGGCTTTTGCCTCAAAAGCGGGTGAATGTAGAGCTGTTTTTTGCCTCCGATGTACGGCTGCCTCATCTTTCTGATGATGTATTGAGCGTGGCTGAAATTGTCATCCATCTAAAGAGCGCTCAGGATGTGGAAGAGGTGCGTCGCAATTGCCATGCGATTGAAACGGAAATTCGCTTAGGTATTGTGTCTAATTACCACGCTCGAAGAATTCTTGAATTTAAGGGTCTTTCCGCTGATGGTAAGACCGCAATGATTCAAGAAAAGATCGGATCTTTGATCCAAAGCCACTCCAAAGATTTCGATCGAGGCATCTTCATGCAGATGCAGCAATTTCTTATTACGTGTCGCGAAGAATTCAAAAACGCGCGCGACTACCACCATATTAGTCGGATTATTTCGAATCTCTATTCACTGCGTAAAGTTTTGAAGCAAAATGTCGTGTCAGCGCCAGCGAAGCGGCACGTCGTCGTGAAATTTTTAAAAACGCGTTTAGAAGTGGGAAAAGGGATCAAAGAAAGGCCTGTTTTAGGAGTCCTTGTAGGGCTTAATTTCTTGCGCGAACATGAACTTTTTGAAGTGGAGCATCTTGTCTTCGCTCTTCAAAAACAGATCCCCTTAGTACGCCTTGTAGAGGATTCGCCTTTCGTAGACAGAGAAAACGGAGAGCAGGTGCAGACCATCTATCTTGAGATGGAAAAAGAGAGCGGGGTTGACTTTACCCTTGAGGAGGTCAATCTCTTAAGGATAGCGCTTCCTGAACAGATCAGAGCCAATATTGAGCGCCTGACGCACCCTATTTTCATGCCTCGTAATGAGGAAGAGGTGCTTCGTAATATCATGACCCTATCCCGTCAAATCCGGTTTGTCACAGATAAACCCCAGGCTATCCTCTCCTTTGATGAACAACAGGGAAATGACCTCTGTTTTACAGTGATTCTCGTGCGATCGATTTTAGAGGGAGAGCCTTCCATTCAAGATCTCTTTATGAGGGCGAGTACCGATTTGCGCTTTTTCGCCGATCGAGTGCGTCATGTGGGTCAATTGAGAAAAAAATACATCAAGGAAGCCACCCTTTTTAAAATCCTCATTTCCAATGAGCCTTTTTTGCGCGGCGATCGATCCGTTGATTTCTATAAAGCGCGCGAATATATCTTGAATGAGGTTTCTCGGATTGTGGGGGAAGTGCGCGATTTCAATGGAGGGATGATCCATAAACAGGGCGAACTGCTCAGCGCATTTAAGGCCTCGCTCGGTAAGATTTCCGAGGCCCAGGGGCTCTTAATAGAGAATTTTTTCTACTCTCTTATGCCTTTGGAGATGCGTTCTGCTCTCGATACCGATCCATTGAAGCATTTATTCTTGCTCTTTCTGCAGGCAAGAAAAACCGATCTACTCCAGAGAAAGCAGGATGCCAAAAGGGCAATGGCGGTAACGCCTCTCTATGATGCAAGAATGCGTGCCCAGTTGCTCGCTCGGTTGGAGGAACTCGCTGTGCCTGCGCATCAGTTAGTCTCTTTTCAGTTAGACGTTGATGATGCCGAATTCAGTGGCTATCTTCTTTTCAGCGAGGACAAGGAGCTGCAAGGACGATTCCTCTCTCTATTTACCTAATGCGGCAGTTGCACAACTCCCCGCCTCCGGCAAATCGATGATTTTGCGGATATTTTGCGAGGGCGGCGAGTAATGCCAAACGCAACAAATTATTGCGTTTGGTATAAAGGCCGGATCTCGGGTATGCTCACTCGCATGGAACGGCTTGATATTCGGGTTCATCCTTCAATTCTCGCGGGGGATTTTGGTAGGCTCTCTGAGGAGGCAAAACGCTTGCAGGACGCAGGCGCTGACGCTATCCACGTCGACATCATGGACGGTCATTTTGTTCCCAACCTGACTCTAGGACCGAGAGCCCTCGGTGCCATCCGCCGCTCGACTACCCTCTTTTTGGATGTCCATCTCATGATTTATAACCCCTTTGATTATGTCGAAGCGTTTATTCAGGAGGGCGCAGATCAAATCACATTTCATTTTGAGGCTACGGAAGATGTTGAGGATACCCTTGCCTTCATTCGAAAATGTGGGAAAAAGGCGGGGCTTGCTTTTCGGCCGGAAACCTCGTTTTCCATGGTGCCCAAATACCTCTATCAGTGCGATATGATCCTTCTCATGACGGTGAGTCCTGGCTTTGGTGGACAGAAATTTATGCCTGAAGTGTTGGAAAAAATCCGGCTTGCGCGCGAGTATTGCGATCGGCATGCGGTTAGAAAAGGGGGGATTGTGGCGGATGCAGCGCTTCATTCTACGGCTTTACCTCCTTTCGATATCCAAGTAGATGGCGGCATTAATCCGGAGACTGCTAGAGCTTGCGTGCAGGCAGGCGCGAATGTGTTAGTGAGCGGCAATTACCTTTTCCACCAAAAATCCCTCACAGAAGGGGTTCGATGTTTACGGGATTGCCTATGATTCCACCCTCCTTGAAAAAAGTGGTCGTGATCGGAGGGGGAACGGGTAATTTTGTCGTCTTAGAAGGGTTGAAAAAATATCCTCTGGATCTCACTGCCGTTGTATCGATGGCAGACGATGGCGGCAGCACAGGAATTTTACGCGATGAGCTCGGTGTATTGCCGCCGGGCGATGTAAGACAGTGTCTTGTTGCCTTATCGAATTCTAGTCGTCTTATGCGCTCTTTAATGAATTACCGCTTTGAAAATGGGGGGCTCGGCGGCCACTCTTTCGGCAACCTGCTCCTCTCGGCTCTGGAGAAGGTGACTGGCAGTTTTGAAAAGGCAGTCGAAGAGGCTGGCAAAATCCTCTACATTAAGGGCAAAGTATTGCCCATCACGACGCATCAGACGCGTCTAAAAATGGTGCTAGATAATCGGCGCATTCTGGAGGGAGAGAGGGAGATTTACCTCTCTCAGGAGATCGATCAGGGGTATACGACCCTCTATCTCGAGCCCCATCCCAAAGTGAACCCCAGAGTGATTGAGGAGATTGCGAGCGCCGATTTACTGGTAATGGGTCCTGGTGGTCTCCACACATCGCTCATTCCCAATCTCTTGGTCGAGGGGGTATGCGAGGCGATTTGTAAGAGCTATGCTAAAAAAGTGTTTGTTGTAAACTTGATGAATCGTAAGGGACAGACAACTGGTTTTAAGACGAGTGATTATTTACGAGAACTTGTCCGCTATTTAGGGAAAGATCCTTTCGATTACATCATGGTCAATGTGCAAAAACCGCCGAAACCCCTGATTGAGGTCTATGCCAATGAAGGAGATCTTGTTGATAACGATCTTGATCAGGAACGGGTGATTTTTGCCCACATGATCGGGGGATTGCATGATGAACCCAAACGGGATCTACTCAAACGGAGTTTGATCCGGCACGATTCCAAAAAATTAGCCCAAGAGTTGATGAAAATTGTTGATCATCTTTGATCTCGACGATACGTTAATCGACACTTCTGGAGCCGTGACGCCATTTAAAATGAGGTGCTGCTTGCAGCGCCTTGTGGAAGATGGCTTGACGGTTCATGATTTAGATGTTGCCTATAAGGAACTATTGGCTATTGACGCCGTGTCCCCCAAGTCTCAAGAATCGATTTTGAGTTTTGCTAGGCAAGAAGGATTTGACCTTTCAAAAGTTGCCAGAGCGCTTGCCGAGCTCAAAACTCCCCTGCCTTTCGATTTCAAGATCCCCACCACTCCTTGTGCTAAAGAAATCCTTGCCTTCTTTCACTCTACCCATACTCTGGCTCTCGTGACGGGCGGCTATCCCCCCTTTCAAAGAGAAAAAATGGAAAAAGCTGGTCTGGATAGCGCGATTTTTAGTAGGATAGCAATCCCGGAAGATTCGGTAAAAAAACCTTTTTACAGCCATTTGGCAAAAGAATTTTCCATGGTCCCGGATCAAATATGGGTCTGCGGGGATCGCGTAGAGATGGATCTAATTCCTGCACAGGAACTTGGATTTAAAACAGTGCACATGCGCTGGGGACGAGGCGCGAGGGGAGCAAAGAGCGACAAGGTTGATTATTCGATTGCGTCGCTTCCCGAATTAAAAAGGATCATACTATGACGACAGCGAACCAGATCACGCCTGGCATGACTTTAAATATTGACGGAAAGATTTTTCGCGTTGAATCGAGCATTAAAGTCACTGTGGCGAAGGGAACCCCTTTCGTTAAAACAAAACTACGTAACTTGATGACCGAAGAGATTGTCGAGAAAAATTTTAAACTCGATCAGACGGTGCAAGAATTGTCGCTGATTGAGAGGACGATCGAGTTTCTCTATCCAGAGGGAAAAGAGTATCTTTTTCTCGATGTTGGCAATTTAGAACAAGTTCTCGTTCCTGCCTCCATTTTAGGCGATAAGATCCATTATCTGAGGGAGGGCATCCAGGTCAAAGCGATGTTTTACGGAGATACGATTTTTGGCATTGAATTGCCTCAATTCCTTGAGATTATGGTGGTCAAAACAGAGGGTGCGTCAGGCGGATCGGGTACAACGAAAAAGGCGGTACTCAAAACGGGTGCTAGGATCGATGTTCCTCTTTTTATTGAAAGCGGCGACGTGGTGAAAGTTGATACGCAAGTGGGCGAGTACATTCAGAGGGTATAAATTTATGGACATCGGACAAATTAAAGAGTTGATGGGACTCCTTGAGGAGAGCACGCTCGCTAAACTTGTTTTCAAGAAAGGGGATTTGGAGCTGCATCTTGAGAAAGCACAGGCAGCGCCTGTTCATTCCTCAGCGTCTAGGATGGTGTATGCAGAAAACGCCTCTGAAACTGCCTTTCAATCGGAGATCCCGTTGCAAGGAGAGCGAGGGGCTGGACGGCGCGTTGAATCCCAAGAGGCTTCAGGTATCTATGTCACCTCTCCAATGGTTGGGACTTTTTATACGTCTGCAGCTCCCGATCAGCCCTCTTTCGTGAAGCCGGGAGATGCTGTGGATGCGCATACGGTTGTTTGCATCATTGAAGCCATGAAGGTCATGAATGAAGTCAAAGCGGGCGTGAGTGGGATCGTAGCGGAGATATTGACCGATAACGCGCAGCCTGTAGAATTTGGCAGCCGTCTTTTCCGGATTAAGTAATAGACCTCTTGCGTAACTAATGGTTCGTTGATTTTCTGGATTATTTTGGCCGATTTTCGACTTCAAAATTGGGGAGCAATATCGACAACAATATATTGCTCCCCAATTTTAAATCGAAAATCGGCTCAAAAGAACTAGAAAATCGACAGAACTTTATACTGAATGTGATGCAAGAATTGGGATTTCGGCTGTGTCAAAGCCTCTAGGTTCAACGATCGTAAGTTGCCCCCATATTGCTAATATTGGGCAACTTACGATCGTTGAACCTAGAGAACTTTCACATCAGCCCAAATCCGATTCTTGAATCACGTTCGGTATAGTTACGCAAGAGGTCTAATGATACAAAAAGTGCTGATCGCCAATCGAGGAGAAATCGCCGTACGGATTATCCGCGCCTGCGCTGACCTTGGATTACAGACGGTGGCTGTCTATTCAGAGGCAGATGTAGAGGCGCTTCATGTCCATCACGCAGACGAGGCCATTTGCATAGGGGAAGCCCCCTCTGCGAAATCCTATTTGAAGATTGCAAATCTGATCGCCGCCTGTGAGATTACAGGAGCTGATGCCGTGCATCCCGGTTATGGATTTTTGAGTGAAAATGCTAATTTTGCCTCGATTTGCGAAAGTTGCGGACTTACCTTCATTGGACCTTCTTCTAAAGCGATCGCGCTTCTCGGGGATAAAGCAGCCGCTAAAGAGATGGCGCGCAGTGTAAAGTGCCCGGTGATTCCTGGGTCCGATGGGATCGTTCCTGATGTGGAAACAGGGCTTAAAGAGGTTCGTAAGCTGGGATTTCCGATTTTTATTAAAGCGGTTGCAGGAGGTGGGGGTAAGGGCATCCGTATTGCTACGAGCGAAGAGGACTTTGTCAAGAAATTCGTCGCAGCGCGGACGGAAGCGGAGGCGAGCTTTAATAATCCCGATGTCTATCTTGAAAAAATGATCGTAAATCCACGTCATGTCGAAGTGCAAATTTTGGGGGATAAACAGGGTAATTATCTCTATTTGGGCGAGAGGGATTGCACAATTCAGAGACGGCGTCAAAAATTAATCGAGGAGACTCCCAGTCCAAAAGTGGGAGAAGCTTTGAGAAAAAAGATTGGGCAGTGCGCGGTTGACGTCGTGCGAGCGGCCAAATATGCCTCCGCAGGTACCGTTGAATTTTTGCTTGATGAAAAGATGAATTTTTATTTCATGGAGGTCAATACCCGTATTCAAGTAGAGCATACGATTACCGAAGAGTTGACAGGGATCGATCTGGTGGAGCAGCAAATTCGGATTGCCAGGGGAGAGTTTTTGCCCATGAAGCAGAAAGATCTCGTGTTTTCTGGGCATGTGTTGGAATTGAGAATCAATGCGGAAGATCCATCGCGCCATTTTGCACCATCCCCCGGACAGCTCGAGCATTATATTCCTCCGGGCGGCCCTCATGTACGCGTCGATAGCGCTTGCTATAGTGGCTATAAAATCCCACCGAACTATGATTCGATGATTGCCAAGTTGATTGTGAAAGGGAAGAATAGGGAAGAGGCGATCGCCCGCGCAAAACGGGCTCTGCGAGAATTCCATATTTCGGGTGTCCATTCTACGATTCCATTCCATCGCTATATGTTGAACGATCCGAAATTTTTGTCTCATGATTATACCATCAATTACGTCGATCAACTCATTGCAGAAGGTTGTACGTTCCATTGAAAGGAATTATTTTAGCCGGAGGTAGCGGCACTCGTCTTTATCCAGCCACTCTTGCTGTGTGCAAGCAGCTCTTGCCGATCTACGACAAACCGATGATCTACTACCCTCTATCCGTCCTCATGTTGGCGGGGATTCGAGAGATCTTGGTGATTTCTACTCCAGAAGATACCCCCCGATTTGAGAAATTATTGGGGGATGGTTCTCAGCTTGGACTGTCCTTTCAGTATGCCGTGCAGTCCTATCCGGGAGGGCTTGCGCAGGCATTTCTCATAGGAGCCTCATTCATAGGCAATAGTCCCGTTGCTCTGATTTTGGGCGATAACATTTTTTATGGGCACGATTTTTCAGAGTTACTGCGAGAAGGAACCTCTTTGACATCCGGTGGACTCATTTTCGGATACCAAGTTCGAGACCCGCAGAGATATGGCGTTGTACAATTCAACGATGCCATGCAGGTTATCGGACTTGAGGAGAAGCCTGCCCTTCCCAAATCATCCTACGCAGTGCCGGGTCTTTATTTCTACGGCTCCGACGTCGTGGAGGTTGCCAGATTTCTCAAACCATCAGCAAGGGGTGAGGTGGAAATTACGGATGTGAACCGTGTCTATCTCGACCAAAACCGGTTGACAGTGCGTCTGATGGGGAGGGGATATGCCTGGCTGGACACCGGAACGTTCGATACCTTTCAAAAGGCGTCTCTCTTTGTCCAGACCATTCAAGAGCGGCAGGGCGTGAAAGTAGCATGCATCGAAGAGATCGCTTATCGCAAAGGCTATATCAACCGAGAGGATTTGCTTGTTTTAAGTCGTCGTTACGCGAATAATGAATACGGTGCCTATTTAAGAGACTGTCATTAGAGCCAGTTGCAAAATGATCCGCTACCCGTTCCACCTCAAAGGTGCCCAAAGCACATCGATTCAAATCCTCTCAAATCGAATAAAAAAGTTGTGTCATTTTTTGACTTTACGTTTCAGAGCGATTCTGGCTGTTCTGCCATAGGCCACTTCATGTAAATTCTCAATTGCGATGAAAGCGCTTGGATCTTCTCTAAGGACGAGTTCTTTTAATTCTGCGAGATCGAGTCTTTCAACGATGATGAAGAGGATGTCTCGATCTTCTCCCGAATACCCGCCCTTGCCTTTAATGAATGTGAGGCCAAGTCCTAATTCCAGCGTGATAATCTTACTCAATTTATCGGGCTTTGAGCACATGATGAGCACCGATTTGAGCTCTTCCAAGCCTGCAATGACGATATCCATCATCTTAAAAGCGACAATGTACATCATCAGAGATCTGAGCGCAATGTGCCAGTCATTAAAAATCCAGCCATAGGCGCCGAAAATGAAGATATTGATAAAGAAGATAACCTGTCCTACGGTAAATCCCTTTTTCCGATTGATAATAATGGCCAAAATTTCTGTGCCATCGGTGCATCCTCCATTGCGGATGATCAATCCAGCGCCTGCTCCCAACATAGCGCCGCCGATGACGATGGCTTCCAGAGAGTCAGCGGCAAAGGCAGGAAGATGTTCTAAAATCGACAAAAAGAAGGCAAAAAAGACGATGGCAGCCAGCATGTGTACCACAAAAGAACGCCGGATGTAGCGCCAAGCAAGAAATACGAAGGGAAGATTGAGGAGTAGCAAGAAATAGGAGAGGTAGGAGCTTCCATAGAGACGAGCGAGGATTAGAGAGATACCAACGACTCCGCCGTCAATCAATTCATTGGGAATGAGGAAAATACGGATCGCGACTGCGGCGATACAGGCGCCGATGGCCATCCCTAGAAAACTGATCGCCTCATTGAAGAACTTAGTTTTTAGAGGGAGGGGCTGTGCCATAGCTTGCCAGGTTGTATGTGTAAAATGCGCGGGAGACGGGGCTCGAACCCGCAACTTCCGCCGTGACAGGGCGGCGCTCTAACCAATTGAACTACTCCCGCGAGGAGTTTCAAGCATAGCTTTTGGGCGCAACAGGACTCGAACCTATGACCACCTGTGTGTAAGACAGGCGCTCTACCAACTGAGCTATACGCCCAAAAATGATCCATTATATTATATTGTATGCTGATTACGCACAAGTTGCAATTTGATCGCCAGTAAGGAACAGAGGGATGCAAAATTTATTTTGTCAGTTCAGGACGTCATCTTTAGCTCTTGGTCTTCTGCTTACCGGGTGCGCTCCCGTCACATTCGATGATCTGTGTTGCGAGGGAGAGTCAGAAATGAAAAAGCTCACGGCAGAGTTGTGTCTTATTGAAACTCCGGAAGATGTACATAAAGCCTCTAAGCGATTGAAGAGGCGGTTTGATCGTCTTGCGCAGATACTGATCGCCACACGAAAATTCCAAGGACAGGTCGCTGAATCCACTGCGGTGGGAGAGGCGTTATTTGTAGAGATGGCTAGGATCTATGAAATTCCTGGCGTACGGGAGGCAATTGAGGCTACCCAATGTGAAGCGGTGCGTAGCTTAGATCATAGAAGAAAGTGAATGGTTTTTGACTTCTTGTATAAACAAATTTTCAAGAACTTTTTTGTGTTGCATAAGGGCAGCGCGATCGGTCAATTCGGCCACATGAATAGGCGCCGCAGCAATGTAGCCTTTTCCGAGCCAAGCTACGTCGCTATCTTCTTCCTCATCGACCAAACGCCATTTTCCCCCTAACCAGTAATAGGGGACTCCCTCGGGATGTACCCGCTGCTCCGGCTGCTCGACCCAATAGCTTTTTCCCTGTCTTGCGAGTTTCAGTCCTTTTACTCCTTGCGCAGCACCTTCTGGAAAGTTGACATTGAGTAGAGTGCCTGTAGGAAGAGGGTTTTGTAAAATATGTTGAATGATAGGAAAAATATAGCGTTTTGTGGCTTCGAGAGGCGGTGCATGCATATCGGAAAAGGAAAAAGCGATCCCCGGCAACCCCTTGAGAATGCCTTCAATGACCCCGCCGATTGTACCGCTATATAGCACTGTACGTCCAGCGTTAGAGCCGCGATTGATCCCGGAAACAATCAGGTCGGGTGTTCGATCGAGGAGTACGCCTAGGGCCATTTTTACGCAATCGGCAGGAGTGCCGTTGATGCTCCAAGCGGGAGTGCCTTGGTGCCAAGAGACAGAGTGGATCGTGAGGGGTTTATTCCAAGTGATCGAAAGTCCACAGCAGGATCTTTCAAAGCTGGGCGCTACAATTGCAATATCTGCATATTCATGAATCACTTCCCAGAGGTGTTTAATGCCTGGAGCGTGGATTCCGTCATCGTTCGTGACCAATAAAAAAGGACGGCGCATACGATTCTCTCAAGAAGCTTTGATCAAGATTCTATAGGCAAAGAGAATCGTTTGCGAGCAAAATAAGAGACGCCTTGGATGGCAAGGATGCTAAACGCGAAGCCAGCCACTACCGATTCAATACCGAGGGGATTACGGAACGCAGGCCAAATAGCAGCTGTGAGTCCCCCCGCTAAAATTCCTGCAAAAGCTCCATAACGGTTGATGTTTTTCATGTACAGAGAGAGGAGCAGCAGAGGGCCGAAGGAGGCTCCTAATCCCGACCACGAATAGAGAACCAATTGATAGATAGTCGTTATTTTCAAGTAGGCGATCACGAAGCTAATGAGCGCAAAAAAAACAACCCCTCCCCGTGTGACCCAGAGTAATTCCGCAGTAGAAGCGTCTTTGCGGAAGAGTCTCTTATACAGGTCCTCTGTGAGGCTCGAGGCAACAACCAAAATTTGCGCCGCCATGACGTTGGTGGTAGCGGCTAAGATGGCGCAGAGGACAAGTCCCGCAAAGAAAGGGGCAAACGTGTCCTTGACGATATAGAGGATGAGCTCCTGAGAGTCTTGAATGCCGTCTGGGAACATGAAGACGCCGATCAATCCGATCCACGTTGCAGCCGTAAGAGCGATAAACTGCCAGCTGATGCCAAGCCACTTTGCTTTACCCATGTCGCTTACCTGTTTAATGCCCATGAATTTCGTGATGATATGAGGTTGTCCGAAGTAGCCGAGGCCCCAACCGGCAGTGATCATGAGGATTTTCCACGACGTGGAGAGGGAAAAATCGGGGAATAGCTGAGTGGAGAGTCCTTTCAAAGCAATGGCGTCTAAGACAGGGCGTGCGCCTCCCAAATCGATGAGCAAATAGAGTGGAATGAACACGATGATGCCAAGGAGGAAAAACCCTTGGAAGAGATCGATCCACGCTACTGTTCGATAGCCGCCCATAAAGACGTAGATGACCACGACCAATAGTCCCAGGGAGATTCCGATGAAGTAGCTCAGGCCGAAAAGAGATTCAACGAGGATGCCAAGCGCATTGAGACCTGAGGTAATATAAAAAGTGTAGAAAAGGATAGCCATACAGGCAGAGGCGACCCGGATGCGGCCGCTTGTGTCGCCAAAGCGCGTTTCAAAGTATGAATTCAGCGTTAAACTGCCCAGTTGTTCTGTAAGAGCACGGATGCGTGGCGCGATGAATTGCCAATTTAAAAACATGAAAGCGGTGAGGCCGATTGCTGCCCAGGAATAAAAGACACCCTGTTTGAAAATCTCTGCCGGATAGGCGAGGAAAAGCCAACTGCTCATGTCGCTTGCATGAGCGGACAAAGCGGTAAGCCAGAAATTCAACGATCTGCTGCCAATGATGAAATCGGCATCGGTATTTTGTTTCCGATAGGATAAAAAAGCGATCAAGAGGACAATGGCGAAATAGCCAAAAAAGGTAGCCAATTCTATAAAAGCATAAGATTTCGCGATCATATGGACTTAAAAATAACCCAAATAAAAAATAAGTTCAACGAGATCCTCTGAGAGATTGTTAACGGATATGGATTTCGTCGCTTTTCGGAGGATTTTTGGCCGATTTTCGATTCAAAATTGGTGGGCAATATCAACATCTAGTATATTGCCCACCAATTTTGAATCGAAAATCGGCTCAAAAGGTCCCGAAAATCGACAGAAACCAAATCCGTTAACAGTCTCTGAGCGATCCGACGTCGATGACAAAACGGTATTTTACATCGCTCCGGAGCATTCTTTCGTAGGCTTCGTTGATTTTTTCCATGGGGATGAGTTCGATATCTGCCGTGATGTTGTGCTGGGCGCAGAACTCCAGCATTTCCTGCGTCTCCTTGATGCCCCCAATGAGCGACCCTGCGAGCTTCGTGCGGCTGAAGATCAAATGACCGACAGTGATCGGAGGGTGAGGGTCGGCGGGGATACCCACTAGGCACATCGTTCCGTCCCGTTTTAAGTGTTCGAAATAGACATCTAAATTGTGAGACGCCGCAACGGTATTGAGGATGAAATCGCAGCTTCCTTTGACCTTGTTCATTTCTTCCGGGCTATTGGAGAGGACAACCTGATGGGCGCCCAGTTTTTTCCCATCCTTTACTTTGTCTTGCGATGTAGTGAATAAAACGACCTCTGCTCCCATAGCGCAGGCAAGCTTGATCGCCATATGACCCAATCCCCCGAGTCCCACGATTCCGACCCTTGTCCCTTTGCCGATGTTCCAATGACGCAAAGGGGAGTATGTGGTAATTCCTGCGCAAACAAGGGGGGCAATTGCAGCAAGCTGCTCTTTTTTAAATTTCTTGGGGACATGGAGAGTGAAATTTTCATCGACGACGATCTGCGTTGAATAGCCTCCATAGGTTACTCTGTCTTTATAGTGCGGCTCTGGACTGTTGTAAGTCCAAATCTTCTCTTTTTCGCAGTACTGCTCAAGACCCTGTTTACAGCTTGCACAAGTTCTGCATGAATCGACCAAGCAACCCACCATGACTACATCCCCAGACTGAAATGCCTTCACTTTGGCTCCTGTACCCCTGACCTCTCCTACGATTTCGTGTCCTGGCACAATTGGGTAAATAGTCTTTTTCCAATCATTTCTGACACCATGTAAATCGGAATGGCAGACGCCGCAGTAGAGGATTTCTATCTGAACGTCGTGATCTCTCAATTGGCGGCGATCAAAAGTAAATGGCACTAAGGGGGTGGTGGAGGACATAGCGGCATATCCTAGTGTCTTTAGCATGACAAATTCTCTTAGGGACGGTTAAATGACAAATTACACCACTTCACCGCGTTAAATCAACCGAAATCCCAATTCTGAAATCATGGATTGTTAAGAGACTGTTTACGGAGTTGTTGCTTTGTCTGACCCATAAAGAAGACCAGCGCGTGCGAGATTGCTTCTTGCGTGAGGAAAGATCTCTTCGATTTGCCGGATGAGATTTTCCGTTGCTTTTCTCTTGGAATTTTGCCCCACGGGGCATTGGCAAGTGATTCGGGTAAAGCCATATTCTTTGGCAAAAATCTGCAGAGATTCTTCGCTGACATAGATCAGCGGGCGGATAATGGTGATCCCATAATGGTGCATGGGTACTTTAGGAAGATTGGCTGCAAATTCTGCCTTATGCAAGAGATTCAAGAGCAGCGTTTGCACGCTATCATCGCGGTGATGGCCGAAGGCGATAACTGTAGCCCCGACTTCTTTTGCCGTATCGAAGATTAAACTTCTCCTCTCTCTTGAACAGCGATAGCATTCCAGCGTTTCTAATTTCTGCTTTGACGTACGCCGGATCAATGGGACGGAGAGTTCGGAGCACATTTTCTCTAAATAGGAGCCATCGATTCCAGCGCCGCAGGAGAATTCTCCATCTATATGGATCGCATAGAGATCAAAGAGGGGAAAGCCTCTTCCTCGGATCGCATGCAATAAGAAAAGAAGGCTCAGGCTATCCTTGCCGCCGCTTAAAGCGATCGCCATCTTAGACGTCTGATCGTTTAAAAGGGAGAAGTCAAAAATCGCTTTGCGCACTTTGCTCTCTAGCTCCCGGCCAAGGGCTGTCCAAGGAGGTCGCGCTATAGGGAGTTTGATGTCCATATTCCTTTTTCATGTTGAAGCCTGGCCATCTTATCTCACTTTGCTCTCTGTCAGCAAGAATATTGGTTCTTCTGGGCGCAGTTCCGTCTTTCTGTTTTTTGAGGTTGTGTGCGTATACGCATCCTGTTAAAATAGAGAAAGAATGGTTAGATGCTATGAAAAAGCCTGGTCGAAATGATCCCTGTTTTTGTGGGTCGGGAAAGAAATTCAAAAAATGTTGTGAACAGACGACCCGTTCGGGTCGTTTTACAGCGAGCAAGATCGATCCTCAAAGTGCGCCTCAGATCCAACGTACTGCGGGCTTAACCTCTCTTTTTCAATCTCAGCTTACCTCCACTCCGGTTAAGCCCACTTCACCGCCTGAGGACAGGGGTAATGCCCCCGATCCCAAGTCCCCTACCTAAAGCATTTACAGTCTCATTTCCTTTAAGTGGTTCCGTTTGCAGAGCCAAGGTCTTGAGGAGAATGGACAATATTTGTTATGCTGGGTAGCCGTTTCGCTGGCGTAGCTCAATTGGTAGAGCGCCCGACTTGTAATCGGATGGTTGAGGGTTCAAGTCCTTTCGCCAGCACATTTTTTCACATTCGGGGGTGTCGCATAGCGGCAATTGCAGGGGACTGTAAATCCCCCGCCTTCGGGCTCCGTTGGTTCGAGTCCAACCGCCCCCAATTCTCATAGACAAATTCAATCAAAAATCAGATTGAAAAATGTGCCTGATCCGCATCCGATTTACGCAAATTTTACGCACTCCGCCAATTGAATCTAGCGCAACTCAGAATGAGTGAGGACGATTGCTTTGGGAGGCGGTTGAAAAATCTCTCCTTGTAACGGTGAATTTGATATGATCCTTGCTTGATAAAATAGGTAGAAAGACCTCCTGTGATAACAACGACCGAGTTACAAGCTCTATCCTTGGAGAAGCTTGAAGATGCAAGGGTTCTCTATGCGGCCAAACGTTACGAGGGAGCTGTCTACATATGCGGCTATGCAAATGAGTTAGCTTTGAAAAGAAGAATTTGCCTTACGTTGGGATGGGCAGAATATCCGGATGATGGAAAGGGGACGGATAAATATAAATCTTTTAAAACCCATGAATTAGAAATCCTTCTGCATCTTTCAGGGCATGAAAATGAGATTAAAAATAAATATTTTGCAGAATGGTCGATTGTAGTTTCTTGGAAGCCTGAGATGAGATATTCATCTCGAAAACAAACCGATGCCGATGCTAAGTTGATGATTCAGTCCACAGAAAAACTGTTGAAAATATTATGAAAGAAATTCTAGAAAAACTTAAGTCCATAGTCGTTAATCTAGAAAAAGATCATGGACCTATCTTAATTTTTGCACTCTTTTTGAGAGAAGACCCTCTTGAGAAATGGGATATCGTGGTTTCTGCATCATGGCTTAATCCTGGTGATATGAATGCGTACAATACAATAATAGACAGGTTTCGTGGGGTTTTGGTGCAGGCCGATCTCATGCAATTTTCTCGTTTAGTGATACTTGATGCCAACGATCCAGTAGTGTCTTTTCTTCAAGACTCTTGTGTCATTACAAACGGTCATATCGAAACACTGCCTGGGGATGTATTTTCTGAAAAGTTTAAATTCACTATCAAAAGTGCTTGTGTACTTCGATGTCAGAGATTGTCTGCGCCCCCTACTGTTCTCTAATAATTCCGCCGATTCAAGTTCGAAGTGCGACAAATCCCGCTTCCATTCTGCGTTGATTAAAGACCTCTATGGGTGTGCGAAATTGTAACACTTTTCGAGGTCGATTGTTGAGCAGATTCTCAATTTCCCATATGACCTCATCGGCT
>JACRBF010000058.1 GCA_016213175.1 Chlamydiia bacterium
AGCCGATGAGGTCATATGGGAAATTGAGAATCTGCTCAACAATCGACCTCGAAAAGTGTTACAATTTCGCACACCCATAGAGGTCTTTAATCAACGCAGAATGGAAGCGGGATTTGTCGCACTTCGAACTTGAATCGGCGCGGCCAAAAATCCTCCAAAAAGCGACAAAATCCATATCCGTTAACAATCTCTTAGATATCCGCCTCCTAGACTTGGTGGAACTGCTATATACCGAACGTGTGATCCAAGAATCGGATTTGGGCTGATGTGGAAACTCTCTAGAGGCTTTGACACAGTCTCTAATATCCATGAGAACTGCCGCAGCCGCAGCTGGATTTGACGTTGGGATTGGAGATTTTGAAGCCGGCGCCTTGTAGTCCGTCAGCATAATCAATCACAGAGCCCATGAGGCGTTCGATCGATTTGTGGTGGAGGTGGATCTGTATCCCATTTGATTCAAGAACCAGGTCGCCCGCTTTAGGTTTTTCCGAAAAATCGAGAAAATACTCAAAACCGCTGCATCCAGCCGCTTTTTCGCCGAATCTCAAGCCCCATCCCGTTTTTCCTTCTTCTGCGAGGATTTCTAAATATTTCTTGGCAGCCTTGTCGGTGATGGTGACGGTAGAGAGATCCTCTTTTTCTTCCAGGATCTGGTTCAACCGTCCTAAAAGGGAGTCGATCTCTTCATCTGTCATGCCGTGGCCGTACATGCCTGTTTCGATGGTTTCCCAGGTGGATGCGGAGCAGCCAACGCAGTGGAGGCCAGCGTGGGTCATCTCTTGGGCAAGTTTTTGTCCTTTTCCGGGAAAGCGTTTAAATACTTCTTCGATGGTCATGTCGCGGGTAATGGTCATTGTATTCCTTAAAATTTTAACTTTACACAGCCGCCGTTGATGCGGCACTGGCAGGCAAGGCGCTCGCGATCGAGGTCTCCTAGAAAATCGGCTTCTGCTTGATTGAACTCGGAAAGGTGTTCCATCCCCTCGATAACCTCCACTACGCAGGTGCCGCAGACCCCTTCCGTGCAGGCAAATGGGATACCGGCTTGCTCGCAGGCCTCAATAATGGGGGCTCCATCGGGGAGTTCAGTCTCTTCTTGATTGTCTTCAAAAATTAATTTTGCCACTGAAATATAGGGGGTATATCAGCAAGTCTACCCCCTCTATCGGATTAAGGGCAACTTCTAGAGTTTGTCTTCTTTTAACAATTCTTCAACGCTGTATTTCAGGGTAGCTATCCCATCCTGAAAACCGCATCGAATTAAAATTTTGTTTAGATAGGAAATCTCGGTTTCTAGGTGATCGACCCTGCTCTCGAGAACCGCTACCTGATGGTGGCTGTCGTCCATAACTACCTCAATTTTTTATTAATATTAATACGAGTAGACAAGACATTAATCATTCTATGCTTTCTGTCACAATTAATGCAAATTTAGTTAATTATATTTTAATTTTATACAACTAATTAGTTGACTTCTTTTTGTGTTGATTTGATAATTTAATACAGATATAATGTACGTGAATTTAATTAATAAAGTTTGTAAGTAATAACAATAATCTGTTATTTGGAGATAATAATATGGCTACGCCAATCACGCCTGCAGCACTTGATACAGGGTTTAGACGCCCCATTCGCTGGACTCAAGATTACTTTAAAGAAGGCCGTTGGGTCAGAGGGGTGGGTGCCGCGGCAGTTACTGTTCCCGCGCTGATCTTGAAAACCACAGCCTCCGTCGGCCGTTTATTCACCGATAAGGCATACAACGTATTTGACAGAGATCTGAATGCTGTTAAAGCACATATTGGAGTTCCTGATTCGAATTTGAATTTTACGCAGATCAAAAAAGTATACGACCTGGCGAATTTACGCTTTCGTTCTGCTGATGATCGCGTAAAGAATTTGGATGCGGTGTGCACGCAGACAGAATATTCGCTTTCTAAAAATGCCCATGAAACGTCGAAAAAACGGGGCACGGAAGATCGTTTCTTTGCGTTTGAAGGTCATAAACTAGCGCGTCCTTCAGAGGCGCCAGTAGCCAGTGAGTTCTTGCAAGCGAAAGTAGAACTTGAGCAAGCGATCGATCGGCAGATTCGAGTAGAGCATAAGTACACTCTGCAACAAGGCAATTCCGCAAGCTCGATCAGCAGACGCGCCTACATTTTACAAAGCATCCTGAATTTTGCCTACGAGCGCGGCTTAGCGGGCAGTTTCTTGAAAGCGCTGATCAGCGAAGCTGCGCAGATCGGTCAAGGCGCCGTCGACATGCCATTCCTCCGAACTGGAATCGCAGTGGGTGCGGCACAGGGGCTTCTTTCTTCAGCAGATCCTAAGCTCTATCAGGGCTTAGCGGTTTCTGCTGCGGAAGCAGCTCTTAAACAGCCAAAGGGAAAAAATCGCGATGAGATCATCGATTCGATATTCCGCTTGTTCGTGGATACAGGATTGTTGACTTCTGATCAACAAGCCAAGTTTACTAGTGATGTCCGTGAGATTATCACAGCCGTAGAAACTGGGTTGATCGGCTCGCCTTCAGAACTTCTTGGCACCGAGGCGTTTGTAGGAAAAGAGGCTGGCAAGGCAGTTCCGTCTGGCAAGGGCAGCGCTTCAAAGGCGTCTGGCAATGAAGAGGGCTTCTTTAGCCGATGGTCCCGTAAGCGCCAGGCCGAAAAAGAGGAAGCGTTAAGGCTTGAGGCTGTCAGTCAAGCAACTGGGGATGTTGAACTGTCTGACTATATGAAGAATCTGCAAGCCTTGATTGAGGCGCAAAAGGTTCTGATTGGACAAGTCACAGAACTCAATACACTGTTAAAAACGGTCGCGGAAAATCCTCTTAACAATCTGGATCAACTGTCCAAAGGAGATTTGATCGGATTGATTGAACTGTTCCATAACGGAGTTCAAGATCCTCATAAGACTCTGCTGCAACAGCTAGATGCGAATATTAGGATGCGTCAAGATGCAATTCCAAAGCAGCAAGCAGTGGTTGCTGAATTGGCGCGTCAGTGTAAAGAGCGTCCTGTTCATTTCAAACAGGCATCGGAAGAGCAGCGTAAACTTGCTAAAGCGCTCGAAACCGTTGTGAAAAAGAACAGATCCGCTATTGAATCTTTAGATGATATTGCTGAAAAGTTCGTCAAAAAGATTAATAAAGTACGAACAACGGTTCAACAGCTTGCAGATAAGCAGAGAGAAAAACTCTTTCCTCAGCAAGAAGGGGAAGAGGATCTGCCTCTCGTAGGTCCAAAGCCTCCTGAAGCGCCTAAGCAGAGCTCGTTTTTCGACCGCTTTAAGAGTAAGAAAGAAGCGCCTAAAGCTGCCGTAGAAGGTCAGGAAGAAGAGGATGATGCGGTACAATTCCCACCTTTGCCTCCAGAGGCTCCTGTAGTTCCAGCAGCTCCTAAGAAGGGCTGGTTCTGGTAGTCGTATAACACGCATAGCGCCGTGATTGGAGAGGGGGGATATGAGATCCCCCCTCTTTTTTTTACAGAATGCCCGAGAGGGCTACGAGGACGTCGCGCAGCACTTCCAAAGGTTTTTGCCCTGCATCGAAATAGGAAAAAAGTTTCTCAGGATAATACTGCAATAGTTTCGTGGTTTCACTTTCATAGACCTCCATGCGCGTCTTGAGAACGCGTAGATCCATGTCGTCCATCCGTTTTTCAATGAGCGCCCGTCTCTGAATCCGCTTGATTAAGGCCTCGGTATCTTGAATTTTGAGGACGATGATCTGCCGGATGTTCAGATGTTTCTCTAAGAGAGTTGCCTGGCCGAGCGTTCGAGGCAGTCCATCGAGAAGGAGGAGTTGTCCTGAGGGGAAGTAGCGGTTTGTGGCAATCAGGCCATGGACGTAGTGGTGCCAAATTTGGACTGTCGCCTCATCGGGTAAAAGGAGCCCCTTGCCCGCGTAGTTGTGATAGAGCTGCCCTGCGGGGGAATCGGGGGATAGTCCCCGGAAAACGTCTCCTGAAGAGAGATGAAAGTGGTTGCCTGCGCTGCTGAGAAACTTGGCTAAAGTCCCTTTTCCTGAGCCAGGGGGGCCAAAGATGAGGATCGTCTGAAAGGGCTCTAAAACCTGGGGGATAATCATTTCTGGATGCATACAGCATAAGGGTACAAAGAGAAAAAAAAACTGGCAAGGACTATTTTTATCAACTAATTAGTTTACTTGATTGCTGTTTGTTTATAATGTATAATTTAATGATCATTTGTTAATTTATGAAAACTGCAGAATACAGAAATAATAAATCGAACTATGTGCCTCTGAAATATGAGTGTCAGTGGGGTGGCAGGGTTCTGCTCATACGTAGGGCCGTCTATAACTCTAAAACAGGGAATTGGCACGATATCCGGATTGTGCGCAATGGGCTGGGATTTCTTTGGGGAGGGAAGTTTCAGATATCTGATGCAATCATAGAGCAGGTGCGCGCAACCTATGGCATCTTGCTGAAAACTGTTCGCGCAGAGCCGGGTTCTATGACTTTGGACAGTGTGTATACTGGGACAGAGGTTGCTGTGCAATCGCTTCATACAATGAGTTATCCTTATAAAAAGGGGGGTAGTGACGACGACACCCTTCTTGCCGCAAAGGACGCTACCTCCATTCGGCCTGAAATTGGCTCTATGACAGTGCACGATGCGGTGGTGTATGGGATTTTAATGCCTCTGGGTATACAGGGCGCTGTAGGCAGCGCGCCGCCTGGTAGCGGATCAAGCGATGGGGAGACTCCTTTACAGTTTATCGAGCCCCCGCAATCTATTGTTCCAAGCAGCCATGCATCAGCCAAACCTGTTCTGATCGAACTGCCCCCCATTCCGTGTTACAAGGCGGAGTCAACGCCTCAGGAGCCAGGATATGACGATGCTTCTTTTGGGGAGCGGCGTAGGCGCATGATTCAGCATCTGGATCGATCAGGACCTGTCCCGTTTAGTGCGTTTGTGGATCGTAATGAGCATGGACAAATCGATCCTGTGCTATTTCAGCGCATGGAGAGCGCCCTGACACATCTTGCTGCAGATCCCGCGGCAGGGGGCAGAGATGAGAAATACATGAGAGAGTTGATGGAACATTGGTTCCGTGCAGCTTATCATTACCTCGATAAAAATTCTGTGCCGGGGGATGGTTTTGCTCGTATTCTTGCTGAAGTACTAGGTTCTTTGAAACAGGCAGATACACCCAAGGTAAAAGAAAAAGCTCATATTCGGGCAAAAGAGATTTACTGGCGGCAGCAGGCTACGATTTTCTGGATGACGTTCATTCAAATTTTTGCGTGCAATCGGATCGATATTGAGGCGCTCCATCGTCAGCTTTCTCAAAAAACGTCTTTGAAAAGGGGTTATTTTAGTTAAGTAATATCGAGATTAATTGTATAATAATGTCTCTTTAAGAGATGTTGTTGTGGGAATAATCAGTAAGATTTCTTCGTTTATTTATTTTAATCGTATTCCTTTGCCTCCGGTCCGAGAGGTGCAGCAAGTAAAAATATCTCTAATTAAAGAAAAAATTCCAGAACATGCCTTTGAGAGAGTACGTCCACCTGCTCCGGTATCTCTTGCAGGGCGGGCCATTACCGGTCTTTCCCTCACGGAGGGCGCTGTTTCTTTTGCCAGGAATGTCATCAAAGCAGGTTCTTTGGCAAGCTCTCGTAGCTGGTCTATGGTGGGAACAGGATATCTTACAGCGGGCATCGGCTTATTTCTCACAGGCGCTGTGCGGACGCGAGGGGCTTTGCATAAGTTCAGGCATGCAGAACTCATTGGGGATGGAGAGGGAAAGAGGCGTGCGCAGATGAACCTGGCAACGGGCATTCTATCGACGAACGCCTCGGCTTTGGCCCTCGTGCATAGTATCGCCCCTGTCACGATTGCAAGCTTAAGCGCTGTTACAGATGCCCTTTTTGGCATTGGCTCTCTTGCCAGCATCGCTGTTGCGGGCGTGGGAATGTATCGGAGCGTAATTTTTCGTTCGAGATTGAACAAAGTCTTAGAGCAGAAAGCCTCTTTGCATAGCCTGACTTCTCCCCGCGAGGAGCGGAAGAATTTGATTAAAGCGCTCGAGTTTTTAAAAGAAAAAGCGATCCCCACGCAAGAGGAAGTGGCAGAGCTCATCAAAGCGGTCAAGAGCGAGCATCCGGAGTGGGGGGTGAGCGCGCAAGAGACGGAAGTACGGAAAAAGCTGATCAATCTGGCAGAGGTAAAAATCAACTATATGAGGCGCCGTACGAGCCAGAAGGCGGCCGAGATGATCATTCACCAAATGCCCGCCTTATTGGAGCGGTTACGTAGAGAAGACGCTTCTCCCGCAGAGATGAGCCAGGCGCGTATTCTTGTGAAGGGTGTGCTTGCTGAGAATCGAAAAAAAACGATCCTTTTAGCGATAGCGATCCTCCTCTCAGCCCTCGCTTTTACGGCGCTCATTCTCGGGACGTTCTTCTCTTTTGGAACACTACCGGTCATTCTCTATACGGTGACTTCTGGTATCGGGCTTCTGATGGCTCTCTATCCGTTGGTTGTCGATTCATTGCGCAAGACATTCGCAGCACAGGCAATCAACTTGATGCCGATCATCTTCGACGCAGAGCCCATCCATACCTAGTACCTGACCTTAAAAGTTTTTGAAACAATTTCTAGCGTGAAAGCGTGCTAAAATCGACGACCGGAAGGCTTCGCAAATTGCTGCGTATTAATTCAATACGCAGCAATTTGCGATCGTCGATTTGAGCGGCTTTGACGCCGAAATTGATCTGAAAACTTTTAAGGTCGGGTACTAGTGTTCTATTGGGCTTTTTTCTATAGTCAGGTCTAAGAGACCGTCCACGAACCCAGATTTCGTCGATTTTCTTGGGTGCCTTTGAGGTGGAACGGGTATAGTGCTTTAAAATTCTATTGATAGAATATGTAAGAAGGCTGCGCAAATTTTTTGTCTGGAGCGAGCGACCATTGTACGAGTACAAGGCACGAGTGAAGACAAAAAATTTGCTGTAAAGCTGACGAAGCAGATTCTAT
>JACRBF010000059.1 GCA_016213175.1 Chlamydiia bacterium
TCTGGTCAGATGATGGTAGCCCTTGGGCATACGTTCCTCCTGGGTGATGTTTTTGCTAAAAAACACCATAGGGGTTGCGGCCATCATTTGACCACTTTCTATTTTAATCTATTTGTCGCACTTCACGGTTGAATGGGCCTGGTATCGTCGTGTCTAGCTGATTGTGAATGATAAGAAGATGACAAATTAATAGAGTTTTGTTATGATGACTAGCTACTATAAACGAAGAGGACTGTTTCTTAGTAGTCTTATTTTTAAATCCTTAGAAAGAAGCTTGAGGGTTCTAAAGGCCGATTGCGTTAACGATCGCACAAAAGTCTGAGGAATTCGTTGTCTGGATCGTTATCCAATCGGAACGGGGTTCCCTAGGGGCCGGCCCCTGGGTTTACAGCGAGACTTTTACAAATTCCCCTCGGAGCGAGAAGAATTTTTTGATTTCTGAAATTTCTCCCAGGAGAAATTTCAGACTCCTAATCGCTGTTGCCAAGTCGAGTCGTTTGACTATTTTTAGGAATATTCATATACTTCCCAAGAAACAGTTGTCCGGCCGTGTTGACTCATTTTAACTTCCATACCCATCCCTTTGCAACGCTGCCTTTTCGTTTTCCTAGAGAAAAAGCGCTTGAACTTTTTGCTCTTTTTGACACTGTTTGCAAACAGTTCGAAGAAAGTTATGATTTTTCTCCGATAGATGCTATCGTTGATGAATTCATCTTAAATTGCAACATCCCATTGGCCAACGAAACTTTAAAATTAAAACATTTGGGAAACGACACATTAAAGTACAAAAAAAGAACTGGCAAGAATTATAACGTATATTCGTATCAATACTTAGATGGATTGTATAAATACCTACAAAAAACCATTCTGAAACACGATGCGATTGTAGAATTTATAAAGGAAATGGACAGCTGTCACCGATGGATCAAAGAATGCATAGATTCCTTGCTACAGGAAATCGAAAAAAAAGCAAAAACCGCGACCCTATTGAAAATATGGAAGCATCGTTCCTCAGAGGATAATCCTTTTTTTTTGCCAATCCACTGCGACCGCACTCTTTTTACTGTGATCGTACACACTGAAAATGAAGGAGAAGAATGTCTAAGAATGTATCCTTCCACAACCTCAGTATCTGATCTGGACTTTCAAAGCGCAAGTGCGGTGATTCCTCAAAAAGAAGATTTCCCTTTAATCTTTCCAGGTATGCACGCAAAAACTCATTTTACTTGCGAGCCAATACCCCATTGTGTGATTTCAAATTGCGCCAAAGAACGGTATTCCCTCGTGTTCTTCATTGCTCGATTCGAGGGATGGTAAGAGACCATCCCTCAAATTTGCGGTTCTTTTGAGCCAATTGTACAACTTCCCGCCGCTGTAAAACGTCCCTTTGGAGACAGGGAAGTTTTACAACTGCCCCCATTAAAACTCTATTTTAGCATCTACTGTCAAACCAGATAAACCGAGGCTGCGCGAACGGTTTGAACGGTTGGGACTCCCCACAACAAAGTTAGGAACATCGTCCAGGGAAAAAATAACTACAGGATAGATCGTTTGAGGAATATTCCAAAAATAATTGACCTCATATCCAACCCTTAAGCCCATATAGACTTTGTTACAATTGAAACATTTGCCCCAGCCCAAGCCTGCAATATATTGGAGATGAGGGACCATCTTCCACACATCCTTGTGTTGGATTTTAGATTCGGAAGACAATAAAGTGGGCGCTGCCAAAGTCGAGGAACTAGTAATTGTTGCAGAATTTTTAAAAACTTTTCCGCTGAGGATCGATCCGCCAAAATTACCAAAGAAGTGAAATCCTTGCCAATCTGGCTTCCATGTAGTATTCAGGCCCAATTTTGGCCCGGCACCCCAATAGTTACTTTGATTCACGTAAGAACCATTAGCAACAAGGCCCGAGGCGCTGGCTGGGTCTGCATCGCCCCATGAAGTGCTCCATATTCTATTCACCCAACCACCTTCAACACCGAGAGAAGGTCGCAAAGAAAGACCGCAGCTAACCAAAAAGTCTCTTCCCATTTCTAGATCGAACATATTGTATTGCAATTTCCAAGACCCCTGCGAAGAGCCATACTGTTGATCAGCGGCCGACACAACTTTTGATTGCCAAAAATTTTCTATCCCTAGACCCCCATTTGTGGATGAAGAGAAGCTTTTGCTTGCATGTCCTTGATACCATGTATAGGAAAGAAGCACATCCCAGCTATCATATGACGTCAGAAATCCGAGGCCCGCTCTAAAACCAGGCATCCATTTATAATCAAGAGATACGATATCTCCATAGGCATCTACACCATGCGCGGTAGTTGTAGATGTAGCGAAATCAACAGTCTGCACAAATCCCAAACTGAAATCATCTTCAGCCCCTTTCCACCAGAGAAAGTCAGCTGTCAAAAACAGATCGTAATTGCCAACCGTACATCTTGCGGGAGGGGTGATACTATAGTTATAGACAGATCCCGATGGGCAAGATGGATCCGCACCGAGCTGTTTGCAAGGAGGCGCTGAATTTACTTGCCCGCGAGGCTGGGAAGCCATGGTGCGCGAAGGACTGGACAAGCATGGCTGAGCCTGCATCTCTTCATTTTGAGCGCCATAAAGTGACGAGGCCATCAGAGCCACAATTCTTAATCGCATAAAATACTTCCGTAACATATGATCCTCACTTAACGATTTTTCGCGTCTTTAACTATTGTCAGATTACCAAAAATATTTTTAGCGAGCAACCGATTTATTACTATGGGACTGTCGACAGTCCTTATCCGCCCTACTCAGAAAACCTCCTTGACATACTCCCGATTTTTGAGATATTTTCAGCCCCATTCAAAAAGGGGACGCGGCAAATCATGTTATCTCCTGACACTCCATACCCGATCGGAAAAACATCCAAAAAAGTTATTTTTCTGAAAAATTTCATCACAAACCCCAATATCCAGGTTGGCGATTACACCTATTTCCATGGGGGAGACTCTCCTGAAAGCTTTGAAAAAAGAAATGTGGCGTTCGCTTTCTCTTCTCAATTGATCATTGGGAAGTTTTGCCAAATTGCTTTCGGCACCAAGTTCATTTTAAGCGATGCCAATCATCCAATGAATGGTTTTTCGACTTTTCCTTTCTTTATTTTTGGAAAATTAGGAGATGATTGTTCGCAGTGGGCCGATTGTGCGTTCGATCTTCCCAACAAAGGGGATACGGTCATTGGGAATGATGTCTGGTTTGGGCATGAATCCTTAGTGCTGCCAGGAGTCAAAATAGGCGATGGGGCGATCATCGGAGCGCGAGCTGTCGTTACAAAAGATGTAGCTCCTTATACGATCGTAGGAGGCAATCCTGCTGAGATCATCCGAAAACGCTTTCCTGCTCCAGTGATCGAGCAACTTCTCAATATCCGGTGGTGGGACTGGGATTACGACGCAATAACCCGCCACATCTCTGCTATTGCGGGAGCTGATATTCAAGCTCTTCAAGACTGTGAGAGATTTTGCTTCTAAACATTGAAAGGTATTCGTTTTTTGTTGTTTTTATGAAAGAGTCATTTCTGATTCCCTGCGCCAGCAGTTGAGCGCCGACACCAATGAGGGCGATGCCGCTTCCTAAACCACCATGACTAATAACAGATGCATGGTTAAAACAATGAATATCTTTCAGAAAAGGGGCCGCTCCTTTTTCTTTCTCTAGAAATTCGAAATATTTCCCCAGATAAGGAAACTTGGCTACTTTGGGATGATTGTAACCTTGATCTCCCCAATGAAGAACTTGGTCATTAAAGGGAGCAATCTCCGGCTGCTTACTGCCGTCTATAGCGGGGCCTGTTGCTAAAATATAAAAATCGAAATTTTTCAAAATTTTTTCGAAGTCAGTTTCGGTATGTAACTTGAAATTAGGAAATTTTTCCACCCTTAACAAGCTCTCGTTGGGAGGGGAAAGTCCCGTATCAAAAATATATCTGAAAATTTCATCTTTTTCATCATCGCTGCATAAGCCATATTCGCCATTGCTTAAAACAAAATTAGATCCAATGGTCACATTTTCAACTGGAAGGGCTTTGCGGCGAATATGTAGATCGACCGATTTTGCACCTTGTTCCAGCGCAGTGCCCGCAGCGTCAAGTCCGGCATCCCCCCCACCAATAATGGCGATCCGTTTCCCTTGAAGAGCCGCGAAATCAATTTGTTCATTTGTGTGAGCCCAATGACTTTTAGGTACATGCTGCATGAAATCGGGAATTATATACCCTCCAAATCCGTTCAGCCCAGTCGCCAGCACTAACTTTTCTGTGATAATAGTGCCATTGGATAACTCCAACTTAAGGTATTCCTCTTCGCGTGTAATGGAGATCAGTTTTGTATCGTTTTGGAGAGGGAATTTTAACATTTTTTTAAACCAGGACAGATATTCCATCCATAGATGCGTAGGAATTTTTCTCAACAATTCCCAAGCAAATGAGCCAAATTGCGCTTCATACCAAGATTGAAATGTTAAACTCGGCATCCCTACAGAAGGGCCTATCCATTTCTTAGAAGTGCGTAAAGCCTTCATCCTAGCATAAGTATCCCAAGGCCCTTCTTTACCAGCGGGTTGTTGATCCACCATCACAATGTTGAAAATACCCACTTTGAGCAAGGCAAAAGCTGCCGCCATTCCGGCCATGCCGCCACCGATGATCACTACTTGATATAAGCCGTTTTTCCCTCTCCTCGCGGTTTGCCAATTGTTCGGATGATAGCCGAGAAAGCGAAGGTCATCGCGAACTCTTCCTTCTAATTCTTGTAATCCAATCGTCCTTCTCATTGAAGGCATCCGACGCAAATTAGAGATTTCGCAGGCCACTGAACGCTCCCCTTTAAATTCTGAACCAATCGCAAAACTATCCGCCGCCTTAAAATCGTCCTTTGGGTGGCGGGGAGTGTTGCAACTGCCTCTTCGTTGCTAAGAAGTAAATTTTTACTTATTCTATCCATTCATGGCTTAAAAGTGAACTCCCAGTCGCTGATGCCTGGGATTGTATACCGCGAGCGGTATAAGTTAGGACGAGCTTCGACTCGGGATCAAACCGGTACAGAGGGATCGAGTTCGAGAGGAAAACATGAAATCATCCATAGTCTTAAAGACTTATCAAACCATCGTCGATCAACAAGAAAAAAAAGATGAACAGTCTAGGTCTTATGGATTATGGCCTTCCTCTATTGTAATGCCAAACAATCCAGCGATCACGCTTGGCATCGATCATAACATTCTTGCCGGATTGCAAATCATGCTCATGCTTCATGCGATCGCCAAAAGATGCAGTCTGCTCCATTTTGAACAAGTGCAAAACCGATTTGATATTGCATTAAGTCGCTTCATTGCGGATACAAAAAAATCGGAACGCACTCCCGGCTTTATTGCTTTCTGGCCCTACATACAATACGATGATTACGTATGGAAACACAATTTTGATCCAACCAATCCAGTGTTTAGACACATGGATATCAAAAATGAAATTGGAGACAGTACCTTAGCTGCTATTTATCTCATGAAAACTGGTCAACATGGAGAACATGTTGCTGATTATGCAAAAAATATATCAAGCAAGGACTATGAAACTGGCTTTTATACATTTTTGCCCGCCTTAAATCATAGCGGCGGGATTGATCTTGTGGACAACATCCACATTCTGACTGCAATCCAGATGTTAAAAATCTGGTATCCTCATTTGATCAGCGGCCAACTACTCATCAACGAAAAAAATGCGATCCTCCGCGTTCGCGAAATTTTAAAGCGTAACTTTATTAAAAATAATATGCTTTATTATAGACGCCTCTCTCAGTTTCTGGTAGCTTTTGCTAAACAAAAATACGACGGATTCAGCCCTTTTAACGAACATGACTCCTCTATCATAGAGGATATTCTGAAGGGAGAATTGCATCGTTCTACAGATTCTTACGACTTTACTGAACGGATAGAATTACTGTTGTCTTGTAAGTTCTTGGATCCTCTTCAAAAAAACGTGCACGATCATCTCTACCGGATAAAAGAGGCAGTTGCAAAACTTCCTGCCCCCGAAAAATCGATGATTTTGGAGGGATTGTGCGAGGATGGCAAAGCCCTCCGAACAACAATGACAGCGGCGGATAGTTTGGCCGTTAGCTCAGAAGAAATGAGCAGGTCAGAACTTGGGGAATACACTTCATTCACTGCGAAATCAGGGTTTATGAATACGATCATTTACAATCAATTTGTCGCTTGGCATGCCCCAGCTCATGCAGCTGCTTCAGCTTTATTATACCTTACTCTAGATGGACATGAATGACAAAGACGGTTTTGATTACAGGGGGAAATCGGGGGATCGGTCTAGAAATGGTCCGCCAATACTCGGCATTGGGCTATCGCGTGATTGCCTGTTGTCGTAACCCTCAGAGCGCAAAAGAACTGCTTCAGATTGCCCCTTATGCTCTCTTAGAGCTGGATGTAATGAAATTAGAACACATTGAACGGATTGCGGACCAACTCAAACATGAGACCATCGATATCCTGATCAATAATGCTGGAATCACGGGGCCCCCCAATGAAGAGTTCAACTGGAAAAATCCTGCCCCCTGGTTAGAAGGACTTCATGTAATGACCCTTGCGCCTTATATCATGGCGCAAGCTCTTCAGCTGCAATTGGAGAAAAGCTCATCTAAACTGGTTGTCAACATCAGCAGCGTCTATGGGAGCATTGCACTCAACCAGGGAAAAGGTGATTATTTGATCTATCGTTCGAGCAAGGCTGCCCTGAATGCGACAACAAAATGCTTAGCCAACCACTGGAAAGAGAAGGGAATCGTCGTTTTGGCTCTCCATCCTGGCTTTGTCAAAACAGAGATGAATCCCTATGGAAAAATCAGCGTCTCTACAAGCGTAAAGGAGATTCGAAAAACTTTAAGCTTGGTTACGAAAAAAGATACGGGCACTTTCATAGACTATCTGGGAAATCCTATCCCCTGGTAAAAAAGCCCCGTTTCTCAATAGGTAGATGTTCACCTACCACCTTCGTCGGCAGGTGAAAAAAACGGCTAAAAGCCCAGCGCCTCAGAAATTTAAATCGAAAATCGGCCAAAAATCCTCCGAAAAGCGACGAAATCCATATCCGTTAACAATCTCTTAGAGTGCTTGCGTATACAGCGCCTTTTTCCCTAGCTCCTCCTCGATTTCAAGGAGGCGGTTGTATTTGGCGATCCGTTCGGAACGGGAAAGAGAACCTGTTTTGATTTGACGCAGCCCGAACGCGACTGCTAGATCGGCGATTGTTGTGTCTTCCGTCTCTCCCGATCGATGGGAAATAACAGTTTTGTATTGATGTTTTTGCGCCAAGCGAATCGTTTCTATTGTTTCAGTCAGAGTGCCGATTTGATTGGGTTTGATGAGGATCGAATTGGCCACATGTTCCTTAATGGCCCGTTGTAAAAAATGGGTGTTCGTGACGAAAATGTCATCTCCGATCAGTTGTATTTTTGCGCCTAATTTTTTCGTTAAAAGCCCCCAGCCTTGCCAATCGTTTTGATCGAGGCCGTCTTCGATTGTATCGATGGGATAGATGCTGGCAAGTTTTGCAAGGATATCGATCTGTTCGTTAGAGGAGTGTTTAGCAAAGGGGATGCCTCTATCTTTTTTCTTCCGTTCAATGTACAGGCCGTCCACAAAAAATTCGGACGCTGCGCAGTCGATGGCCATCATGAAGTCTTTGTGGGGGCGGTAGCCCGCCTTTTCGATGGCTTGAAGGATGAGCTGGATGGCCTCTTCATGAGAGGAGAGGGGCGGGGCAAAGCCTCCTTCATCGCCTACATTGGTGGAAAGTCCTTTGCTTTTCAGGATCGATTTGAGGGTATGGAACACTTCAGCACTCCAGCGGATCGCTTCTCGGAATGTGGGGGCGCCGAAGGGGCGGATCATGAATTCTTGAAAATCAAGACCGTTATCAGCATGGACGCCGCCATTCAGGATATTCATCATGGGACAGGGGATGAAATGGGCATCAGCGCCTCCGAGATAGCGATAGAGGGGCTCTTTTTTGACGGCGGCGGCGCACTTGGCTGCGGCAAGCGAGACGCCGAGGATCGCATTGGCGCCGAGACGGTTTTTATTGGGTGTGCCATCGCAATGAATCATAGTTCGATCGATCATTTCTTGGTCGAAAACGGAGAGTCCCAGAAGGGCTTGTTGCAGCGTGCTATTGACATTGGCAGCTGCTTTTAAGACGCCTTTGCCTCCGTAGCGTTTGGGATCGTGGTCGCGCAGCTCTGCCGCTTCGTGTTCTCCGGTTGAGGCGCCGGAGGGGATGGATACGGAGCCTATTGCACCCTCTTCTGTGCGGACGGTGACCTTCAGGGTGGGGTTTCCTCTGGAATCGAGGATTTCTAGAGCATGACAGGAGGCGATTTTAGACATTGGGACTAACTCCACGTTTTATTTTTGGGTCCATGATCGATTTCATCGAGAAGCACTGCATAGGATTCATAGCGTAAGGGAGCGATTTTGCCTTGTTCTAGAGCCTCTTCGACTGCGCAGTCGGGTTCGTGAAGATGCAGGCAATCGGGATATTTGCATTGAGGGGAAAAAGCTGCGATATCACGGAAATGGGAGACAACATCTTGTTTCGTGAGACTCCAAATGCCGAAACTGCGAATGCCAGGGGTATCGACGCAGTAACCGCCATCGGGCAGCGGGATGAGCGAGGCGCTTGTTGTTGTGTGGGCGCCTTTAGAGGTTTTGACAGCCAAGTCGCCCACTTTTTGCGTGAGATCGAAGCAGGCATTGAGAAGAGAGGATTTACCGACTCCCGATTGGCCGGAAAAGACGGAGGTTTTCCCTAGCAAAAGAGAGCGCAGCGCTTCAAGGCCTGCGCCCGTAACTGTACTGAGGGAGAGGATCGGGTAGCCGAGTGGTTCGTAGGCTGCAAGAAAGGCGTAGTAGAGCTCTTTTTCTTCTGTAGACGCATAGGTAAGCAGATCGATTTTATTGACGGCAATGATGGGGTGGATGCCCCCTTTTTCCAGGGCGATCAGGTAGCGGTCGACGAGGGCTGATTTCAGGGGAGGATTTATGAGCGATACAGTAATGATTGCCTGATCCACGTTTACCGCGATGAGCTGCTCTTTTCTGCCGCTGATGTCAGTGCGAGAGAGAAAGGAGGTCCTTGTTTCGATGAGGTCGATCGAAGCGCCTTCCCCGAGCCGTACCCAGTCGCCTACGGCGATCAAATTTTTGCTTTTCTGGGTCTCTTTTTTGAAGAGTCCTTTCAAAGAGCAAAGGAGCGTTTCTCCTTCGCTATCTACCCAAGCGCCTTCACCTGTAATGGCAATGATGCGTCCTTTGCGTACGTGGGGCAGAGCATCTGGATTGCGTTTTAGGGCGGGTTGATCGGTTTTTTTGAATTTCGAGCGATCTGTTTTTTGAGCAAGCTTGCGCTCTTTGCGGAATTGCTTACGGTCTTTCGCATGAAACTCTTCTTCGTGATCGTACGATTTCACAGCACTCTCATCGTGTAAAGGAGGATCGCTCCGGCGGAAGCGACATTGAGCGATTCTGCATCGTTTGCCATGGGAATGGAGATTTTTTTTCCAATCGCCTTGGTCCATTCGGAGGGTCCTTCAGATTCATTGCTGAGAATGAGAGCGGAGATAGCTGGAATCGAGACCGTGGACAAGGGGCTCCCTTCGGTATCTGCGATAAAACAGGGGATTTTTTTCTGTTTGCTCCAGGTGCATAGCGTTTCAGGAGTTGCATAGGCAAGAGGAATTTTGAAGGTGGCGCCTTTGGCGGCGCGTAATGCCTTATCGTTGAAAAAATCGACCGTGCCTGGGGTTGCTGCAACACCGTCCCACCCGAGGGCGTGGGCGGTACGCAGTAGAGTGCCTAAATTCCCGGGATCTGCAATTTTGTCGAGGATTAAGAGCTTTTGCAAAGAGAAAAGATCGGAAGGGGAAGGGAGCGCGATTTCGGCGGCAAAACCATCCGGCGTCTGTAGGGAGGTGATTTTTTTTAAGATCGCTGCATTCACCAGGAATCGTTCGCGGGCTTCGATTTCTGGCGTCTCGGAGAGGGTGATCAATGCTTTAAGAGGATAGAGGAGAGCCATCTCGCGGATGAGTTTTTCTCCTGAGATTAGAACGGAGTCGTGTTCTATTCGATAAGTGCGTTCTTTGTGGAGTTTGACCCAGTGAAGCACTTTAGGGTGTTGTAAGCTGTTCACTCTTTTTGCTAGCATGAACTTCAGTATGTCGGAACCGAAAATAAGGATAAAGCCTCTTGCTGCGCCCTCTCTTGCCTGGCGCATCGTCTTGATCAGCGTAAGCCTGCTCGTGATTCCTCTTTTTTTTCACAGCTGGTTTCTCTATCAGCGCGAATGGGTGGAGAAACGGGCCGATGCTAAGGAAATTCTTCACCTCTCTGCCTCTATGCAAAAAGCTTTATTGGAGGAGAGGATCAGAATCGAGTGGCGCCTTCTCGATGCGGTTGATGGTTTGCCGGAGGAATTTGGGCGGCGTCTAGGGGTGTTTGGGGTTGATCTGACACAACCTGTGCCTATGTATTTCGTATTGGACGATCCTGTGCACAATCGTTTAATCATTGGGAAAAAAGGGTCTTCCCTGCGCGCTCTTGCAGTTGCGTGGCCGTTTACTGCAATTTTCCAAGAATTCAGTGGATTAGAACAGGGGAGATATCCGCTTCAGCGCGCCTTGATCGATGGAGAAGGGCGTGTGTTGGCGGGGGAAAAGAGCGACTCTCTCTTTGCTGTACAGCTTCCCTTAACAGGAGGAGACCTGTCTCTTTTTATTTCGATCCCTGAGGCGAAAATCGAGGAGCTGCACAGCAGCTTTTATCTGTATCACTTTCTCTCCTTGCTGTTTTTCGCGGGGATTGTTGGAGGCTCGCTCGTGTGGATTCTTATTTGGAGAGTCTCTCGGCCACTGAAGCTACTTTGTCAGACGATGAGCCGAGTTTCCGAGGGAGCGGTGCACGCACGGTATATTCCCGACTCCATGGGATTTGAGATCAATGCGCTGGGTAAGCAGTTCAATGACACGATGGATCTTTTGCTTACGCGGCAAGAGGAGGTTGCGCGGGAAAAGGGGGCGCGTATGGCGCTTGCTGAGGAGATGCGGATTGGTCATGACATACAGGAAAGCCTGCTGCCTTTGAAGCTGCCTCTCTGTTCTGGATTAGATAGTGCTGCCGGATTTTTACCAGCGCGTCAAGTGGGCGGCGATTTTTATGATTTTATGCTTCTGAAAACGGGGAAAATTCTGATCATGGTGGCGGATACCGCGGGCAAGGGGATTTCTGCCTGTCTTTATGCGTTGGGGCTGAGGAGTTCTCTCAGAACTCTCGCAGAAAGGGAGGCTAGTCTCTCTGAGATCGTCCTCTCTGCGAATGATCTCTTTCTGAAGGATGTGAAAGAATCGGGCGTTTTTGTGACATTATGGATCGGTATTTACGATCCTCAAGAGATGCGTCTAGAATTTTGCAGCCAGGGGCATCCCCCTGCCTACTTGCTTCGAGAGGGGCGCTGCTTGCCTCTGTGGACTGCGGGGATTGCGCTTGGCGCCCAGACGTTTGATGCGATTTCTACGAAAACGATATCGCTTACGAAAGGGGAGCGTCTCTTTCTCTATACAGATGGAATCATCGAGGCGCATGATAGCGAAAATCGGTTATTTGGAAAGGAAAGGCTGCAGGCCTTTTTGGTGCGTTCGGCAGATCTTGCTTCAGAGACGCTTGTGACAAGACTGCTCGCAGAGGTGATCCAGTTTAGTAGAGAGGCGCCTCAGCATGACGACATTGCTCTTCTAGCGTTGCATATTTTGGAGAAGCTGGAATGAAACAATGGACTTTTGCGGCCGCATTCAGTATTGCTTTTCTAGACAATTCTTGATTCACGTTCGGTATAATAGACCTCTTGCGTAACTAATGGTTCTAGTTCCTCTGGGAGGCATCCTGCGTTTCGTCACTTTTGGAATTCTCTGGATGAGGGGTAGGCGTTAACTCGACTTTGCAACTTTTTTAGCCTGCTGGCCTATCCTATTTGCTCTCGGACGTTTGGCCATAGGCCAAACGAGTCGGTTTATTTAAACGGGAAGGGGTTTCTAACCCCTTCCCGTTTAAATAAACGCCTCAGAGAGCAAATATGCCGAGGCCAGCAGGCTAAAAAAGTTGCAAAGTCGAGGTTAAAACAGGCATTATAAATAGACTTGCGTTGTAGCTGGACCGCACGAAGGGGCCTGAGTACATGTGTTTGATGCCAAGCGATCTGCCATACTCTGCGTAGCGCTCGAATTGCTCGGGAGTCACAAACTCTTTGACTCGTAATTTGGATGTACTGGGTTGAAGATATTGTCCGATCGTGACGATGTCGCAGCCGGCGGTTGCTAGATCTCGAATCGTTTCCTGTACTTCGGCCGCAGTTTCGCCGAGTCCTACCATGATCCCCGATTTCACAAAAATGCTTTTCTCAGAGCGTTTGGCGTGGGCAAGCATTTTAAGCGTTTGGTCGTAGAATGCTTTGTGGCGTACGCGGGGAGAGAGGGCGCGGACGGTTTCAATATTGTGGTTGAAGATCTCTGGCTCTGCTGCTAGAACGCAATCGAGGAGTTCTGTATTGCCCGAAAAATCTGAGGTGAGTACTTCGATGGTTACGTGAGCGTTTTGTCTGCGTACCGCCTGAATGATTAAGGCGATGTGAGAGGCTCCTTGATCGGGGAGATCGTCGCGTGCCACCATGGTAATGACAACGTGCTTAAGCCCAAGATCTTTGACTGAGGCGGCAATGCGATCTGGTTCGTCGATCTCAGGAGATTTAGGGGTTTTGGAAAAGTCGATATCGCAAAAACCGCAATTGCGAGTGCATTCTTTGCCGAGCGCGAGAAATGTGGCGGTTTTTTTCGTAAAGCATTCGAGACGGTTTGGGCATTTAGCCTCTTCGCAGACGGTATTGAGGCGGTATTTTTGTAAGATGGCTTCGGTTCTAAAGATTTCATTGCCTTGTGGTAGCGTACGGTGCAGCCATGAGGGGAAACGGCCGCGTACAGGAGCTTCTTCAGGGTTCTGGGGTAAGATATTGAGTTTATGCAGACTCATCGTTTTGCCTTAGGAGGGAAATGGATGGGACGCTCTGCCGCTAGTAGCGCAGCTTCTAGCCATCCTTCCGCAATCGTCGGATGGGCATGGATCGTTCCTATGATGCAATCTAACGTGAGTTCGTTTTGGATCGCAAGCGCCATTTCGGCGATCAGATCAGAGGCTCCGTGGCCGATGACACATGCGCCAAGAATTTGTCCTGTGGCTTTATCCGAGAGAATTTGCGTGAATCCTTCCGTGTCTGCTGCTGCCTGTGCTTTGCCGAGCGCTTGAAAGGGGAATAAGCCCGCCGCAACGGTTTTGCCAGCAGATAGCGCTTGCTCTGAGGTCATACCGACCATGGCAATTTCTGGAGAGGTGAAAATGACTGCGGGGACTGCCTCGTAATGGATTGTTTCCTCATGTCCTGCGGCGTTCGATGCAGCGACGATGCCTTGATGGGACGCTACGTGGGCGAGCATCCATTTTCCTGTAATGTCTCCAATGGCGTAGATCCCCTTGACGACCGTCTCCATCTTTGCATTGGTTTCAAGGACTCCCTTGTTTGTGAGGGATAGTCCTGCTTTTTCAAGCATGAGTCCATCGCTATAGGTCTTTCTTCCAACAGCGATCAGGCAAAGTTCAGACTCTAACGCGCTGCCATCTGCTAAAAGGATCTGGACACTCTGTCCTTTGTTCATGATTTTTTCTACTTTGGCATTCGTTCGGATCATGATCCCTTTCGCTGAGAAGGATTTTGTCATAAAGGCTGAGATCTGAGCGCCCTGTGGGGAAAGTATGGAGGGGAGAGCTTCAAGAATCGTGACTTTGGAGCCTAGCTCGGCAAAGAGCGAAGCAAATTCGCATCCGATATAGCCGCCGCCTACAATGCAAAGGCTTTTGGGGATTTTCGTTATCTCGAGTAGCGAGGTGGAATTCAAAATCCTCTTGTGATCGCAGGGGAAGGCGGGGACGTCGAAAGGGATCGATCCTGTAGCGATGATGATGTTGTCTGCTCTGATATAGAGGTTATCATGTCCCACTACTTTTAATTCTTGGGGCGCTTCAAAGCGTGCTTCCCCTCGGAACAGGGAGATGCGATTCGATGCGATCAGTCCTTCCAATCCAGAACGGATCTTCCCAACGACCAGGTCTTTACGTTGTTTCATAGCGCCATAATCGACAGAGACAGAGCCTGTAGAGATCCCGAATTCGGAGGCTTTGCGAATTTGATGTAAAAGGGCCGATCCGGCGAGGAGTGCTTTGCTGGGGATGCAACCGACGTTGAGGCATGTACCCCCCAGTAGATTTTTTTCAATGAGGGCAACCGATTTGCCGCATTGCGCAGCTCGGATTGCTGCCGTGTAGCCGCCAGGGCCTGATCCGACGACCGCGATATCAAATTTTTTTTTGTCTACCATGGAAGCGCTCCTTCGTTTGGCTGCATTTTACTCTAGTACGAAAAAAATAGGAAATGGCTATACTCTCGACTGTGCAGCTTTTTTAGCCTGCTGGCTCATCTTATTTGCTCGCCGAGGCCAGAAGGCTAAAAAAGCTGCACAGTCGAGATGCTACGGGAAGTCTGGGAGTAGGGATAATGAAACCGAAGAAACGGCAAAAGTTGTGTCATAATTGCGAAGGAGAGATTGATTTGGACGTGATTGTCTGCCCGTTTTGTGCAGCCGATCTGCGAGAAGAAAAGCCTGAACAGGGGCGCTCTTTGCCTCCCTCAAACGTCAAAAGATTATCTCAAGAAAAACAAACCTCGCAGTCACTCTATCCCTCTCCCATGTCCATAAAATCTGCTGGGGAAGGAGTCGTGGAGTCGGAACCCTCTTCCTTAGCTCAGAACTCGCCCACTGTAGAAAAACCGAGGCACCTTTTTAGTGCCACGGCTCTTTTCACATTAGGCGTTCAGATTTTTCTGCTTGGGCTTCTGATGCTCCTTTTTTCACACAAAGGGGTGGTTACTTTGCGATGGAACGCTGCCCATTGGTTTTTCTATTGCCTTGGGGCTGTCCCATTTCTCTACTTCGGCTATCGATCTCTGGACAAACTCTAAGAGACTGTTAACGGATTTGGTTTCTGTCGCTTTTCGGGACCTTTTGAGCCGATTTTCAATGCAAAATTGGGGGGCAATATCAACATCCAGTATATACCCGTTCCACCTCAAAAGCGCCCAAAGCAAATCGATTCAAATCCTCTCAAATCGAATAAAACAGCGCGGTTAATATTAAGTCAATATTGACCGCGCTGTTTTATTCGATTTTAGAGAGATTTCCATTCGATTTTCTTGGGTGCCTTTGAGGTGGAACGGGTATATTGCCCCCCAATTTTGAATCGAAAATCGGCCAAAAATCTTCCGAAAAGCGACGAAATCCAAATCCGTTAACAATCTCTAACGCACGGGTCCGAAAATAAAGAAGATCGCGTAGAGGATGAGCGTGGGAATAAGTGCCATAAATAAAAGCTGTAGAGGTTTAATCCCCCCTTGAAAGTGGCGCCCTAGAATCGCGTATCCTGCAGGATTAGGGGCGTTGGCGATAACGGTTAGTCCTCCCCCTGCAATCACTCCCGTGAATACAGCATACTTGTATGTGATTGCAGCGTCCCACCCAGGAACGAGAGTGGCGAGATAGGCGATCGCTGTGTTGTCATTAAAGCCAGTCAATAGGATCGCAATCCCCATGACGCCGAGCGCGCTCAGATTATAAAGTAGATGTACCACCCACCATCCCTGCAGTCCTCCATGAATGACAAGTCCTGCTAAGAAGAGTCCAACGAACATGGGGCGGATGAGGCGGATGGGATATTGGTGACTGCGGGTTGCTTGGTGAAAGCCGATGAAAAAAAGAAAACTTGCTATAAAGACGGCTGGATAATGAGAGATGATCACAAGCCAGGCGATAAAGAGGATGTGTACTGCCGTGATCCAGGAAGGAATGGCGGGTTCTGTCTGTCCATTCGATAAAAGAATGCGAGAGGCGGTCATGATCCGTTTTTTGGTATCGAGTCTCGCAAATTCTTTTCTAAAAATAGTCCAATAGAGGAGGTTAGACGCTAAGATGCCGCATACGGCTTTCCATCCGAAGATGAGAAACATGTCTGCTGTAGACCACTGCCAAGCGTGGGCTAGAACGAGGACTGCAGGAGAGGCAAAATCGGTTAAGATACCGCCTACCGAGATATTGACGAAGAGGAGCGCTAGAGTGGCATAAGAGAGCCTGGGATTGGGATTGTACTCGTAAAATTGCCGCGAGAGGAGGAGCGCTGAAAGGGTCATAGCGCCTACTTCAGTGATGAGAGAGCCGAGTATAGGTCCTACTGTGAGTAAGGTAAACCACCAAGCGGATAAAGAGCCTCCCAACCATCTAGCACACCACTCGATAGCACGTTCCGCTGCATGGATAATAGGACGTGTTGCGGCGAGTGCTAGAATGACTGCCACAAAGAGCGATTCCGTATAGTCGCGGGTATTCATATAGTCGAGCGCAACGCGCCATCCGTACATGCAAGCAATGGTGATGAAGAGAGGAATTGCCCAAAAAACAAAGACGATTTCCACCTCCGATAAAAAGTAAAGACATTGAACCGCTAAGCTTCGGGTCCTAGGTTTCCCCAGCCGTTTAGGCGCCTCACGCAATTCACAATTGCGTGCCAAAGTGTGTACCCTATGGACGGAAAGGGTATGAAGAATCGCAAGAAAAAAGAGGAGAAGGGCAATGATGTGAAAGGGAGTAACATTGAGCGATTCGATCTGAAGAAGCGTGGGATCTTTCAAGCAATCGAATTTCTGGGGACGCTTGATGAGTTCGGCAAGAAGCAGCATGTCCTTTCTTTACCTGAAAAGAATGATCTTGTCACTCTCGGATGAACTGCCTTTGTTTGACCAAACTTTCTTGGAGGGTGTGTTGCGGAGATTGAGGCATCATCTCAAAACGGAAAAGGTCGCGGGTGATTTCCTCGCGGAGAGTACGGGAAAAGTTCTCGAAGAGGGCAAAAGATTCATGCTTGAATTCGATGAGAGGATCTTTTTGGCCGATGGTTCGCATATGTACATCGGACCGTAGATGATCGATATGAAGCAGGTGGTCTTGCCATAGGGAATCGATTTTTCGCAGCATGAGGTTGCGAACGACTTCCTGCAGAACATTTTGCGCCTTTTCGGTATCTCCCAGTTCGGCTCTGAACGTAGAAAGAAGCTCCCTTTGGTAGACGAGCTTTTGGTGAAAGGCGCCAAGAACCTTTTCGAATGCCTTTTTTTCTATATCGGCCGCCTGGAAAAAATCGGGATGAGAGAGGCTGCCAGGTTCAAAACTGACCGGAAAGTGGTTCATCAGCGCTGTAGTGAATCCTGTCGCATCCCACGTTCTGTCTGTAGAGCTGCCCTTAAGGTGAGACTCTCCCATATGAGAGATAACGGAGCGCAGGAGGTCTTCGGCAATGGACAGGGGGGAGTTGGCGAGGAGTAATTCATTGCGAAACGCATAGACTTCTTGACGCTGCTTATTCATTACATCGTCATATTCGAGCGTGTGTTTGCGTATCGAATAGTTTCTCTGCTCGACCCGTTTTTGCGCCGTTTCAATGGATTTATTGAGCACCTTGGCGGAAATCGGCTCTCCTTCGGGCGGGCGGAAGCGCTGTAACAGAGAGGTCATGCGCGGAGAGGCGAAGAGGCGCATGAGATGGTCTTCAAAGGAGACAAAAAATTTCGAAGATCCAGGATCTCCAAGCCTACCGCCCCTACCTCTCAATTGTCGATCAATACGCCGTGAATGGTGGCGCGTAGTCCCTATGACATGGAGGCCGCCGCATTCCTTCGCAGCTTCTTTGAGTTTGATATCGGTTCCTCTGCCAGCCATATTCGTAGCAAGAGTAATTGCGCCTTCCTTGCCTGCATCCGCAATGATTTCAGCTTCCTTGGCATGGTTCTTTGCATTGAGGATAGTGTGTTCTAACTTATTCTGTTTCAGGATGCGAGAGAGTTTTTCGGAGGTCTCTACCGATTCAGTGCCGATAAGAATGGGGCGCCTTTTTTCATGCACTTGCTGGATCTCTTTGAGGATGGCCGCATACTTCTCCCGTTCTGTCATATAGATCTCGTCATCGGCATCGGCTCGTTGGCAGCGTCGATAGGTGGGGATCTCGATCACTTGCAGCGCATAGATTTCCTTGAATTCATTAGCCTCTGTCATTGCCGTTCCCGTCATCCCGGAGAGTCTGCTGTACATCCGGAAGTAGTTCTGGAGCGTGATTGTGGCGTAGGTCTGTGTTTCTCCTTGAATCGCGACATCTTCTTTGGCTTCAATCGCTTGGTGAAGTCCATCGGAAAATCTACGTCCCGGTTGGGGGCGTCCCGTATTTTCATCGATAATCACGATTTTGTGATCTTGGACAATATAATCGATGTCCTTCTCCATGAGCAGGTGGGCGCGGAGCATCTGACGCAGGTTATGAGAGCGCTCTTTGCGTTTTGCATCTTCTTCCTTCAGTCGAATTTTTGCCTGGAGCCTTTCTTGCTCAGAGAATTTCGTATTCAGATCGATCAGAGAATACTCATGTCCAAGATCAAGCATCGTGAAATCGTTCGCACCTACTCCGTCTTGGAATTCGCCCCATGCTTGGATTCCCTTATCGCTCAATTCGTACTCGTTATTGCGCTCGTCAACAACCATGTAGAGACCTGCGAGAAGGCGGAACTTTTCCTCTTTATTCTGCTCTCCAAAAAAATGGGTTTCCCACTGATCAATTTCTGCGCGAAGATTAGGATTTTCTTTAATTCTCTTTAAGACTTTGTTGCGGGGAGTTCCCTTGCTTGTGAGCCACAGTTTTTGAAAAGCCTCTTGTTTCAGCTTCAGCTCTTCTTTGGAGAGAGATTTAGGCGTTTCTGTCTCATCCAAAATATCCAAAATTTCCAGCGTTTTTCTGGCTTCTGTGGCCAGCCGATTGCAGGCGTCGCGTTGCATGCGGACGAGATGAGAAACTCCTTCTTTCAATTCATCATACATTTGACGACTTCCAGCGACGGGCCCTGAAATGATCAGCGGAGTGCGAGCCTCGTCGATGAGGATAGAGTCGATCTCGTCGACCATGGCAAAGTAGTGTCCCCGCTGTACCTGTTCGCTTTTGTGCATGGCCATCGAATTGTCGCGCAAATAATCGAACCCGAATTCCGCGGCAGTGCCATAGACAATATCCGACGCATAGGTTTCTTTGCGTTGAGCAAGGGGGATGTCACTAGTAAGGGAGGCGACGGTCAGTCCTAGTTTCCGAAAAATGGAGCCAACCCATTCGCAGTCCCGTTTGGCTAAGTAATCGTTGACCGTCACAAGGTGTACTGGGTTCCCTGTCAGAGCATGGAGATATAGGGGCATAGAGGCCGTGAGCGTCTTTCCTTCTCCTGTCTGCATTTCAGCGATCGATCCATAAAACATGGCGATTCCACCTAGGATCTGGACGTCGTAAGGGATCATGTCCCATTTTTGATTATAACCGGATACGTGGACATCGGTGCCGCATAGACGCCTGCAAATATTTTTGACCACGCCAAAGGCTTCAGGCAAGAGGGATTCCAGGGACTCGCCCTTGGCAAGCCTTTCTTTAAATTCAATTGTTTTCTTGGTTACGTCTGTATCGCTTAAGAGTTGGTATTTTGCTTCCCAAGCGTTAACTTGGGGAATAAGCTTCTCGTAGCGCTTAAGGAGCCGAGATTGGTGTGTGCCGAACAGTTTTTTGAGAAGTCCAAACATGGAAAAACAGAGCCTATTTTGAATAAATTTTAATAAGATTTGGGTTTTCTCACAAGAGGTACTTTTTGTAGTCAGTAATTAATTTTTTATGGTTACATACATAGTTAGAGACTGTCCACGAACCCAGGTTGCGTCGATTTTGGGGATTATTTTGGCCGATTTTCGATTCAAATTCCGGGGATCATATGCTGGATGTTGATATGATCCCCGAAATTTAAAGTCGAAAATCGGCTCAAAAGAACCCGAAAATCAACAGAAACTGGGTTTGTGGACGGTCTCTTATGGATGTTCAGTATATCGACCGCAAAAGCGGATCGCTTGTCAATGAGAAGATTTATGGGCAAAAAGCGCTTCAGTTTTTATACGGAGATAACATACTGGCTCAACTCTTTTCCCTATGGATTTTGCCTCTTGTGGCAAGGTTGCGATGGCTTTCTTGGTTCTACGGGTATTTGCAAAAAAGCCCCTTTAGCGCGCGTAAGGTAGCTCCTTTTGTGGCAGCCTATGGCATCGATCTATCCGAATGTATTGAGAGTTCCTACGCCTCTTTTAACGATTTTTTCATTCGCAAGCTAAAACCAGATGCGCGCCCTATTGATTTCGATCCGAGCAGAGCTGTTTTGCCTGCTGACGGGAGATATTTGGTATTCCCCGATGTGAGCAAGACGCAAGGGTTTTACGTGAAGGGACAACAATTTGATCTGGTTACATTTTTGCAGGATGAGCCTTTAGCCCGAAACTTTGCAGAGGGGTCTCTTGTCATCGCAAGGTTATGCCCTACCGATTACCATCGTTTCCACTTTCCTTGCGACGGGGTGGCAGGGGATGCGCGTAGTATCGAGGGCCCCCTTTTTTCTGTCAGTCCCCTGGCGCTTCGCAAAAGGTTGTCGATTTTAGCAGAAAATAAGCGCATGGTGACAGAGATCGAGACGGATCGATTTGGATTGGTTCTTTACGTAGAGATTGGGGCTACGTTTGTGGGAGCCATTCACCAAACGTATACTCCTGGGAAAAGAGTTGTGAAAGGAGGCGAGAAGGGGTATTTCTCTTTTGGGGGTTCGTCTGTTGTCCTTCTCTTTGAGAAGGGGCGCATCCATTTCGATGAGGATCTAGTGCGTAACTCTCAAAAAAGGTTGGAGACGAAGGCGTTCTTTGGAGAGTCGCTCGGTATAGACCTCTTGCGTAACTAATGGTTCGTTGATTTTCTGGATTATTTTGGCCGATTTTCGATTTAAAATTGGGGAGCAATATCGACAACAGTATATTGCTCCCCAATTTTAAATCGAAAATCGGCTCAAAAGAACCAGAAA
>JACRBF010000006.1 GCA_016213175.1 Chlamydiia bacterium
CGATCGCAAGTGGCATTGTATTGACTTAATACTATGCCACTTGCGATCGACGATTTTCGGCGCTTTGACACGTTCAAATATGAAGTTATTTGTTGCGTTTGGTATCACTTCGCTCCGCTGCCATAGAGTTGTTTGTGGCGGATGAAGGCGAGTGTTTGTGCGGGGACTAGGTGGCCGCAGTAGAGATTGCGACGGAGGCGGTCGCGGATTTCCGTGCTGGAGATTTCAAGCACTTTTGTCGGGGTGAGGGAAAGGAGGCGCTGCTGTGTCATACCAAACGCACTCAATAACTTCACAGTGAGGTGCGTCAAAGCGTCGAAAAATGTGAAGTGAGATGAAGGTCTCATGCCGACGAGGGGTGAGGCGATACGCATGAGATCGGAGAAGTCTTTCCACTGGTCTAAATGTTCTGCTGTCTCCTCTGATAAGAGGAGGTGAAAGAGCGCTTGACCTTTTTGTTCTTGTTGGAGCGCTCTCAACGTATCGATTGTATAAGAAATGCCGCCTCGGTCGATTTCGTGGGAAATGGCTCGAGTATGGGGAACCTCTTTGAGGGCAAGGCGGAGCATTTTCAGTCTGTCGTGCGCGTTACAGCGAGGAGGCTCTCCCTTTTTAAAGGGAGAGCAGAATGCTGGGCAAAAGAGCACTTCATCGAGGTGGTGTTTTTCTGCAAGCTGTAGGGCTAAATAGATGTGGCCAAAATGGATTGGATCGAAGCTGCCGCCGAAAAAGCCGATTTTGCGCATATACCCGTTCCATCTCAAAAGTGCCCAAAGCAAATCGATTCAAATCCTCTCAAATCGAATAAAAAAGTCGAGGTCAAACAACAAACAACAATTCTCGGTATTTAGGCAACGGCCACAGGGCATTATCCACCAGCGTCTCTAAGACGTCTACTATCTCCCGCGCGGCGTTCATGCGCGGCTCCAATAGTTCGCAATATGCTTTGGCTTTTGCTTCCCATCCCAATTCGGCGGCTTGAGGGAGGAGGGCGGCCACTTCATGCACGGCACAGATAGCAGCGTCGATGGCGTTGGATAGTTCTTGAACGCAGCTCACAAGGTGAAGAGGCGGCTGCACGCCAATATCGGAGATGCCTTTGACCGCTTGCGCGCGTTTTTGTAAATCGTGCGTAGCTGCAGGTAAAATTTGTGTTTGGAAGAGTTCAATCATCAAGCGCGCTTCGATTTCAAGTGTTTTCGCGTATCTCTCGACAAGCACCTCAAATCGGCTTTGCAGCTCTTCTTCATTCAAGATCTGATCGAAGACTCTCTGCGTTTTACGTTCCAGTAGCTGAGCAAAAGAGTCTAAGCTCTTTCGAATGTTGGAGAGGCCCCTCTGCCTCGCCTCTTTTTCCCACTCTACGGCGTAGGCATTGCCGCCGAAGAGGATCGGGAGAGCAATTTTTAAGTGTTTGCGCAGGACGGGGAGTATTTCTTCGATAAGAGCTTCCTGAGAGAGTTTTCGCTCTTTAACACTATCTGCAATCTCATCGAGGATGAGATGGAGAGTATCTGCGACAATGGCATTGAGGATCGTGATGGGAAATGCGCAGTGGGCGGGAGAGCCGACTGCTCTCAATGCAAATTTATCTCCTGTGAAGGCAAAAAATGCGGTGTGGTTTTTGTCGGTAGAGTCGCTTTCGTGCATCATCCCATAAGGCAAGTGGAGATCGATCGTCCGCAGCAGATCAGCTATGGGTGTTTTTTCATGAACAAGAGCATGGATAAACTCTTCCAGAGAGTGGCCGAGATAGATCGAAAGGATAGTAGGCGGGGCTTCCTTCCGCCCCAGTCTATGATCGTTGCCAGCAGAGCCGATGCTAGCATGTAAAAGGGCGGCATGATCATGTACGGCGCGTAAAATAGCGGTCAAGAGAGTAAGGAATAGAGGGGAATTTTTGCGCGGTTGTAAGAGATTAATGCCTGTATCAGTGGCTAAAGACCAGTTGTTATGCTTGCCAGAGCCATTGATATAGGCAAAAGGTTTTTCATGAAATAGACAGGCGAGATGATGTTTTATGGCGCTCTGCTTCATGAGCTGCATGAGGAGTGTATTGTGATCGACGGCAATGGAGGAGGGCTCGAAAAGAGGCGCTACTTCGTGTTGGGCTGGCGCCACCCCGTTATGGCGTGTTTTCACAGGAATACCCAGTTGGATCGCTTCTTCCTCGACTTCTTTCATAAAAGCCATGACGCGGTCGGAGATCGTTCCAAAATAATGATCCTCTAGTTCTTGTCCCTTCGGCGGACGTGCGCCATAAACGGTGCGTCCGCAAAGGAGCAGGTCGGGTCTTAAAAGGAATAAATTGCGGTCAATTAAAAAATATTCTTGTTCTGGGCCTAGGGTCGAAAAAACCCTTGTCGCTTTCTCATCGCAGAGTTTCAGTAATCGAAGCGCCGCCTTTTCCAATTTTTCATTGGAACGCAGCAAGGGAATTTTGTGATCGAGCGCAACGGCTGTCCAAGAGAAGAATAGGGAAGGGATGTACAGAGTTACCCCTTCTCCATTTTTCCAAAGAAAGGGGGGAGAAGCTATGTCCCAGGTCGTATAGCCGCGCGCTTGATGTGTTGTTCTGGCGCCTCCTGTGGGAAAAGGGGAGGCGTCGGGCTCTCCGCGCAACAGATCGCGTCCTTTGAGGGTCTCCATCGCATGTCCTGTTTTGTCCCAGGAGAGAAAGGAGTCGTGTTTTTCTACGGGAGATCCAGTTAACGGTTGGAACCAGTGGGCGAAGTGGGTAGCGCTATGAGCGGAGGCCCATTGTTGCAGTGCGAGTGCGATCTGGTCTGCGCTGAAGATGCTTAAAGGTTCTTTTCCAGAGAGCGCTTGTAAAAAATTTTCATAGACTCCTGTGGGAAGGGTCTGCTGCATCAGCGCTTGGTTAAATACATGTGACGCAAAGTTCTTAGCATGATGTTGTTGAGAAATTGTCTGACAAGTTTTTTTTTCTGCCGACCGGACCGTTTCAAGACGCATGTTCATTGCACCTCTCCGCAATAGACGGAATGTGGCACATGGGACGCTCACTTGTCAATCTTCGATTTGAAGTTGTGGGAAGAGGGGTTTTTTTGGTATGATATTGCATGCGCAAAGGGACTTTTTGGAGAGGATATGGCAAAAAAAAGGATTGTTATAACGGGCATGGGAATCGTCTCTTGTTTCGGTCTGGATGTGGAGCATTACTACAGCCAGCTTCTCTCGGGGAAAAGCGGTGTTGTCCGCATCGAAAATTTTCCGTGCGCCGACTGGCCGACATGCATTGCTGGGGCGATCCAGAATTTCGATTCTGGGGAGTATATTGAGAAGAAACAAGCGCGCAGGGTCGATCCGTTTATCCGTTACGCTATGGTCGCTGGCAAAAGAGCGCTTGAAATGGGCCGTCTGCAGGGAGACTCTCTTGCCAAGCTCAACAAATCGCGTTGTGGAATTGTGATCGGATCGGGTATGGGAGGAATGTCGGTTTTTTCCGAGGGAGTTGAGACTCTTTTGACGAAAGGCTACCGCAGGCTTACCCCCTTTTTTGTCCCTTACATCATTTCAAATATGGCAGGAGCGCTTCTCGCTATCGACCTCGAATTCATGGGGCCTAATTTTTCCATCTCTACTGCCTGCGCCACGTCGAATTATTCCATCCATGCCGCGGCGGAACAGATCTTGCAGGGCAAGGCTGACCTTATGCTCTGCGGAGGCGCTGAATCGCCTGTGACTCCTATTGGACTTGCGGGTTTTGTGGCAATCCGCGCCCTTTCCACACGCAACGATGAGCCTGCTAAAGCATCGAGACCCTGGGACAAAGCGCGCGATGGATTTGTCATGGGGGAAGGGGCGGGCGTTCTCTTACTGGAGACGCTCGAACATGCATTAGCCAGGGGGGCGCCCATCTACGCGGAATATTTAGGGGGCGCTGTCAACTGCGATGCTTACCATATGACCGATCCTCGTGCAGATGGAAGGGGTGTTGCCCAGTGTATGGAGCAGGCGATCGCTGCAGCGGGTATTCCTCCCGAGATGGTCAATTACATCAACGCGCATGCGACGTCTACGCTTGCTGGCGATCTGTGCGAAATCGAAGCGATTCGAAAAGTCTTTGGCGCCCACTCCAAAAACATCAAAATTAATGCGACCAAATCGATCATTGGACATTGCTTGGGTGCATCGGGAGGGTTGGAGGCGGTAGCGACTATCCAAGCGATTCGTACAGGAAGGCTTCACCCCACGTTGAATCTTGATGATCCGGAACCTGCTCTCGAACATGTAGATGTTGTTGGCAAGGAGTCGGTTGCACATAGCGTTAAGGCAGCGCTCTCTAATTCCTTTGGTTTTGGCGGGCATAACTCCACTCTTGTTTTTGCCCCGTACCGCCCATGAAACGAGAAGAATCATTTGGGGTGGTTCCCCTGTCTCAAAAAATGGGTGTTTGGGAGGTCTTTCTTATCCAGCATAAGAGGGGGCGCTATTGGGGTTTTCCAAAGGGGCATGCTGAAGGAGACGAAAGTCCTCTTGATACCGCTTTTCGGGAATTAAAAGAGGAGACGAATTTAGACTTCGTGCGGCTTTTGCATGAGGAGCCTTTTACTGAGCAGTATCAATTTCTTGTGGAAGGGGAAAAAGTATTTAAACAAGTACTCTACTTTTTAGCGGAAGTGTCTGGCTCTGTTCGGTTACAGGCAGCAGAGATTCAAAGCGGGCAGTGGCTTGCGTTGCCGGATGCGATCCAGCAGATCACCCATGCGGAGGGGAAAACGATCCTGGCGGAAGTTGCGAAAATTCTTTCTAAGGGTTAGCCTTTTTTCATGAATGCAAAGATTCAGGTGTTTTCCCGCCATACTTTGTTCTCTCGAATCAGCCAACATAAGAAGCGCCTCCCCCACTTTAGTCACGAAGCCTGCTATCACAACCTTCTCCACACGATTGATCGCACCAGAGCAGACCTTTCCTTCCTATTCGATGCTTCTAATGGGCCGTTGCATCAGCATTTCCTCAGTAAAGAAAAATCGGTCATCCAAATTCAAGCTGGATCGGAGGCTGATTCCTTTCTCTATCTCCTAGAATACATTGAGACGCTAAGACTGGCGCCGGACACCATCCTCTATTTTGTCGAAGACGATTATTTACACCGTCCTGGCTGGACGCAAATCTTAGAGGAGGCGTTCCAGATTCCTGCCGTTGATTACGCGACCCTTTACGATCATCGAGATAAGTACTTTCTTTACCCGAAACTCACTTCCCGTATTTTTACGAGTTTCTCCTGTCATTGGCGCACGATCCCTTCGACTACGCATACCTTTGCAACGCGCGTGCGAACGCTTCTCGAGGATCTGAAATACCATAGGCGCTATTCGAGGGACAGGCAGATCAGCGCTGATCATGAAAAGTTTTGCAAGCTCACGAACAAGGGGCGCCTTTTGATTTCTTCGATGCCGGGTTGGTCGACGCATGCTGAAACCGATTACGCGTCGCCTTGCATCGCATGGGAACAGTATTTTGACGCATCGGTATACCGAACGTGATTCAAGAATCGGATTTGGGCTGATGTGAAAGTTCTCTAGGTTCAACGATCATAAGTTGCCCAATATTAGAAATATGGGGGCAACTTATGATCGTTGAACCTAGAGGCTTTGACACAACCGAAATCCCAATTCTTGAATCACGTTCGGTATATATTTAAAACCATAGGAAATGTATGTCATCGTATGTGAACACTTACTCTACAGAAGCACAGTACCCAGCGCTCCGCTCTACCGCGCTTGTGATTTTGTCCAGCATCCTCATCGGCCTATTTGCCAATGTGGCCATTCCGCTCCCTTTTACCCCTATCCCCCTCGCAACGCAAGGACAGCTGATTTTAATTGTATCGGTCCTTCTGGGCGCGAAACGAGCCGTTGCAGCGACTCTCGGGTTTCTCGCGCAAGGTGCTATTGGACTTCCCGTATTTGCCGGAGGGGTCGGGGGTGGGATTGCAAAATTTTTAGGCCCTACGGGAGGGTATCTTTTCGGTTATCTCGTGGCCGCGTTTCTTGTAGGATATCTCTCCGAACGGGTGCGATCTAAAACGCCTCTGCAATACTTTCTCATCATGGCGGCAGGCAATGGGATGTTTTTCCTCTTTGGCGTGCCCTATCTAGCCTCTTTCATTGGGTTTAAACAAGCTCTGCTGCAAGGACTTCTCCCCTTTCTCTTAGTCGATGTGTTTAAGTTGTGCATGAGCGCCAAGATGGTCGGATGGATTCAGAGAAAAAGGTAGGCACATTTCTTTTTTTAGGGACGGGAGCATCTGCTGGTGTGCCCATCATCGGGTGTAAATGCCCAGTTTGCACCTCTTCCTCTCCCCGCAACAAGCGACTTCGTCCCTCTGGGCTACTGCGTCTAAGCGGTAAGACGGTGCTGATCGATGTAGGACCCGATTTTCGTCAGCAGGCGCTGCGCGCGGGGATTGAGAGGATCGATGGGCTCATGCTGACCCATCCCCACTACGATCACATTGCGGGGATTGATGATCTGCGGATTTTCTATGTGCGCACTCATGAGCCGATTCCGTGCCTGCTCTCTCCACAAACATTAGACGAACTTAGGATTCGTTATTACTATCTCTTTCAGCCCCCCTCCGAGGGAAGAGCTCTTTCTGCCCAGATCGCCTTTCATGCGCTGCCCCGTGTGGAAGGAGAGATCCGCTTTTTAGGACTCCCTCTTGTCTATTTTTCCTATGTGCAAAGCGGTACGGCGATTACAGGATACCGGATAGGCGATTTTGCCTACGTCTCCGATATTAAAGAGTATGATCCCTCGATTTTTTCCACATTGTCGGGCGTGCGCACTTTAGTGCTTAGCGCTCTATCTGAGGCGCAATCTCGTGTCCACTTTTCGATGGATGAGGCGATTCAGTTTGCGAAGAAAGCTCATATTGACAGAACATGGCTGATGCACGTATCGCATGCGTCTGATCATGAAACACTGAATAGAAAATTGCCGAAGGACATACAATTGGCCTACGATGGGTTGGAGATTGCCTTTGAAGCCTGAGACAAAATTGCATACTCCGCAAGAGGGCGACGCCAAAGGGCAAGGACGCCTGCACGATCTGACTGGAACAGGGTATAAGGCGCTTCTTGTCGGTACGTATACGTCTACTCAAGAAAAACCTCAATGCGAAGAGCAGCTTGCAGAACTAGAAAGTCTTGGTTGTACCTATGGTTTTACAACGGCGCTAAAGCTGCCCTGTCCTTTGCGCGGGATTGATCCAGGTACCTTCCTCGGCAAAGGCAAGGTCGAAGAGATCGAAGCGCTCAGTAAAGAACTGGGGTGCGATCTGGTAGTCTTCGACGATGAGATCTCTCCCCAGCAGCAGCGCAATTTAGAAAAAATCTTAGGAAGAGCCGTCATTGATCGGACAGAGCTCATTTTAGGCGTTTTTGCCCAAAGAGCTCAGACCCGCGAGGCAAAACTGCAAATCGAGTTAGCGGCGTTTCGCTATCAGATGCCTCGTCTCAGGCGTCTTTGGACCCACCTGAGCCGCCAGAGAACGGGTGGTTCCGGCGGCGGCTACCTTAAAGGGGAGGGGGAAAAGCAGATTGAGATTGATCGAAGGATCGTAAGGCGTAAAATCGATCAGATCGAAAAAGACCTCGAAGAGGTCAAAAAGCACCGCCAGACGCAGCGCAGCGCGCGCGAAAGGGCTGGTATCCCCTCTTTTGCGATCATTGGCTATACGAACGTAGGTAAATCGACTCTTCTGAATGCGCTGACCGACGCCGATGTACTCGTAGAGGACAAACTCTTTGCCACTTTGGATACAACGACCCGTAAGTATATGCTGCCCAATCGGCAACAAATTCTTCTGATCGATACAGTAGGCTTTATCCGCAAAATTCCCCATCAGCTCGTCGCCGCCTTTAAAAGCACCCTTGAAGAGGCTGTGCAGGCAGATATTTTGCTCCATTTAATCGATGTAAGTAATCCCACAGCGCCGCAGCAAGCCGATGCAACGATTGCTATTTTAAAAGAGCTCGGCGCTGCCAATCGTCCTATCATCACAGTGCTCAATAAGATTGATCAGTGTAAAAATTGTCTTGAGATTGACCGCGTCCGTTTTAAATATCCAAAAACAGTCCCCATCTCCGCCCTGAAAAAAGAGGGGTTTGACCGTCTTTTAGAACTCATGATTCGGGAAATTGCCCAACTGCGTAAAACTGTCCGTTTGCGTGTTCCGCAGAGTGAATACGCTCTTGTGAGCGAAGTGATGCGCGAGAGCAAGATTCTCTCTTGCGAATATGAAGACAATGACATTCTTCTTGCAGCAGAAATTCCCCGTCACCTAGAACACAGAATCGCCCACTTTATCTTGCGAGACCCTGAGCTGTGATCCTTAAATCACTGCCTGCTGCCGACCTGCCGCGAGAGAGGCTTGCTCGTTATGGGGCAGAGGCGCTTTCCACCATTGAACTTTTAGCCATCCTCCTTTCTAGCGGTACCAAGAACCTTTCTGTCTTGGAACTTGCAGCACATCTCTTGGGGCATTTCGGCTCTTTGCGTAAAATTAGCGAGGCGTCCATCCCTGAGCTTTGCGCCATCAAGGGGATTGGATCTGCTAAAGCGGTGCAACTCCAGGCCGCTTTTGCCGTTGCCAAAAGACTCGAGGAGAGAGCGGATCAAGAAAAGCTCGATCATCCTCAAAAAGTCTTTCAACTCATTGGTACTGATTTAAGGAATCAAAAAATTGAGGTTCTCCTTGTTTTATTGCGCGATGTACGGGGTTGTTTGATTCATCAAGAAGTGATTTCCAAGGGAACCCTTACGGAGCTTCTCATGCATCCACGCGAAGTCTTTCATTTGGCTATCCGCCATAGAGCTCACTCAGTGATTATTGCCCATAACCACCCCTCTGGAGATCCGACGCCATCGAGACAAGACATCGAGATGACCCGAATGCTCGTCGAAGCGGGGCGTATTGTTGGGATCGACGTGGCAGATCATCTCATCATAGGAGGGAAGACATATGTCTCGCTGGCAGAGAAAGGGTTGATGGCTCAAATATGAAAAAAATCTTTTACGAGTAGCAAGGTGCCACTTGTAAACATTTGGATGCCGATGAGACAAACGAGCATGCCGCCAAGCCGTTCCACGGCGAGCAACCCCTTTTCCCCCAGAAGTTTTTTAATCAAAGAACCCGCCAAGAGAATGAGAAGCGAGGGAATCCAGGCAGAGAAGGCGGCGACGCCCACCAGGAGAGCATTGCCTGTTTCGTGGGCATAGAGCATCACGGTGGTGATGGCGCCAGGGCCTGTGATAATGGGAATGGCGAGTGGGATGATCATCGGCTCCTGCGTGAGTTTTTTTTCAGGCGTTTTGTCAGAGCTCGGGAAAATCATGCTCAAAGAGATCAAGAACAGTAAAATCCCTCCAGCGATCCCAATGATGGGGCGCGAGATGCCGAGAACCTTCAGCACCCAATCGCCGAAAAAGGTGAAGACAAGCAAGATGCCCAGTGCAATGAGCATCTCCCGAAGAATAATGCGCATCTGTCTTTTTTGATCGAAGGGGGCGAGGAGCGCGAGAAAAAGAGGGATCTGCCCGGTGGCATTCAGCACGAAGAAAATGGCAGCTGCAATCGTGAGAAACGATGCATCGGAGGAAATGCTCATCGGATGGCTCCTTTCGCCAGGAGCGTATCACAACACATCACGTTTGGTCTAGTAGTTCACTTGCCTGAGGTTTTTTTCGGGTCCTTTTGTTTATGCGTCGAGACACTATTAACCAGAGGGGTAAACAGGTGACAACCAGCTTGCTGCGGCTTCGACATATCGATCCTCCATCGTCGTCCATAGTTTTACTATGGACTCCTCCTTCGGACCGCTGTGCTTCGATCTGTCTTTGCCTCGCAGCGCGATTTGTCACCTGTTTACCCCTCTGGTTAATAGGCAGGTGTCGGCGTGCCGACACCTGGCGGATGCCTTTTCTGAAGGCGCCCGAGGTGATGCCAGCATCTGACAATTAATACGTACCGAACGTGATTCAAAAATTCATTATCGAGGAACTTGTGTATAGCGGGAAAGAGGGGTTTTGGGGCATAATTTTCCCTATGCTTATGAAAAAATTCAAAGTAGCCACGCTAGGCTGCCGGACGAATCAGTATGAATCGCAAGGATATGCCGACCAATTGCGCCGGATGGGCTATGCGAAAGCGGAAGAAGGAGAAGAGGCCGATCTTTGCATCGTCAACACTTGCACGGTGACCGAGGGAGCCGATAGCTCGTCCCGCCATGCGATTAGAGCGTTGCTCCGCGAGAATCCGAAGGCCAGGATTGCGGTGACTGGCTGTATGGCGGAGAGCGCGCCGCAGGAGATCTTGGCCTTGGATGAGCGGGTGACCGTCGTCCCCAATGCCCAGAAGGAACAATTAGTAGAACATGTATTCCCTGAGGAACGCGTTTTTCCTGAGTTCAATATTCAGTCGTTCGACGCGCATACGAGAGCGTTTGTGAAGGTGCAGGATGGATGCAATTCATTTTGCACGTACTGCATTATCCCGTATGTGAGAGGACGCTCCCGTTCGCGGAGCATTGGCGAGATCGTGCGGGAGATCGAGGGACTCGTCGCAAGTGGGTACAAAGAGGTGGTCTTAACAGGGATCAATGTGGGAGATTTCGATGGAGGTGGGCGTCTAGTCGATCTGGTTCGAGCAGCGGATCAGGTGAAAGGGCTTATGCGGCTGAGAGTGTCTTCCATCGATCCCGACGAGGTCGATGCAGAGCTTGCGGATGCAATTTTGAGGGGGAGGGTTACGTGTCCCAGTATGCACATCGTACTGCAGGCGGGATCAAACGTGACGCTGAAGCGGATGAATCGTAAGTATAGTCGTCAGCAGTTTTTCGATACAATCGATCGTTTGCAAGCGGGGAGCGCAGATTTTACGTTTACGACTGATATTATCGTTGGATTTCCTGGGGAGAGCGAGAGGGATTTCCAAGAAACTCTTGAGGTAGTCGAAAAGGTGCAATTTGCAAAAGTGCATGTCTTCCCTTTTTCTCCGCGCCAACGGACACGGGCCGCTCTCTACCCTAACCGCCTCCCTGCAGCGCTCATGCAGAGCCGTAAGCAGCAATTATTAAGACTCTCGGAAAAGGCAGCGTTTGCTTTGCGCAGCCGGTTTGTTGGGCGCCAGATGGCGATCTTGTTTGAAAATGAGGAAAAGGAGGGGGAGATCTCCGGACATACGTCCAATTTTCTCCGAGTGACTGTGCCAAAGGGTTCTGTACGCCCCAATGATCTTGTTAGGGTGAACGTAATGGAAAATACGCCGGAAGGGCTTAAGGGGATAGTTCTATGAAAATCACCATTGCAGAGCGTATGAAACCCTTTTCTCATGTTCCTGGGGCTGCCTGTCTTATTCCGGGAACTGTATGTAAAGTCGAGGCATTCCCCACGCTCATTCGGATTGCAGGCGACACGGAATTGGTTTTACAGCTCACAGGACCTGTACGTGGATTTACGCTGGAGCAGGATCTGGAAAAAAATCGGGTCAGTGTTTTTGGAAAAGCGCGCGAGGGATTTTACCGATTACACATTGAAGCGCGCAAGGAGGGGATTGGGGTGACGGCAGATAAAGTGCCGCATACGGGTCTCGTTATCAATGGAGTCCCTTGGCGCTCTAAAGAACGACAAATCATTCTATCGCAAAGTGTTCAACTGCCTGCAAAGGAAGAGCGACTTTCTTTAGGGATGTCGAGAGCTCAGGATTGGGATCTTGTGTGGCGCAGAGGCGATGTGAAAGAGATCCTGCCCATTCTCTTTATCCTTGCTCAAAAAATTCCTGCCTCTAGAGCAGAAATCCCCTGGGCCAGTCAATTGCTAGAGGCTGGGGAGTGGGAATCGTTTTGTCTCGCGGCTTTTTCGCATATGCTTGTGCCGCGTCTCCATGACCCTCAGCATCAAGGTCTGATTGCCAATCATCTTCTCTCAGACGATCCGTCGGTTCTATTTCCCCTTGCCTTCTGGCATCTGCGTCGCCTTTTCTTTCGTCAAAATGGCGCCTGTTTGGAGCTGCTGCCGGCATCGCCATTTGACGCAGGGCGTCTTGTCTCTCTGCAGATTTCAGAGATCGGCACAATGGATCTTGAATGGGCGAGTCGATGCATGCGCCGAGCTTGTTTGCGCGCCTCTCACACGGGGAACATTGCTATTCAATTGCAAGAGGGACTTCACTCCTTCCGGATGCGCAGCAATTTGTCTAGTAAAGGGCACAGGTACCTTTCTGAAGAGATTTTGCCTATAGAAGCTGGCCAAGTCTACTTTTTTGATCGCTTTCAGATTTAGAGAGATTTCACTTCGATTGGCTTTGGGCGCCTTTGAGGTGGAACGGGTATATA
>JACRBF010000007.1 GCA_016213175.1 Chlamydiia bacterium
AAGGACTCTATGGCGGACTGGGAGTAGAGGCGATCAAGGCTCGCAAGGGAATCTTACCTAAAGAGCAGCTGATGGATCGTATGGATACAACGGAGTTGATCGCCAACCAATTCCGCATGTCACAGACGCGAGAAAAACTCAAACGAGAAAATATCAAGGATCAAAGAGAGGCCATGGAGACTCACGATATCGTGGGAAAAAAGGTGCGCTCAGCAATCGAGGAAATTGGAGGCACTCTCCCTGAAAATATCCCTCCCGCAGAATCTATCAAGAGAGTTGAAAAACGGCTAAAGACCTCCCAACCGATCTTAACGCTTGCCTCCAAGGATGCTATTGGCATCACAAATCATCCGGAGCTTCTTCCGGAAGAAAATATCGATGAACCCGAACAATCAAAATGAGTGCATAGCTTTCAAGGTCGTTATCTTTTTAAGAAAAAAAGCCCCAAGAGTTCCCCCTTGAGGCTGCCATACCATGCCCGACCGAACCGTGACTAACCACACCACACCTTGTCACGACATACCCCACCTGAGCAACCCACACCAAGCCGTACCACACCTTGCTCCACCTTTTGTAAAGATCCATTGCGCTTTTGCGTGGACTACGAGGATCTTGTTTGAATTTAGCCGCGTGAATAATTGCCATCCGTAGATATTCGGCTGGAATGGCAATACGTCCTTGGTCATCACGGTAAACATATGTTTCCAGATCGTCGGTTTTTTTTGCTTTAGAGCCTTTTGCAGCCCGAGCTTTCTCCTCTACCCCCTCACAATTCCATTTATGGAAAAGTAGATCAGCACTTCCCCGAAGTACTATTTCAACGTTGTATGGATTTTGCGCATCGACAACGCTTTTCCCCCCATTGGTAGGGCTGACATATTTTTTACTCCTCTTTGAGTTTTGATTGTGTTAGTGAGGCCATCTCTATAGCACCATTGGCGAGAAATCTTTATGATAGGAGAATTTTACTGGTTTGTTTTGGCGAAGTGCGTAATTTTTGCGTATCGAGAGGCATTACGCACTGTTTTGCGTAACACGAATAACATTCAAGTCTTTGATTATTAAGATGCTCGGAGGGGGACTCGAACCCCCACGGTTTATTCAACCAAGGGATTTTAAGTCCCCAGTGTCTACCATTCCACCATCCAAGCCGGTATGACTATCACGAAAATCAGTCTTCGAACATCGTCTCTTCGCTTGTATCCACTTTGAGATTCTTACGAGGAGGTGTCTCATTTTCTGCATGATGAGGCGCTGCCTCTCCACCTTCCGTCCCTTCGAGCTGTTTATAACGACTGAGCGTCTCCTTAATCAGTGTGGGAGGAGGAGGAAAGAGCTTGGAAATAAAGGAGGGAGCCTTCACTGGTTCGCCAGTAGGAGAAGTGCCTGGCGCCTCGTCCGTTCCAAATACAGGAATGTTTTCAGCAGGGGACTGTTGTTGTTGCTCGCTACGACTGCTATTACCGCCGCCACGACGTCCACGACGCCGTTTTTCACGACGGCGATCCCGCTCCATAGGGGGACGCTCTGCTTGCTGAGGCTCGCTGCTAAAATCGGCCTCTTCGACCGCTTCTCGTGAAGGACGAGGAGCTTCTCTGCCGCCACCAATCTTGATGGAACGCTCCGGAGCTACATTCTTGAGAGCCATCTTCGTTTCTTTCAATTCCAGCACCTCGTAATCACTCACAGGCACTAAAAATGACTTAGGTCTCTCTGAGGATCTGAAGAAAAAAGATCTACCAAAGGAGACTACTTCCACCGCTTCGACGTAATAATCGTCTTGGGAAGATCCCTTGCTGTTACGTACCAGAAGTTTGCACCCCTCGCGAGGGGTGATCACAGTTTCGATAATAGGTTCTCGTGTAAAGTTCACAGGATAAATCCAACTTTAATTTGTTCGTAAAATGGAGTAGAGTCGTCATTCTTTCGAAGCCATATACTCCAGCAGGTCGACAACCCGTTGAGCGTAGCCCATCTCGTTGTCATACCAGGCAATTAACTTATAAAACCGGCGACTCAAAGCAATCCCTGCGAGTTTGTCAAAAATACAGGAATAGTGGCTGCCAATAAAATCTGAGGAGACGAGTTCTTCGTCCGTCGTCGTAAGAATTCCTTTCAAAGCGCCTTTCGCAGCTGCATCCATGGCACTGCCAATCTCTTCATAGGTGGTCTCTCTGGCAAGACGCACAGTGAGATCGACCACAGAGACATCGAGAGTGGGAACGCGAAAAGCCATGCCCGTTAGCTTGCCTTTCAACTCGGGCAAACACACAGTAACCGCCTTCGCAGCTCCCGTAGAGGCGGGAATAATATTGTAGCCAGCAGCTCTGCCTCCACGCCAATCCTTATGAGAAGGACCGTCGACAGTAGGTTGGCTCGCTGTCAAAGAATGCACCGTTGTCATAAGCCCTTCTTCAATCCCAAAACGATCGAGAAGAACTTTACAGAGCGGCGCTAAGCAATTCGTTGTACAAGAGGCATTGCAGAGGACAAAGTCCTTATTCGGATCATAGTTCGTATGATTAACCCCCATCACGTAGGTGGGAACATCATCTTTGCCAGGAGCAGAAATGACAACCCGCTTTGCACCCGCTTGCAAATGTTTTTTCGCCTCTTCAAGATGAGTAAACCGTCCTGTCGATTCAACAACATAATCCACTTTATGCGCTTTCCAGGGCAATTGTGTGGGGTCTTTCTCTGCAGAAACCGAGATCCTCTTCCCGTCAATAATCAAAGCATCGGTTTCACAATGCACCGAACCAGGATACGTTTTATGAACGGTGTCGTGTTTGAAAAGGTAGGCAAGGTTATCAGAAGGGACGAGGTCATTGATTGCTACCACCTCAAGGCCTTGCTTTAAGGCGTTACGCAAAACGAGACGACCAATGCGGCCAAAGCCATTAATCGCAACACGCTTAGCCATAGAACACCCTCAGGTAGAATTATTTCCGTTCCCTCAAGAAAACACTAACGCTACTCGATCTTGAGACAAAAGTAAAGAAAAAGGCGCTCATGAAATTCCTTCCATGAGCGAAAGGATGTCTCTACTTGAGATACTCGATGTAGCAGGTCGGGGCGTTGTCGCCAATTCGATCCCCAGTCCGAATAATCCTGGTATATCCACCATTACGGGCAGTAAAACGCGTTCGGAGTTCTCCGAAAAGTTTTTCGATAACAAGACGATCACGAGCATAAGATCCCTTGTCGCCTGTTTTAGCCTTACGAGCCTCTTTTGTCGTGAGAGGATTGAAAGAGATTTTCATCTCTGCGATAGCGTTGCGTTTGGAAGAGAGCGTATTACGCTTCGCAAGAGTGATCATCCGATCAGCTCTACGGCGCAACTCTTTTGCCTTCACAACAGTAGTTGCGATCCGCTCATTTTGAATCAACGACTTCAACATATTCGCAAGCATCGCACGTCGATGAGCCCCTGTCCGCCCTACTTTAAATGTGTGTTTTGCATGTCTCATACTTCTACAGATCCCATTTTTTCTTGCATATAGTTCTGGATTACTTGGCGCACATTATCTCGATCGATATTATACCGACTGAGATCGATGCCAAGAGACAGCCCCAGTTCATCGAGTTTTTGCTTGATTTCGGTCAGCGATTTTTTACCAAAATTGCGGAAACGGAGCATCTCGCTCTCTGGCATGAGCACAAGCTCTCCAATGAATTCAATATTGGCATTTGCCAAGCAGTTTGTAGATCGCACAGAAAGCTCAATCTCGCTAATTCTCAGCGCAAGCTTCTGAATCACTTCATCACGGTCTCTATTGACCTGCATTTCTCCCTTATCGAAAAGAATCGAATGGGTCTTAATCTGATCGAAAATCTGAAAGTGCAAGATCACGATCTGTGCAGAAAACGTGAGCGCTTCAATGGGAGACACACGACCGTCCGTGGTGACTTCTAACACCAATCGATCAAAGTCGGTATCTTGTCCAACGCGCGTATTTTCTACAAAGTAATTGACAAGCCGCACAGGAGAAAACGCAGCGTCCATCACAATTTCATCTACCTGACGCTCCCAGATTTGACGTTCCGAAGGAACATATCCACGCCCCGCATTCACCCGAATATCAATGCGCTTCGCCATTGGTTTTGTGACAGTAAAAATGAGATGATCCGGATTCACCATTTCATAGCCGGAATCCTTCATTAAATCCCTGAGAGTCACTTGGTAGGAACCGCCCCCTTTTTCAATCATCTCGTCGGTTATATCCAACATCTTGGTAACAATGCGCACTTCACGCGGATCAAGCTCATCGCCAGACGTCAACCTTCTAAGAAGAGTTCCCTTCAAATTCAAGATGATGTGAGTCATATCTTGAATCACGCCATCAATCGCCATATATTCATGCGGAACCCCTTCAATTCTGACAGAGGTAATGGCTGGCGCCTCGAGGGATGCAAGCAGAACCCTGCGCAGAGCGTTTCCGACCGTATGGCCGAAACCGCGCTCAAAAGGCTCTATGATAAAGCGGGCAAACGTGGCAGTTTGGGACGCTTCATCGAGTTTGATTTTTTCCGGCATCTCAAATTTGCCATATTTTACAGACATATTCGGTCTCCAAATTGATTTCTTACACGCGTCTACGTTTACGGGGCCTGCAGCCATTGTGAGGAACCGGAGTGGTGTCGCGGATAATACTTACGACGAGTCCCGCACTTTGCAATCCTCGCACTGCAGATTCGCGCCCAGCTCCTGGACCATTCAAATTGACTTCACACTCTCTCATACCCAGAGACATCGCATCTCTTGCCGCATTTTGAGCTGCAACTGTCGCCGCAAAGGCGGACGACTTTCGCGATCCAGCAAAATTTGCCTTGCCCGCAGACGACCAGGAAATCACATTCCCAGCCAAATCAGTAATCGCAATGATTGTATTATTGAAAGTCGCCTTTACGTGAACAATCCCAGACGGTACAGTGCGTGCAACTTTCTTCTTAACTCTGACGCTCGCTTTTTTCGGAGGCGCTTTTTGTTCTTGCTTTGCCAAGGCTTTACTCCCCTAATTAAATTTTCTTATTGGCAACAGTCTTGCGTTTGCCTTTACGCGTACGTGCATTCGTTCGAGTTCTCTGACCACGTACTGGCAGTCCAAGTCGATGGCGCAAGCCGCGGTAACAGTGAATCCCAATCAAACGCTTGATATTGTTCTGCACCTGCCGTCTTAAATCGCCCTCTACGACATATTCAGCCGATAGAATCGCATTGAGGCGCGCAATCTGATCTTCATTGAGCTCTCTAGCGCGCATATCTTTGTTGAGTCCCAGCTTTTCAATGATTTGATTGGAAAGTTTACGTCCCACTCCAAAGATGTAAGTCAAACTCACTTCCAAACGCTTATTGTCGGGGATATCAATCCCTATCACTCTAGGCATGTCTTAAAATCCTTCGTTTACCGTCTAAAATAACATAGAAACTAGTTAATCCACAATGGCTTACCTTCCGCGGAGCCTTCCCTTCGTCATGAAGCCTTCATATCTTTTCATAAGCAAGTGAGACTCAATCTGTTTCGTCGTGTCCAAGATCACTCCCACGAGAATCAAAAGGGAGGTGCCGCCAAAAAATTGACTGATACTGGAGTCTACTCCCATGAAACGTCCCACCAGAGTGGGTAAAATCGCAATAATGGCCAAAAACAAGGCACCTGCCAACGTAAGACGGCTCATGGTTCCTTCAAGAAAATCCTGTGTCGGTTTTCCCTGACGAACGCCTGGAATAAAAGCTCCGTTTTTTTTCATATCAGATGCAATCTGTTCTGGTTTGAATTGGGTCGCTGTCCAAAAATAGGTAAATCCAATAATCAAAAGTACGTAGAGAGTCATGTACACCCAAGAACCAGGCGAGAGATAGTTAGAGAGCTGCCCCATCCAAGTGCCTTTCCCTAGAAACTGTCCAATTGTAGCTGGGAACATCAGAAACGAGGAGGCAAAAATCACAGGGATTACACCAGCATAGTTGACCTTCAAGGGAATATGTGAGTTGCCACCCTGAACCTCGTGGCGTCCCACAATCCGTCTCGCATATTGCAGAGGAATGCGCCTTTGTCCTTGAATCACAAGAATCGTCCCTACCGCAATAAAAATAAAGAGAGCGCACAAGACGATGAGAGTGGAAAAAGTGATTTGCCCTGCTACCTGAGATTCCAAATTGAGCTGTTGGATGATCGAGCCAATCATACTAGGCAAAGAGGATAGGATTCCCAAAGCAATGATCAGACTGATCCCGTTTCCTACCCCTTTTTCCGTAATCTGCTCGCCGATCCACATCAGAAACAGCGTCCCTGCAGTCATGGTAATCATGACCGTGAGATAAAAAAGCCACGGGACGGCAAACAGCTGAATATCGAATATCTCAGACACGACAATGCCTGGGCTAGAGAGATTAATTCTCACCGCATACTTTGCAAACAATCCCGACTGAAAAAGGGCTAAAACAAGAGTCGCCAAACGAGTCCACTTGGAAAGCTTTCTCCTTCCTTGATCAGGACTTTCGCGGATCTCCCTCTGCAAAGAAGGAACCAACGCAATGAGCAACTGCATGATGATCGAGGCCGAGATATAGGGAACTACGCCAAGCGCCAAAACAGTCATCTTAGCAAATGCACCCCCTGAGAAAATATCGAAAAGCTGAAATAAATTTTGCCCCCCGCCGGACGCAAACTTAAAGAGGCTGATCGCCACGTCTCCGTTAATCCCTGGAACAGGGATATAGGCGCCAACGCGACATGCGGTCAACAGAACGCAGGTAGTAAAGATCTTGACGCGAAGCTCTGGGATGGAAAAAATGCGTCGGATCGCCTCTATCATAGACTCCCTTAAGATACGACAGTATAAACGACTGACTGGGCTTGCAGTTGTTTGAGCGCCCCTTCAGAAAAAGCATGCGCTTCGATAGTTACTTTCTTGGTCAATGTGCCATTGGCTAAAATTTTGATTCCACCAGGCAACCGACGCGGGATTAACCCTTTTTCTCTTAAGGTCACCATATTCACAGTCTCCCCGTCTGCGTAGTAAGCATCGATCATATCGAGCCCCACGGCAACTGAAGGTTTCACAAAACGTCCTCTAGTAAATCCACGAATCGGCAGTTTTCTATAGAGAGGAACCTGTCCTCCTTCATAGCCAAACCGTTTTCTATATCCCTGGCGAGCGCTGTCTCCTTTTCCGCCGCGACCCGAGGTAGCTCCTCGCTTAGAACCGATACCGCGGCCTATACGGCGCATTTTTTTTGGCGGTCGGGAGGTATTTTTCATTTGGGACAAATTAGTCATGGCTATTCTCTCCTTTCCTTTGGGCGAGGTATAGATTTCGATTACAGAGTTGACGCAGGGCCTTAAACGTCGCCTTTACCTGGTTAACAGGATTACTCGATCCAAGACTTTTCGCGATGACATCCTTTACCCCACCTAGCTCAAGTACAGAACGCACCTTTGAACCAGCAACAATCCCAACACCAAAAGCAGCAGGTTTTAAAAGAACTTTCGCACCGTCCCATTCTACACACACATCGTGCGGGATCGTAGTGCCTTCCATTTCAATGGTATAGATATTCTTACGCGCAGCCTCAGATCCTTTGCGGATCGCATCAGATACCTCGTTGGCCTTGGCATATCCATAGCCTACATGCCCCTGTCCATCCCCGACGAGAATCAGAGCAGAGAAGCTAAACTTCCTTCCCCCTTTGACTACCTTCGAGCAACGATTAATGTAGAGAACTTTTTCTTCAAACTCGGTGCCAAAGTCTTCCTGGCGTTTTTTATCAAGGTGTTTTGCCATGTTCGTTCCTTAGAATTGTAAACCTGCTTCGCGAGCACCAGCGGCGAGCTCAGCGATGATCCCGTGATATTTATAGCGTCCGCGATCGAAGAGAACGGATTGCACGCTGTGCTTCTTAGCAATTTCAGCAATCTGCTTCCCGATAGCTCGTGCAGATTCCTTCGATTTTCCATTATGGACGCCTTTTTGATTCGCCTTGGAAAGTGTTCCAATGCCTCCCAAAGTAACTCCTTTGTCATCGTCAATCAATTGCGCGTAAATATGCACATTGGTCTTTGAAACCGAAAGACGAGGCCTGGTCCCTGTGCCATGTAATCCAGCGCGAACTCGCATGACTCGTTTTGCCCTAGCATTATCGCGCCGTGCTTTTGAATTATCCATCTCTATATCCTATTTACGCTGTTGTTTTGCCTTTCGCAGCCTTGCCTTCTTTCTTACGGACGTACTCGTTTTCATAACGAATCCCTTTTCCCTTATAGGGTTCAGGAGGTCTTACAGCTCGCACAGCGGCCGCAAACTGACCCACTTCCCTCTTATCGCTCCCCTTGATAACAATCAAAGTTCCTTTGTCGACAAGCACTTGGATCGTCTTTGGAATATCCACAAAAGTAGGATGAGAATAGCCTACCTGTAAATCCAGCTTATTCCCCTGAACATTGGCGCGATATCCCACTCCAACCATGCTGAGACGCACTTCAAATCCCTCTACAGTCCCCTGTATATGGTTTTTAATGAGCGATCTAAACAAACCATGCAATGCACTCTCAGGAAGAATCTTTTCATCGCGTTCCAACACAGCTACCGCTCCTTCCACCTTCAAATGGAGTCCGCGGGGCAATTGCAGCTGAAGGGTCGCTTTAGGACCTTTCACTTGAACAATCCCTTCTCTACTCGCTTTAATTTCGACGCCCCCAGGAATTTGGATCGGCGTTTTTCCAAGTCTCGACATACTGTTACCTTCCAACTACCAAACTACACAAAGAAGCTCGCCGCCTAATTTATTATTGCGGGCGGTTTCACCATCGATAATCCCCTGGGGAGTGGAGAGAATCGCAAGTCCCATGCCATTGAAAACACGGGGAATATTCCGATATCCGACATACTGCCGCATGCCGCATGTAGAAACACGCTGCAAATCACGAATGACCGATCTACGGTCTTTCGTGTAGCGGAGAAAGACGCGCATCTTAAACTTCTCTTGATTCACCAAGAAATTTTCAATGAATCCATGACTTTTCATGAGATCCAAAATCTTCACTTTATTCTTGCTAAAGCTTAAATCTACATAACGATGCTGTGCTCGTTTGGCATTACGGATCTTCGTCAGAAGCTCAGCAATGGGGTCATTGAATGACATAATTTCTTCACTCCTACTTAAACGGAAATCCGAGCAAAGTGAGCAGTTCAATACAGTCTGCATCATTCTTTGCGCTTGTGACAAAAGTCACGTTCATTCCTTGCGTCCTTTTCACTTTATCGAGATTAATCTCTGGAAAGATTTGTTGGTCATCAATGCCAAAGCTATAATTCCCTGTCCCGTCGCCCTTCTTACCAAAGCCACGAAAGTCTCGTATGCGAGGAGCCACAATATTGCAAAATCGGTCGATAAAATCATACATCCGCTTACCACGGATCGTGACCATCAAGCCAACGGGTTGTTCTTCTCGAAGTTTAAAGTTCGAAATCGCCTTTTTTGCACGCGTCACTACAGGCTTCTGTCCTGACAACAGGGCAAGCTCTTCACTATGCTCTTGTAAAGCATTCTTATCTTTAAGCGCTTCTCCCAACCCCATGCTAATCACAACCTTCTTCAAAACAGGGCATTCCATCACATTCCGACCTTGATGGCGACTCGTCAGCTCAGGAACAATCTCTTCCTTATATTTTTTGTACAATCTAGACATGCTTCTCTTTCTCTTAATAAGCTGGTTTCTTCACAGAGCGGTACACAACATCTTCCTTACCCGATTTGAAAACAAGCGCCCGCTTCCCTTTTTCCTGAGCAGCTACGCTTACCTTCAAAACAACCCCTTCTTTGTCGCAAAGAGCCACATTGGAGATGTGAATAGGCACCTCCATCTCTATAATACGAGCCCCTTGACTCTCTTGGGTTCTTTTCAGATGCTTTTTACGAACGTTCACACCTTGTACGAGAACTCGATCCGCAGAACGTCCGAGCACTTCCCCTGTCTTCCCTTTGTCATTACCGGCAACCACTTTTACCCGATCACCCTTTCGAATCCACTTGCTCATTGCTAAATTACCTCTGGTGCTAAAGAACCTATCCTGACGAAGCCGCGATCGCGCACTTCGCGGGCGATAGGACCAAAAATACGCGTTCCGCGCGGCTCGTTCTTATCGTCGATGACCACACAGCTATTATCGTAAAATCGGAGGCATGATCCATCAGATCTACGAATATACCTCTTGGTGCGCACCACCACTGCTTTCACGACCTCGCCCTTCTTCACAGTTCCTCTCGGATCCGCTTCCTTAACGGCGCAAACGATGATGTCGCCAACACGCGCATAGCGCTTACGGGAACCGCCGAGCACTTTAAAACACCGTACCTTTTTGGCACCCGTGTTATCGGCTACCTCGAGATTAGTTTCTTGCTGAATCATACCTTATTCCCAATCAAAATTACAGTGCTTCAACAACACGCCATCGCTTCAATTTGGACAAAGGGCGCGTCTCCACGATACGCACTTTTTGGCCAATGGCGAGCGCGTCGGTTTCGTCATGCGCATAATATTTTTTCGACCGTTCGATCACTTTTTGGTAACGGGGATGGCGCATCTTGCGAGTCACTTCCACGGTCACTGTCTTATTCATTTTATTAGAGACGACAACACCGATATTTTCTTTTCTACGTCCACGCGCTAATATATCTTCCACTCTCTTACGCCTCCTTCCCTGCAGCTTGCGATTTTTGCTTCAACGTTAACTGGGTCAAAACACGCGCTTTTTCCCGTCTCTTCGCTTTCAGTAAATGCGGTTTTTCCAGCTTACGATTCATAGAAAGCTCGCTGCGAATCGCAAAAATCTCACGATCCAACTCCAAAACGGACGCTTTTAATTCACTGATTGACTGATGCTTCTTTTTTTCCATTTGCCTTACACCTTTTCCACTCGATCGACGAATCTCGTACGGAGAGGAAGCTTTGCAGCGGCTAATCTAAGAGCCGTCTGAGCCTCTTCACGAGTCACGCCACCTACTTCGAATAAGATCCTTCCAGGACGAACAGGCGCTACGTAATGATCTGGCGCGCCCTTACCGGTACCCATCCTTGTTTCTGCGGGCTTTTTAGAAACTGGCTTATCAGGAAAAATGCGAATCCAAACTTGTCCCTTACGGCTAAACGTACGACTGATAGTCACCCGACATGCCTCAATTTGCTGCGCAGTAATCCAGCATCTATCAAGGGCTTGCATGCCAAATTCGCCGAATTCAACAAAATTGCCGCCTTTAGAGAGGCCGGGCATACTACCCTTCTGTTGCTTCCTATACTTAGTTCTCTTTGGACTTAAAGCCATACATTAGCCCCCAATACCAGTTCTAGCAGGCGCTGCGACATCTTCACCGCGAGTAATCCATACCTTCACGCCGATTGATCCGTAAGCAGTTTCCGCCCGTCCTTGCGCATAATCGATATCCGCACGAATCGTATGGAGAGGAACGCGACCTTCTTTATACCATTCGACGCGGGCAATCTCAGCGCCGCCGATTCTTCCCGAAATCTGAACCTTCACACCAGCTGCACCTGCATCCATCGTGGTCTGCAAAGCTTTTTTCAGAATGCGTCGGAAGGGAATCCGCCGCTCCAATTGTTTCGCGATGCCATCAGCTACAAGTTTTGCATCAAGATCAGGTCGCTTGATCTCTTCCACTTCAATCCACACCTCTTTCCCAGTCAGGGCGCGAAGCTCCTCTTTCAGCGTATCGATCTCCGCTCCCTTTTTACCAATGACCAACCCAGGGCGAGCAGTGACAATTGTCACTTCGATCTTACCGCTCATCCGTTTGATCTGGAAACGGGAGGCACCTTGACAAGCAGGTTTCGGCAGAAGATATTTACGAATTTTCCGATCCTCTCCAATGAGGCCGCCAAACTCTTGCTTATTTGCAAACCAGTTGGAAAGCCAACGTTTGCGATACACTAGACGAAATCCTATCGGCGATACTTTTTGTCCCATGTCCCTTACCCTTCTGTCCCTTTGGCTACTATGACCGTAAAATGACTCGTCCTCTTATTCACTGGCACCGATGAACCACGACTGCGGGGTTTAGCGCGCCTTAAGATCGGACCCGGATCAACACGCACTTCGAAAATCCGTAGATTTTCTCGTCGCGCATCCAGCTGCGTTTCGGCATTTGCCACTGCGCTATCAAGCGTCTTTTTTAACAGTCTTCCCCCTTTCAGCTTCGAATACACAAGCTGGAGAGATGCCTGCTCGACGTTCAACCCCCGAATCAAACCAGCAGCATAACGGGCTTTGCGCGGAGAAATGCGCACATATCTCGAGATAGCTTTTGCCAATTGCATCGTTTAGCCTCCTGAAGCTGGCTGAGCAGCGGCTGTTGACGCGGCTGATTTTTTCGGATGTCCTTTAAAAGTACGCGTGGGTGAAAATTCTCCCAGTCGGTGTCCAACCATGTTCTCCGACACGTAGACTGTAATAAATTTTTTCCCATTATGCACATCGAACGTGTAGCCTACCATGTCAGGCAAAATCATGGATCTACGAGACCATGTTTTGATGGCTTTTTTTGCATTTTCTTTCTGCGCCTTTTGGATCTTCACCATCAGGTGATGATCCACAAAGGGACCTTTCTTTAGCGATCTTCCCATGCTGTTACCTTCGCTCTTTTACGATCCATTTTCTCGTTTTTTTCGGGGAACGAGTTCTGTATCCCTTCGCGAACTGAGACCAAGGGCTCTGCGGATGATTTCCCTTACTACGTCCTTCGCCTCCACCATGCGGGTGATCGACCGGATTCATGGCCACTCCACGCACTGTCGGGCGAATCCCAAGCCATCGGGAACGTCCCGCTTTGCCGATCACCCGTAAATTATGTTCAGAATTGGAAACGATCCCAAAAGTGGCTCTACATTCTTCATTGATTAAGCGCACTTCCCCAGAAGGCATCCGCACCGTGGCGTACCCATTACCCCGCGCCAGTAACTGCGCTGATAATCCCGCTGAACGAACAAGTTTTGCACCACGTCCGGGATAAAGCTCCACATTATGAATCACAGAACCAATAGGCATAAATTTCAACCGCATGCATGAGCCTACTTGAAAAGGAGGTTCATCGCTTGTTGAAACCATATCGCCGATCTTGATCCCTTGCGGGGCCAGAATATAACGCTTTTCTCCATCGCGATAATAGAGAAGTGCTATCAGGGCTGAACGGTTAGGATCATACTCAACCGCAGCCACCTTAGCCGGGATATTTTCCTTATCTCGCTTGAAATCGATCACGCGGAACATCTTTTTGTGACCGCCCCCTTTATGACGGACAGTAATATGCCCGCTGTGATTACGTCCCGAAATACGACGCTTTGCAAGCATCAGGGATTTCGGAGCCGGCTTTTCACCAGGAGCTAGATCAGTAAGAGTCGGAAGCACTAATTTGCGCTGCCCAGGAGTCACAGGTCGAAATGTCTTCGGCATAATTTTACTCCTTACACTTGCTCATCAATTGCATCGCCAGGACGAAAGGTGACGATCGCTTTTTTGTAACCGGCAGTCTTCCCTAAAAAACCCCTAACTCTACGGCTCTTTGGTCCAATCGTAATCGTATTCACCGCCACAACCTTCACGTTCTTCGCCGCATAAATCTGCTCTATAGCTCGGGCAATCTCAGCTTTATTCGCTTTCTGATGCACATTAAAGACCGCCTTAGGAGACTGACAGCGAGCCAGCGAAGGATTGCTCTTCGCAAACTGTAAATGCTCCAGCACGCGACTTTTTTCTGTAAGCCTACGGCTAATCACTATCCCATATGGATTATTCATTAGAAGACCCTCCCAAAACCGAGAGAAATTGATCAAGTGCCGACTCAAGAATCACGAGATCTTGGCACCTTGCAAGCGCATAACCATTCATCTGAGGAAGCAGCATATATTCTTTTTTAGGGATGTTACGCAGACTCTTGATTAAATTATGATGCGGAGGGCGCGCTTCTTTTTTCTTCTTTCCCTCTTTTTTCACAGGATGAGCCTCTCCCAATACCAGAATACGACTAGAACCCAACTGCATCTTATCAAAGAAAGCGGCGAGTTTTTTCGTTCTCGGCTCTTTCATATGTTCTTTTTGGAGAACATGAACACGATCGGCGCGGAGCTTTTCTGCAATCAACGTCGCAATCGCAGCCCTACGTTCTTTTTTATTGATTCGAACGTGAATATCAAACTTGGGCCTAGGACCAAACACGATCCCTCCCCCTTTATATTGCGGCGCAGCTAAATCCCCTTGACGAGAGCGTCCACCCCCTTTCTGAGGATGAGGCTTTCTCCCTGTCCGATTGATTTCTGCACGCGTTTTAGTACTAGCCGACCACTGCCTGGCGTTATTGCGGATCGCTACGAGATAATCTTTCACTGACTGAGGATGCGCCTTTACTTCCAAAAGCACGTCATCAACCTGAAGAGATCCCGTCTCCTCTCCAGCAAGATTGTATTTTTTGAGCGTTGCCACGACTTACCCTTTCTTCGTTTTCTTGACTGATGCACAAATGAACACAGTGCCGCTACGCGATCCAGGAACAGCCCCTTCAACAAGAAGAAGATTCCCCTTCACCGCGACGACACGCAAATTCTGAACAGTGTGACGATCGCCACCCATCCGAGAGGCGCGCTTGCCATTAGGAAAGCAACGACCCGGAGTCGTTCTCATCCCAGTCGATCCTGCATGACGATGGAATCCAGAGCCGTGCGCGGCAGGACCTCCCGCCATCTTATGCAGCTTGATCACACCCTGAAACCCCTTTCCCTTGCTCGTCCCTTCGACGTCAACAAAAGCAACTTCGGAGAACAGACTGACATCAATCTTTTGACCCACCTGATAAGCATCTACATTGTCAATGCGCGATTCACGCATCACGCGGCAAGGCTCAACCTGCACTTTCGCAAATTGCCCCTTCTGAGGTTTCGCCATGCGAGACATCCCAGCCTGGGAGAGGGGTTGTCCAGCAAGTTGCACGCCGTTATAGCCGTGAGTCTCCGTTCGCTTGACCTGAAGAATAGTATTCGGCTCAGCTAAGATGATTGTACAAACAACCAACTTGCCTTCTTGATCGAAAACCTGAGCCATCCCTTTCTTCTGGCCTATCAATGTAAGCGGCATAGCACTCCCTATTCCTTAAGAGTTCCTACCTTCTGCTTTATTATGCAAAACACAAAAACCAAAGGCAGGAGAACAGATACGAGCCTTCACTCAATCAAATCTCTCAGCCTTCCGAGATCGCGCTTAACCCCACCTCTGGAGGGGTTGCATACGAAAGAGAAGGACCGTTCGTTGGAACGATGTTTTAATACTGGCTCAAGATCATAGGAGATGTCCGATTTATACACAAGAAAACTCCAGACAAGAGGGCTTGCGCTGCCACAACCCTTCCTCACATCTGTGGCGGAACTAATTTTCCATCTTACTTATAATGAAATAGTTAACACTACCTATGCGTAAAGCCAACCTGCTGCAAAATCACCACAGTCTCCCCATGTTGCAACAAGCGGCGGGATCGTAAAATCGTCTTATCTGCATCAGACAAATAATGAATTTTTGCCTTGAGATCGCAAAGACGCGCTCTCTTAGGCAGAGAGAATACGCCAGGATTTGAAATTGCACCCTCCACTCGCACCGAAATCCATTCCAATTCAGGGACTGCGATCTCCAAGAAACCGTCTACAGGAAGATCCAGGTCAATCCCTTGTATATCGGCATATCGAGCAATGCGGCCTTGTCTTAAAACATCCCTGACACGGGTGCCTGAGGAAACCTCATAAATCCCCGGTTTTTGAACGGCTCCGGAAAGCTTTACTGAACATAGCCTTACGGTTTCCGCCGGAAGCGTAGACAGTAAAATCATCTTTCGCTGTTTTTGTAATTGAGAGACGCAGACAAGGGCTGAGAGAAGGACGGAGAGTGCTCCAACGACAAACCATTCGGACGATCGTACAGAACCTTGCATCCGAGGAGCACTCTGAAAGACTTACACCGTTCGATACTGCAAACAAGTCACATGTTTGGAATCGAAGAAATTGATCGGCTTCCAACTCATTGTCTCTTCATAGAGTTTCTTTGTCACAGCAAACAGCGTAGACGCAAGTCCGATGGTCAGCAGGACTATTCCTGAAACTACGCTAATTCCTGTCGCAAGGAATATAAGCCCAAAAATACCGCTGGTAATCGCGCAAATATCCTTTGCAAGAGCCAGCATATTGTATCTTTTCGTTTGTTGAATCGTATCCACCAATTCTGCAGAAGCGCCTTGAGCATCGGCAACCTTTGCCATCGCCTGCATTCTACCCAAATTTGCCATACTCATTTGCGCACTAACTACATCGCCTCCCAAGGTGACTGTATCAGAGACCTGGATGATTTTTTTAGCCTGCTGCTCTGCTGTGGGAATGAGTTGACAGACTGTCGCTGCACTGTATCCAACCGTTGAAACCCAATCTGCTACATCGCGCAGAGCCTTCTTCACTTGATACCCCACTTGCTCGGGTCGCAAAGCGTCTGACGTTCCTACCTTTGTCACTGCATCACGCGCATCTCGCACAGAGGAGATCGCATCTTGTGTGGTAGAGGGTATGCGTACAAAACTGGACCAGTGAGCATCCCCCTTCTCTCCTAATCTTCGTAGAAAAGAAGACTCTCCCATGCCGCACTCTACGCGCACCGCATTCAGCCATTTCGGCACCCGGCCAAAAAGCTGTGAAAATCGGTATCCGCCTTCCATCGTACCGAGAAATCGGATCACCGCCTGCGCTGGAGTATGGTATTTCGCAATTGCAGAGCCCCCCCCCATCTCTTCTTTTAATCCATGGCTAGCTTGTAATGAAACCACTTTATTATCGACTCTTTCGCAACTCATTCGTTCGTTAATCTGAAAAACAATAGTAGTCATGCTCGTCTCCTACACTAAAGTTCAAGCGAGAGCATGATAGACATCCCCCTCTTTAAAGTAAATGAAGTCTTTTTTTGTTTTGACACGCCCTATGCGCTCTATGCGTCCTCAGGAAACAAACCTTAACTCATTGAAAATAAGGAGGCTCTCTAAACCCACGCAACCACGAAGCTGCATCCATGACGCCCTTACCCTCAGGCTGTACTACAAGGAGCTTTAAAACACCGTCCCCGCAGATAACCACTCCTTCGTCAGATAAAATTTGGCCAGGCTTTGCCTCTTTCTGCATCCGTTGCCCAGAGCAAAGAGCTGTGCGTAAAATTTTTATACGCCTCATCTGCTCTCCCTGTCTGAACCAGCACCACGCCCCAGGACGCGGAGAAAATGCTCTGATCAGATTGTGAATTTTGAGCGCTGGCATTGCCCAATGGATTTCTCCTTCCTCCGTGGAAATTTTTGCCGCATGCGTTGCAAGGGAGTGATTTTGGGGTTCTGCAGGCGGAATGCCTACAACATAGGACTGAAGCACCAACAGGAGGAGCGGTTTCGATAATTCACAAAGCGCCTCCTCTAACTCTCCAAAGATCATATCGAGAGGAATTTCCATCCTCGCCGTGACAATCACGTCTCCTGCATCGAGCTGTTTTACCATCTTCTGAATGGCAACCCCCGTCTCATTTTCTCCTTGAATCAACACCCTCTGAATGGGCGCGGCGCCGCGATATTTGGGCAATAAACTTGCATGCAAGTTGATACACCCCTTGGGAGGAATATCGAGGAGCTGCTGTGGCAAAATTTGTCCGAACGCAACAACTACGAAAAGATCAGCCTGAAGAGCTCGAAGAGAGGATAGGAAGTCGGGATCGGAGCCTTTTTCCGGCTGCAAAAGGGGGATCTCTGGAGCGCGTTCTAAAGCAGTTTTTTTTACAGCGGAGAACGCCTTCTGCAGGGATCTGCCCTGAGGCCGGTCCGGCTGCGTTACAATGGCTAGGATTGGGATGCCAGCATCAAGAAGATAGCTCAACAAAGAGGCTGCAAAGGGGGGCGTGCCGAAAAAGACGATACGGAGAGGCATAGGGACATGCATGAGATCTCTTGCATAACAAAGAGTTATACCAAACGCAACAAATAACTTCCTATTTGAGCTGTGTGAAAGCTGCCGAAAATCGTCGAT
>JACRBF010000008.1 GCA_016213175.1 Chlamydiia bacterium
TATATACTGTTGTCGATATTGCCCCCCAACTTTTGGAACGAAAATCGGCTCAAAAGAACCGAAAAATCGACTGAAACTAATTCCGTTAACAGTCTCTTAGACTTTCGTGGCCAATTTTTCAGACGGCTTATGAGCGAGGCGCCCTTCCCAATTCTTGATGTATTCGAGAAGGGTTGCTTTATTAGGTTGGCGCTTAAGCATACTGAGCCCCTCGGAATTACTCGATAAATGAGCCAGTTTTGCTAAAAGATGGAGATGCCGTTTATCATCGCATGCAAAGAGAAAAAAGAGCGTATGAACAGGAAGGCTATCCAAAGCACCATATTCAATCGGTTTTTTGAGAAATACAACAGCGACCACATCAAACGATTCTTGCAAGAGAAAATCACGGGTATGAGGAACTCCGATCCCTTTGGACAGCGCTGTCGGCATCAAGCGCTCTCGATCTAAAAGCAACTCGGTAATGACCTCTGCATCGAGATGGAGATCTTTCGCGATCCGCTTCATCGCGGCGCAAATGACCTCCTCCTTATTATCTCCCTCTACCTCAGAGTATACGCCCCCTTTGTAAATAGCACGAAACAGTCCGAATTGATGCGAACCCAACCGATGCTCCAAATCTTCCTTTACAAAAGGAGATAGCGCCTCCTCACGCTTGCAACTGAGCATCCAATTTTCAATCTCATTGCGATTAAAACGATACTGTTGGTTGAGGCGATAGTAGGGAATTTTGCTATCCGCAATCCAGCGGCGTACTGTTGCCTCAGAAACATCGAGTAACTGAGCCACATCCCTTAGTTTCAGATCCATTTTTTACAATCCCTTATAGGTATCATAACGCATAACAAAACGGGAATTTATATACAACGAAACAGGCTCAAAATTCGGAAAAAAGACCGAGTACCTGTTCTTTCGATGCGGCCTTCAATAGAGCCTTCCGCAGATCCATATTCTTGATCGCTGAAGTGAGTTGAGAAAGGATTTGGAGATATTCAGACTGTTTATCCTCAGGGCCTCCAATCATAAAAACGATGCGCACAGGAGCTGTATCGAGAGCATTCCAATCCAACCCCTTCTTGCGCTGGATGCCAATCGCGATAAAAAAATCGGGGAAATTTTTGAGCTTCGCATGGGGCACGGCAACGCCCATCCCAATACCAGTTGAAACAAGTTTTTCCCTATGAAAGATCGCCTGGCGGAAGACCGCTTTATCGGGCAGCTTCCCCGCTTTATCCAAGAGATCAATCAACGCATCGATCGCCTCATCCCGCGTATTGACATCGAGGAAGGAGACAAGCTGCATATCTAGTGAGCGAAAAATCCTCATGGGATCCTTTTTTCTGCGAGACAGGAAGAGAGACACAAGTGGATTGCTAATGCGTGCCAGTATGGCCAAACTTCCCCCCTCCACGTGCCGTTGCAGAGAGCACATTGGCCTGAATAAATTCTGCGCGGACCACGGGAGCCAATACGAGCTGTGCAATACGCATTTTGGGAGTCACAGTAAAAGATTCCCTTCCTAAATTCATCAAAATCACACAGATCTCTCCACGATAATCGGCATCTATAGTGCCCGGCGTATTGAGTACCGTGACTTGATTTTTTGCCGCAAGCCCGCTACGAGGACGCACCTGAATCTCATGCCCTTCGGGGATCTCCATACATACTCCTGTAGGGATAACGGCAGAACTCCCTGGCGCAATGATAATCGGACTTGGAATCGCCGCCCTGACATCCGCGCCAGAGGCATTAAGCGTAGCGTAAGAGGGAACAAGCTCGGCATCATCTGTCTGTACTGGAACTGGAAGTGTGTGTTGCATGGCCTCTTTCCGCGACTTTCAGCAGCTCTTTTAAACGTTGAGGCATTTTTTCCGCAAGACGATCTTCTTCCGCTGAAAGAAAGTCAAAAGTGCGCTCATTCCCCGTAAAAAATTCGATAAAAAACGAAAGCCTTGCCCGCAGATCCACCCGTTTCACAATGCAATCTACCATCCCCTTCTCCAAGAGAAACTCTGATTTCTGCGCGCGAGGAGGCAGCTTTTGCCCAATCGTCTGTTCCACAACCCGAGGTCCTGCAAACGCAATGAGTGCATCCGGTTCGGCCAGAATCACGTCGCCGAGAGTGGCAAAAGAGGCTGTTACACCGCCTGTTGTCGGATTGGTGAGGATGGAGATGTAAGGCACCCCGTTTTCATGAAGCTTTGCGAGAGCGGCGGCAGTTTTAGCCATCTGCATGAGAGAAAGTACAGACTCTTGCATCCGGGCCCCTCCTGACGCAGACACGATAACGAGAGGAATACGGCGCTCAAAGGCAAGTTCAATAAGAGCCGTCAGCCGCTCGCCCAGAACCGATCCCATAGAACCGCCCATGAACGCAAAATCGAGAATCGCGAGTGCAATGGAATGGCCATCCAGTTGACATACCCCTGTACAAATGGCGTCATCACGTCCCGTTTTTTGTTTCGCTTGATGCAATCGATCCTTGTACGACTCGGTATCAACAAAGCCCAATGCATCAACAGGACGGATCTCAGTAAACTCTTCCACAAAAGTACCCGCATCCGATAGAAGATCTATCCTCTGCTTCAAGGACAACCGATAATGATAATTGCACTTCGGACAGCAATTGAAATTCTGTTGTAACTCATTGGCATGAATCAGCTCCGTACATCCGGAACATTTGATCCAACCGCTAAATCCATCTTTTTTTGTCGTCTGGATTTTAATTTTTGGTTTACTGCGTGAAAAGAGTCCCATAATCGGGGTTCAGCATACCAGCTATCCCCCCAACAGATCAAGGACAGTCTCTAAGATTGGGAACTTATTTCTTTACGAGCCCTAAGCTCACACGAGTCGAGCTAAAGACATGCCTTCGCGAAGCGCTCTTCGATATGGCGCCAATTAAAAATTTGCCAGATCGCTTTGACATAGTCTGCTCGAACATTCTTATACTGAAGGTAATAAGCATGTTCCCAGACATCGATACCCAAAACAGGAATCAATCCTTGGCTACTTAAAGGATCTTGATTGGAGCAACTGGCTAGTTCCAATCTTTTCAAATTTTTATTATATCCGAGCCATCCCCACCCCGACCCTTGAACTCCTATGGACAAAGCGCTCAATTTTTCTTTAAAGAGATCAAACGAGCTAAAGTCGCGCTCGATCATCTTGGCTAAATGGCCCTGAGGACCCTCGTGAACCCCTTGAGAAATCGGCGCGAGGATCGTCCAGAAAATACTGTGATTAATGTGGCCCCCGCCATTGAATTTGATCGCCGATTGAAGCGCCACCATCGCCGCCATGTCATTCTTGCTCTCCGCTTCATGGTATTTCTCCAAGGCAGCATTCAAATTCGTCACATAGCCTTTATGGTGCTTCAAATAGTGCAGCTCCATGATCTCTGCAGAAATCACAGGAACAAGAGCCCCAAAATTATAGGGTAACTCAGGAAGTTGGTAGCTAGTTTGCTGCTGGGTTGTCATAGGCAATCCTTTGGATTAGAGATATGCGCAAAACATTGACTGTTAATATGGCATCTACAGTTTGTGAAGACTCGTCAAAAACTTAAGTATAGCGTGCGAAGAAAGGGGCTGTCAACAAGGGTATATACCCGCTCCACCTCAAAGAACCTATCCGAATAAAATTTTTCGTCGAGTTTTTCGATCAAAAATTGGCTCAAAAGAACCGAAAAATCGACAGAAACTTTTTATTTGGATAGGTTCAAGGCACCTAAGAAAATCGAATTGAAATCTCTCTAAAATGGAATAAAAAAAGTCGAGGTCAATATTGACTTAATATTAACCTCGCTTTTTTATTCGATTTGAGAGAATTTGAATCGATTTACTTTGGGCGCCTTTGAGGTGGAACGGGTATAGAGAAGCATGATGCTCATCAAAGCCGCCCGAGTCACCGCCCCGATCGCAGTCAGCCTGATCCCTTCTGGCAATTTCCCAAAAATTTTCAAAAATCCTTCTACCGTACTGGGACTTGTAAAAACGATCTCCTCATAGAGGCTCAAATCGGGCGCCATCCTCGGACATTGTATGACCGTATCATATAGATCGACGACTACCGCATTGATATTGCGCGCCAAATACTCTGCGAGCAGCGGCCGCGCTCTTCTAGAGCGCAAATAGAGCACAGAAGCCCCTTCCAGACAAAGCCCCTCAAGCAATGCGATCACCCCCTCTTGCCTCGCATCGCTTGCAACTAAGGGTTGGATGCCTCTGCCGCGTAATTCTCCCGCTGTCCCCTCGCCAATAGCAATAAAAATCTTGCCCTCGGCGCTTTTCCATTTCTCCCAATAACGCACTCCATTTTTACTGGTAAAAATGACATGAGAGAATTCTTCCCACCGATCCGACGCAATAGATAATTCATGGGATTCGAGCTTGCTTGTCCGAATGACGGGATAGTGATCTACCGCCCTTCCCTCCGGCGGATCTATTCCTAGATACAAAACCCTCTTAGAGACTGTGAACGGATTTGGTTTCTGTCGATTTTCGGGACCTTTTGAGCCGATTTTCGATTCAAAATTGGGGGGCAATATCAACATTCAGTATATACCCGTTCCACCTCAAAGGCACCCAAGAAAATCGACGAAATCCATATCCGTTAACAATCTCTTATCCGTAATCAAGCCTTAATACGCATCAAATTAACTGTCAACGGCTTGAAAAACGCTCTTCATTTCCTCATCCCCGATTCTTGCCACAATGGCCAATCTTCCCTGCATGGGTGCCGTCTCTCCTGGCAAATAGATGCGATTCAGATCTCCTAGTTTCAGTCGAATCAGCGCCGCCTCTGCCACAACGACGCCATCCACTTCCCCTTTTTCCAACCGATCTAAGCGAGCGCCAATCATGCCGCGTATATCCACGCACTGCAAATCGGATCGAAGTTGCAAAACCTGCCTATCTCTTCTCTCACTCGACGTCGCAATCAAGGCCCCTTTCCTGAGTGTCTGCAATGCCTCCCCTCTGCGCAACACTAAACTATCTCTGAGATCTATTCCCCTCGTCACTGCAATCACCATCAAACCCTCAGCCAAAGGCTCTGGCAGATCTTTGGCCGAGTGAATGGCTACCCTCGCCTTCCCATCTCTCACCATCATATCGAGATCGCGTGTAAAAAAATCACTCTTCCCTAAACTGCGCAGTGAAATAGTCAGATCAAGGTCGCCGGGACTTGTTGTCCACAAAGGCTCCAGAACTACGTCATGACGGTATTTTACAAGCGCATCTCTAATCTCTTCAAATTGGGCTCGCGACAACGGAGAGCTTCGAGCACACACCAGAATCTTCACGAAAAAACGCTCTGAATAGCTTGCTCTAACAATTCGATGCCGATCAATTCGATTTTGTCACGGATTGAAGGGGAAATGCCTTGTAAATTACGCTTTGGCACAATGCATTTTTTAAACCCCATATGCACCGCCTCCTTAAGACGCGTCTCCACACGAGTGACCGTACGCACCTCCCCCCCAAGTCCCACCTCTCCCAGCACGACGATATCGGATGGCAAAGAACGGTTCGCAAAGGAAGAGGCCACTGCGAGCACGATCCCTAAATCGATGGCCGGTTCAACAATTTTGAGGCCTCCTGCTAGGGCCACAAATACATCGCAATTGTGGAGTTGGTAGCCCGCTCTTTTCTCCAGCACGGCTAAGAGAAGAGCCAGCCGATTCTGGTCAAGTCCTGTAGATCTGCGCGATGGGGTGGAAAAAGAAGTGGGCGTTACAAGCGCTTGGATTTCTAGAAGAAACGATCTGCCCCCTTCAAGACCTGGCACGACGACCGATCCAGCGACATCTCGCATGCGTCCTTCAAGAAACACCTGCGAAGGATTCGGCACTTCGGCAAGACCCGTCTCTTTCATCTGGAAAATGGCAATTTCGTCTGTGGGACCAAACCGATTTTTTACAGCACGCAGAAGGCGGTATCCGTGCTGTCTGTCCCCCTCAAAGTCGAGCACTGTATCGACAATGTGCTCCAATACGCGAGGACCTGCGAGTTCACCCGATTTGGTGACATGCCCAATCAAGAAAGTCGTAATTCCTTCTCCCTTGGCAAGGTGCATAAATTCGGTTGCAATTTCTCGCACCTGAACCACAGAGCCAGGCGAAGAGGAGATCTCCGACTTATAGACGATTTGCACTGAATCGATAATCGCAATATCGGGTTTCAGTTGATCGATCTGCGTCCGAATCGCTGTAAACATCGTCTCATTGAGAAGATAGAGGTTCTGATGGTCAATTCCTAATCGTTTTGCGCGTAGCGACGTCTGTTCCGCAGACTCTTCTCCGCACACATAGAGAATCGTAAGCCCTTGTAAAGCGAGCGCATTGGCGATTTGAAGAAGCAGCGTCGATTTTCCAACGCCTGGCTCCCCTCCGACAAGGATTAATGCGCCTCCCACAATCCCGCCACCAAACACACGATCGAGCTCCCCCATCTGGGTCGTGAGCCGTTGACATTCACCAATAGGAACATCGCGGATGCGAATGGGCTTCGCGCTTTGAGTCCTTTTCGACTCGAAACGCCCCTTTTTTTCAACAACCTCCACCTCCTCAATCAACGTATTCCAATTCTGACAAGCTCCGCAACTTCCCGTCCATTTCGGTTGCGCATGACCACATTCACGACAAGACCAAATTACCTTCGCCTTACTCATTCAACCCCGATTTTCGATAACGCATCGAGCGCAGCTCTCTGCTCCGCCTCTTTTTTCGACCCTCCCGTACCAACGCCCATCTCATGCTCGTTTAAAAATACGAGAATATGAAAGATTTTCGCATGATCGGGACCTACCGCATCAACAATTTTGTACACAGGCGCCTTCTGAAATTTTTTCTGTGAATAGTCTTGCAGTTCTGCTTTATAGTTCCTCGGAGGGCTGTCGATTATTCGCTCAAAATCAGCTTCAAAATGGAGCAGCAAAAACGATTTTACCGCCTTGAGGCCTCCATCGAGATAGAGAGCTGCAATGAGCGCCTCAAACACATCTGCCTGAATCGACAACTTCGTTTTCCCCTCTCCAATCCTCTCTCCACGCCCCAAAAGGATCGCATCGGCAATCCCCAGCTTCTGCACATACTGAGCACACGATGGGGCGTCTACAAGACGCGATCGAAGTTGCGAAAGAGGTCCCTCTGGATAGGAAGGAAGGCGATGGTAAAGATACTCCGCAATCACAAGCCCTAAAATCGAATCGCCGAGAAATTCTAATCTCTCATTGTGAGCAAGCGTTCGCTGTTTCAATTCATTGACAAAGGAACGATGCGTCAGGGCTAAGATCAAAAGATCTTTATTTTCGAAAAAATACCCAATCTTCTCTTCAATGGGGCCGATCTGACCCCTCAAAGTCTGTAATAAATCCATACCCTTCTAAGTGTACGTATAAAGGACGATTTTCATCTATCGCAATATCCAGGCATCACGCTACACTATCTCTCGTATGGCCAGGCTCAATCACCTTTTTTCCAAGCTTTCGCAAAGCTACCTATTTCCAGAAATTGAGAAGCGGATCGCAGCATTCCAAAATGCCCATCCAGACAGCCGCCCCCTCCTCGATCTCGGCCTGGGCGACGTCACAGAACCGATCGCCCCCTCTATCATAGCAGCGCTCTGCAAAGCATCCCTGGAAATGGGACAACTTAATTCTTTCCGAGGATACGGTCCCTCTGAAGGTTATCCATTTCTCCGAGAGGCCATTGCGAAGCACGACTACGTAGATCTAGGCATCCACCCCAATGAAGTTTTCATATCCGATGGGGTGCAAGGCGATATGGGGCATTTCCAAGAATTATTTGCAAGCGACAGCAAGATCGCTATCCAAGACCCCACATACCCCCTATATCTCGATTCGAATATCATGGCGGGACGTACACGGACGCTCTTAAAAACAGGCAGATATGGGGGTGTGACCTATCTTCCCTGCACGGAAGACAATGGATTTATCCCCTCCCCGCCACAATCAGCCGTAGATCTCGTCTACCTCTGCCATCCCAATAATCCCACAGGCACCCCCTTCAGCCGAGAGATGTTCAAAAAATGGATTGACTATGCCAAGACGCACCGCGCAGTCCTTCTCATAGACGGCGCTTATTCAGCCTTCATTACAGATCCTAAAATTCCACGGAGCATCTATGAGATTGAGGGAGCTCAAGAGGTGGCCGTTGAATTTCGCAGCTTCTCTAAATCGGCAGCGTTTACAGGACTTCGCTGCTCCTATGCCATTGTCCCACACGCCCTCCGTCTTTTCGATTTTGGCGCTACCCATTCTCTACACGCTCTCTGGAAGCGCAGACAAGATACAAAGTTCAACGGAGTTGCCTATCCCATCCAAAAGGCAGCAGAAGCGGTCTATTCCGAACAAGGGAAAAAAGAGGTGCGTGCACAGATCCGCAGGTACCTAGAACAAGCAGAGCTTCTCCACCACGGACTCACAACATTGGGGATGACTGTATACGGCGGCACAAATGCCCCATTTTTATGGGTTAAAACACCTCCCAAAACCTCCTCCTGGGAATTGTTCGATCATCTTCTCCATGAACAGCAAATCATTACCGTTCCGGGACAAGGATTTGGACAGAAAGGCGAGGGATTTATCCGTTTTTCAACCTTTGCAAAACCCGGCTCCCTCATTGAGGCGCTCGCGAGGTTCCAATCCAACTCCTCCTTTCTTGCAGGAGCGTCAGGCTAACCTATGCACTCCCCCATTACCTCCCAGCAAGCCGCCTTCTTTACTCAAAATGGATATATTGAACTAACAGGCATCCCCTTCCAATCAGAAAATCTTTTTGCAAGCGGCCGCAAAGCCTTGGCATCCAGAACTCCATCTCCACAGTCCGGCCCTTCCCCCGCTCAACTCTACGCTTTCGGCAGAGACCTCTGGAGAGACGATGACGCACTCCGCACGCTCCTCATTCGGAAACTTGCCCCCGCGGCAAGCGGTCTTGTCTCTAAATCAATGCGCCTTGCGTGCGATCAGTGGATGCCCGCCCATTTTCCGTGGGATAAGGCATATTCTCTCAAAGATCTTTTCTGCATCCAAGGACTCGTGTTAGGCGCCCTCTTCTGCGCTTCCCCCGCGCCATCCGCCCTGCCCCCTTCTCCGCTCGGCATTCTCCCCTTTCCCACAACTCCCGCTGGAGTCTTATTCGTAAAACCCCATATCCTTCTCAATTGGCCTCTGCTCACTAAACTCCCCCCCATGGATATCTATCTTGGTCTTTACGCGCTAACGAACGCAGTCTACGTGCATAATCCGAAAGATCCCTCTACCCACTCTCTCAAGCAACTAGGTTATCAGTTCGGGGACGTGCTGCAAAATCGCCACCATCCCCTTATTACTCCCTAAGAAGCGTGCATCCCCATCCGCTCTTCGAGGGAAAATAGGATTGACTCCGCTACGAGATTGCCCGAAGCCTGATCTGTTAAATCAATAGCCTTCCCCCCAGCAGCCTCCCAAATAAGCTGCTCGATTTTGAACCGTATGTCCTCGGGAAGGGATAACAATCCCTCAATCCCCTCGCCTACTCTCCCGTAATAGAATGCCTCTGCAATACGGGATTGCGCCTGGAGCGCCCTCAAATATTCATCGATTGCGTGTGCTATACCCTCTGGACTCATTATTTAACCCTCCCAGCAACCCTGCCAATTTCTCCCAATTGGACAGGATTCAGCTCCCTCAATGCCTGTAAAGAATGGGTATTTCTTACAGTCTCTGCAATTTTACTGACTTGTTCGGCAAAGCTATGGGGCACATTTTCATCCAGCTCATGGACAATGGGCTTTTGATGCATAAAGTTTAAGTGCTCAAATTCTTCTTGCACGACCCGCTGCGTTTTCGCATCTTTTTTAGGAAGGAGCGAGGCATTAAGAGCGATCGCGCTCAGTTGCTCATCGATCTTTTCCGGAGTCATAAAATTCCAAAGAGCTTTCAGCTGTCCCACTTTTGCAATCGGATCTTTGTTTTTCTCTAATTGAACGATCTTTTTGCTGACTAAGGCAGATCTCTGATCTTCCAATCGGTTCAAGAGTCCTTCAGCAATCCCTGCCGTTTTTTCCGTTGTATTTTCTACAATCTCTTGCTCAATTTTCTGCAGATCTTCCAGAGATGCCAGCTCCACGCTAAGCTGCACTTCTAATGCAGCGAGCTTTCGCGCCTCTGTAGGAAATGATGCACTTGCCATATAACACCTATACGTTCTTATTATTATATTATGAGGCTTACACAATTAATAATAACGCCCCTACATCAATACTATATTAAATGCATTTAATAATCAATTAGCAAACTTTATTTGAAACAGTAATTTTGATAGAGGGATAAATATTTCCGATTTCCGAATATATTTGTTTAGATTTTTTTTATCTCATTACGGATAATTAATCTCGACTTTGCAACTTTTTTAGCCTGCTGGCCTATCCTATTTGCTCTCGGACGTTTGGCCATAGGCCAAACTAGTCGATTTATTTAAACGGGAAGGGGTTTCTAACCCCTTCCCATTTAAATAAACGCCTCAGAGAGCAAATATGCCGAGGCCGGCAGGCTAAAAAAGTTGCAAAGTCGAATTAATAATCAATTTTTGATGGGTTCCTATGTTCTCTCTCTCTCAATTTATCCCGTTTAGTGGCATGCCGTCGGTAATCACACAAATTCACAGCCATTTTATCTCGGGAGAGAAAATGCCGCATTGGGTTGGGGGGGGGGTTGGGGGAATGGTATTACTTGCTTGCCTTGTGAATAGATTCGCAAGAACTAAGATCATCACCCACAAATGTCATGAACAATTGGCAAATCAGGAACAAATACCTCCGGCCAACAACGCAGCTTCCCATCTTCCCCCTTCTTTTGTAAGAGGCAATGCAACTTTACATGTGCATCCGCAAGCGAAACACATCGATACAGATGACCGTAGGCAAGCCAATCGAAATATGGATGCTTTTATCCAATCGGAAAAAATGAAAAATTCCCCTATTATTTATCACGACATGGCAAAAGAACTGCCTGATCACAACTGTTTTTCGTATGTATTTCAAATTTGTTTCCATGAATCATGGGGAGATTATCAGTCTTCTGCCGACATTTTTAATAAAAACTGCATCTCTCAATTACAGAATAGAGGATATGCAGTAGTGGACAATCCTCAAGAAGGCGATTTGGTTATCTACTATTCCGAAACTTGGGGTCCTCAGCACTTTGGCCAAGTAGCTAGTGCTTCCGATGCAACAGGTGTAATGATTCGGTCAAAGTGGGGTTTTGGCGCCGCTTATCCGCTTATCCACCGAGTGGATATTGTCCCTGAATCTTATGGGGAGCAAGTCGTCTATATGAGGCATGTGTGAATATCCTCATCGCACGCGCGATGCAGGCATCGACGGATGCGCCCTGAAGATAATTGCCGCAGCAGAACAGGTGCGGGAATTCCAGTATCATTTTCTTCTCAAATTCTGCAAGTCTTTGCGAATAGCCTACTGGAAACTGAGGGATTGCATTCTGAGCAAAAAAGACGTTAGAAAACGAGGGAGAGGCTGTAATTTGTAGGTGGCGCCTGGCTGCATCCAGCGCGAGGGGAACACTCCCCTCACGCATCATTGCTGTCACCCGCGTTTGCAAGCCGCACGATTGTTGTGGAAACACGGAAGAGTCCCAAATCATGCCCAGCAGCTTTTCCTTTTCTTGCGTCGGCGCTAAATAGCCAAACCCCTTTTTCGGAAGGATAGCGCCATCGAAGGCAAGATTCACTACCCAAAGATCTGTCTCTTCAAACTCGGGCAATAAGCCGGTGAGCTTGCCTAGCACAGATCCGGGCAATGCAGAAATGATCAGCTCTGCCGGGAACAATCTGCCATTTGCAACCACCCCGTCATGCCTGATCGCTTCCACTGTGGTATTGAGATAGATGTTTGCATGGATTTTTTCAGCAAGAGCCTGGATTAAGTGTTGCATCCCCTGTCGTAGAGTAAAAAGCCCCCTTTTCTGTCCCCATTTTTTGGAGAGAAGCGATCCGAGTACGATAGAGCGCCATTGTTTTTCTAAATGAACAAAATGGGGAAAACAGGAACGGATCGAGAGCTTGTGGATGTCACCGGCATAGATTCCCAGAGTTAAGGGATCGAAGAGCGTATTGGCAATGCGCTCTCCAAAGCGCCTCTTTGCAAAATCATAAATCGATTCATCGGCTACCGTAGTTTTTGCAGCGAAGAGATCGCGGATGCACCCAGGGATCAGCATCGGAATGAAAGAGGCCATGGATCGAAGATGCCCTTTATAAAGAAGATATCTACACCCCGCTGCAGGATCGGAATAAATCACCTCGTTACTCAGTCCCATTTCTTGAATAAGCGCCAGTAAGTGCGAACATCTAGCTGTCTGAAACGTTCTAGGACCGAGTTCAAAAAGAACGCCTTCGCCATGGTACGTTTGAATCCAGCCACCTAGACGATGACTCTTTTCTAACAGAGTAATTGCTGCATGCGGATATTTTTGTTGCACATACCAAGCGGCAGAAAGCCCCGAAATCCCTCCCCCCAAAATCACGATATTCATACAGCCGCCGAACCATGTCCTGAATGATAATACGCATCGAACGCTGAGGCAACAATACGAATGAAAAGGCGTCCCAAAGGAGTGGGAATAACCTTCTCTGCCGTCTGCTCAATGAGTCCTTGCTGCTCCAGGTGATCTAGGGTCTTTTGGGAGGCCGCAAAATGAGTATCAAAATCGATGGCAAACCTAGAAAAAAATTCCCGCTTGTCTAACTGAAAACGGCACATCAGATTCTGAATCACAAATTTACGCTTGACATCCTCGTCTGTTAAGACAAAGCCTCGATAAAGAGGCAGTGCTCCCTTATCTATAAGATCACCATACGCCTCAAGCGTCTTTTGATTTTGAAAAAAGGCCCCTTCTAAAAATCCAATAGCGGTGACTCCGAAACCAATCATATCATCTGCCCGTTGGATCGAGTAGCCTTGAAAATTGCGTGTGAGCATTCCCTTTCCATACGCGTCCGCCAACGTATCGCTGTGCAAAGAAAAATGATCCATGCCAATGGGCACATAGCCACTCTGTATAAACCGCTCTCTTGCATCAACATAGATTCGCAATTTCTCCTCTGTTGAAGGCAGCGTCTTCTCAGGGATCGCTTTTTGATGGGCTTTAAGCCACGGCACTTGGGCGTAGGAATAGAGGGCGATCCGATCCGGCTTCAGGGCAATGAGTTTGTCTACTGTGTTCGCAAAAGAGGTGGTCGTTTGCAAAGGCAACCCATAAATGAGATCGATATTGATGCTTTGAAAACCTAGATCCCGCGCTTTCCAATAGGTAGAAACCGTCATCTCTTCGCTTTGGCGCCTGCGCACAGCCTCCTGTACGATCGGATCGAGATCTTGGACGCCAAAGCTGATTCGGTTAAAACCGAGACTGTGCAACAAGGCGAGCTTGATACCTCCGTCTTCGTGTACTGTCCGCGGATCTACCTCAATAGCAATTTCCGCATCGGCGTTGATAGCAAAATAGGCGTGGAAATGCCCCATGAGCCGCTCGAATTGCGCCGCAGTGAGCGATGTCGGAGTCCCTCCTCCTAAATGGAGTTGAGAGACCCCTCTTTTCTGGGTAAATTGCTCAGCTACCCGTTCAATTTCTCTGAGCAAATGGGCAAAATAGCGCTCCTGCCTATCGGAGGAGCGGTTCAAAATAACGGAGCATCCGCAGAAAAGGCACATCGTTTTGCAAAAGGGAATGTGAACGTAGAGGGATAGTGGTTTGTGTGTCTGATCGAAAAGGGAGATTTTTTGCCGTAACAGGACCTCTTCTACCGGATAAAACTGCGGAGCTGGAGGGTAGCTCGTGTAGCGCGGCACAGGAAGATTCCAGCGCAAAAGCTGCGCGAGATCAATTTGGAAGAGATCGGACGGATAAAGCATCATACTCCTTGAAGCGCTTGCACGAGAACTCTGACCGCCTCGACCGTTACATCCGGTTTCACGCCGTGTCCGAGTCCCGCAATCCACGCAGCATCGCCTTGCATACTAAGGCGCAATTGTTCTGCCGTTCTTTGGATGCAGGAAAAGGGCGCGTAGAGAAGAGCAGGATCGAGATTGCCTTGCAGCGTCTGATGCGTTTGGCTACGCACAAGGGGTAGGTCTGTTTGCCAATCGAGGCTCAAAGCGCACGGAAGCTCTTTCAGCAGGTCTAACCGAAGAGAGGCTTCACGTAAAAAGAGAATCGTAGGCACTTCAATTGCTTGGATCATCCGTTGGTAATAGGGAAGGCAAAACCGTTGAAAATGCTCTTTGGATAAGACGTTCGCCCAGGAATCAAAAATTTGCACTACAGAAACGCCAGCCCCCGTTTGCCTGCGCAAATAGGCGATCGAGACCTCTACGATTTTCCCCAGTAGCGTATCGAGAGTGTCTGGCGACTCATAAGCCCACCTCTTTACACCCTCAATGCCCCCCTTCGCCAAATACGTCGCCACCGTAAACGGCCCTCCGCAAAATCCGATGAGAGGCACATACAACTGAGGCATCAATAATTGAATCGTCTCTACGATGGGCTGCAGTGCTTCCGGAGCATAGGCAAGATGAGCTACTGTCTCAGGCGTCACTAAAGGTCTCACGAGCGGCCCCTCTTGAAATTCTAGCTCTAGTCCCAATGCGAGTGCCACAACTGAGATGTCGGAAAAGAGAATCGCCGCATCGACGCCAATCTGTTCGATAGGCATAAGCGTAATTTCCGCTGCAAGCGCTGGAGTCAAAAACAGCTCTTTCAGCGCATAGCGGTCCCGTAAGTTGCGATACTCAGGCAAATACCTGCCCGCTTGACGCATCAGCCAAACGGGAGGACGGTCTAAATTCTTGCCCGCAAGAGCATCAAGGAGTCGTAAATTACGCTGCGCTACGCATTGCAAAGCAATCTCTCGGTGATTGCGTCTACGGTAAAGCCAAATTCTTGAGCAAGATCCGCAGCAGGCGCAGACAAGCCGAACCCTTCCATGCAAATTGCGAGCCCCTTTTGCCCAATGTACTTATGCCAGCCCAGTTCGGTGCCCGCTTCGATAGCCACCCGAATCCCTAAATCTCCTCCAACGATCGATTCTTTGTAAGCAGGACTTTGCTTTTCAAAAAGAGCCCAGCAAGGCATGGAGACAACTCTTACGCTCTTACCCATCTTCTCCAGTCGCTCAGCCACATCAAGAGCAAGAGACAGTTCTGATCCCGTTGAAAAGAGGGTAAAATGGGGTGTTTTTTTCTCTTTGCTCACAATGTAGGCGCCGAGTGCCATCCCTCGCGCGTAGGGAACGCGCGTCGGTTCAAGATTAGGCAAATTTTGCCGCGATAGGACGATCGCAGTAGGCCCCTCATAGCGAAGCGCTGCAATCCAAGCCATCCGCACTTCATTGGCGTCGGCAGGCCGGATGAGGTGCAGGTGCGGCATAGCGCGTAGAGAAGCTAATTGCTCGATGGATTGATGCGTAGGGCCGTCTTCTCCTAAGAAAATCGAGTCATGTGTGAACTGATAGATCACATGATAGCGAGACAACGCAGCGAGACGAATCGCGTTGCGCATATAGTCGGAAAAGGTGAAAAATGTGCCACAAAAAGGCTGAAACATCTGCGTCAGAAACAGGCCGTTTACCATCGTTCCCATGGCAAATTCTCGAACGCCGAATTTAAAATTACGTCCCTCAAAACGATCCCTTTCCACGATGGGAAAATCCTGCATCATCGTAAGATCGGAACACGACAGATCAGCCGAGCCCCCGATCAACTGAGGCAATACTTTGCTAAGAGCGTTGATGACACTTTGGGATGCAGCCCTACCCGCAATCGGCACTTTGATGTCCAAATGCCACAGCGTCTCCTCCAAATCAGGAGGGAGAAAATGGGTCTGCATCTTGTGAAACGTTTCTGCAAGCTCCGGATGCGTTTTAGAAAACCTCCGGAACAAGTCATTCCATTCGACCTCTAGTGCCATTTCCTTCGGCATTTTCTGCTCAAAAAAAGCACGCACCGATTGGGGGATATAAAATTCTTCCTGAGGCAGCCCCAAAGCCGCCTTCGTTTCCGCTACCTCTTCAACACCCAGAGGCGATCCATGCGCCTTTGAAGTGCCTTCCTTGTGCGGAGACCCCTTACCAATGATCGTTTTCAACACGATGAATACCGGCCTTGTCTGCTTTCTTCGTACTTCGCCAAATACGTTTTCCATCGCATCGAAATCATATCCATCCAAATCGTAGACATCCCATCCATAAGACTTATAGCGAGTCTTCGTATCTTCAGAGCAGCATTCAGGGAGCGGACCATCGAGGCATACGTGATTTGAGTCGTAAATCAGCACTAGATTATCAAGTCTCTGATGTCCTGCGAAAGAAGATGCTTCAGAGGAGACCCCCTCCATGATACAGCCATCGCCTGCGATACAAAATACTTTGCCCGTGAAGAGCGGATAGTCTTCCTGGTTGAATTTGGCTGCCAGCAGTTTCAACCCCAGCGCAATCCCCACCGCATTACCAACCCCCTGGCCAAGCGGCCCCGTCGTCGCCTCAACCCCATCCGTGTGCTTGTACTCAGGATGCCCTGGAGTCTGCGAATGGAGTTGCCGGAACCGTTTGATCTCATCGAGCGAGAGTTTAAATCCCGCTAAATGAAGGCAAGAGTAGAGCCACATTGAGCCATGCCCTGCAGAGAGCACCACTCGATCTCGATTCATCCATTTCGAATTTTTCGGATTTTGGCGTAAGTGAACGCCATAGAGGAAAGCGCCCAATTCGGCGCACCCCATTGGCATACCCGGGTGACCAGAATTGGCTTTTTGCACCGCATCCATCGCCAGGCCGCGAATCGTGCCTGCAATCTTTGCCAGTTGTATTTTCAGATCTTCGTCCATGTTGGCCTTTGTACAAAAGACCATTTTTACGGAGAATGGCTTATCACCGCAAGCAATTCTTGAATCACGTTTGGTATATTTATTGCGTTGGGTATTAGATATATATTCGGTGTGTGTATATAGTGCTTCCACTTGAGGTGCACCCAAAATTCATTCAACCTAATTGGATTGGATTCAACTGAATAATTTGAAAGTTGTCGTTGATCCGTTGTGTCAATAGTCGCCGGAGTCGATGCACCTTATCTGCAAAAAA
>JACRBF010000009.1 GCA_016213175.1 Chlamydiia bacterium
CCCAAAGCAAATCGATTCAAATCCTCTCAAATCGAATAAAAAAGCGAGGTTAATATTAAGTCAATATTGACCTCGACTTTTTTATTCGATTTTAGAGAGATTTCAATTCGATTTTCTTGGGTGACTTTGAGGTGGAACGGGTATACACTGCGTCAAGAATGGCGTTCACAAATTGGGAACTTTCCGGAGTGCCGAATTTACGGGTCAAACGGATGGCCTCAGCAATTGCCACCTTATGAGGCAATGAAGGTTCATAGAAAAGTTCAAAGAGCCCAAGGCGCAAAGCGCACTTTTCAGCAAGAGAGATACGATCGAAATGGTATTCCCTCGATGAGACACGAATCTTCTCGTCGATCTCTCCCAGCTTGTCTACCACTTGCATCGCTTTCAGACGCGCTTCCATTACCGCCTTGCGAGTGACTTTAAGCTCTCCCATAAGCATGAGCGCCGTATCATCCGAACCATCCGGCACAAACTCTGTGCTAAAAAGAATTTGAAAAACAATCTCGCGAAATTTCTGTGGGGGCAATGACATACAAGGCTACCTCGGGGGAGGACTATAGCATAAATGGGGAATTTGTAATTAGACCTCCAAATGAGCCCGCAGCATCCAGGCAGCTTTTTCGTGGATTCCCAGTCTTTTAATGAGTAAATCCGCAGACGCCTCATCATGAAATTCTTGAAATTTTCGAATAAGAGGTTTACCCTCTCGGGCAATCAATTCATGCCCCTCAAGTAATTCTTTGACCATCTTTTTCGATTCCAGCTTCCCCTTCGGCTCTGAGATCGTTGTGTTTTTGGCAAAGGCGCTAAAAGAGGCCTCCGCATAAAACCCAACAGCGCGAATCCTTTCCGCAATTTCATCAACGGCATCTGCTAGATCTTCATACTGCTTTTCAAAGAGTAAGTGGAGTGGAAAAAATTCAGGTCCTATGAGATTCCAATGGAAATTCTGGGTTTTGAGATAGAGAGCATAGGTATCTGCCAGAACTTTTTGCATTGCCTCTGCAATACTCTTACAGGCGGGCTTCGAAATTCCAAGTTGCACTTCCATATGTATCTCCAATAGACATCTCTCCCATATCAAATGCCAAATTTCCTTGCAAAAGACAATATATGCTGGGTACACTCCATCCCTTGAGGATCTCTATGCTGGGTGTGTTTCTCGATACAGAAACTAACGGTCTCAATGCGCAAGTGCATAAAATCTTAGAGATTGCCTATAAGATCGTCGATCTTGAAACGGGCGCCCTGAAAGACTCTTTCCAAACCGTCGTCTATCAACCGATTGAACTCTGGGAAAAGAGCGATCCAGAGAGTCTTCGGATCAACGGCTTTACCTGGGAAGAAGTAGCTCAGGGGAGAAGTCCACAACAGATCGCCCAACAGATCACTGATGCCTTTTCCCTCTGTGGAGTGCAGAGAAAAAAAGCGGTCTTTATCTGCCAAAACCCCTCTTTCGATCGCGTCTTCTTCTCCCAGCTCATCAATCCCGATACGCAAGAGACACTGAATTGGCCGTACCACTGGCTCGACCTTGCCTCCATGTATTGGGGGATCGCCATGCAAAAGGCCAAAAAAAATCAAGCGCCGCCTCCCTGGAAAACAGGATTATCCAAGGATTTCATCGCATCCACCTACCAATTGCCCGAAGAGGCCAAACCCCACCGAGCCATGAACGGCGTATCACATCTCTTGCTATGCTACGAAGCGGTGGTCGGATTCTTGAGTCAATAGACCTCCTGCGTAATTAAGGGTTCGTCGCTTTTCGGAGGATTTTTGGCCGATTTTCGATTCAAAATTGGGGGGCAATACCAACTCCAGTATATTGCCCCCCAATTTTGAATCGAAAATCGGCCAAAAATCCTCCGAAAAGCGACGAAATCCATATCGGTGTTTGTTCTATTAATAACTCGATTTGTCGAGCCTTACTTTGCCTTTGAAGATCCTGTAGATCCAGAAACCGTATCCGAGGACGAGAGGAACGCCAATGAGGACAACAACGAGGAGATTTTTCAGCGTATTGGGGCTGGAAGCGGTATTGTAAATCGTCAAGCTTTTCACAACGGGATCGATCGAAGACAGGACGATAATAGGAAACGTCCCAAAAGCATAGAGCATGAGGAGAAGCGCCATGCTGATGCAGGAAGAGATAAAAGCCCAACCGTCATTGCCTTTTTTCACCTGATAGGGGATATTCGCAATTACCACAAAAGCGGCAAGGGGAAAAATGAGCAGATAGGGCATCTGTTTGAACTGAGCAGTCATGTGGGGCATGTAAAGGAGCGTAGCAACGGTCATTAGAAAATAGAAAATGAGGAAAGTGAGAATGGCTGGATTAATCCATCTGCGCACGGTTGCATGCGACTCCCCTTCGGTTTTCATAGTGAGATAGATCGCTCCATGCATAGCAAAGAGAGAAACTGCTGTAATGCCAATGAGAATTGGATAAGGACGCAGGAGGGTAGAAAAAGAGCCTGTAAAATCTTGAGAGCTGTTCAAAGGCACCCCCTCGATTAAATTGCCGATAATCAGACCGAGTGCAAAAGCAACGAGAATGCTCGCACCTGAAAATACGAGATCCCAAAGAAGTCTCCAGCTGGGTGACTCTTCCTTGCTCCGAAATTCGATGGCAACTGCCCGAAAGATCAAACCCGCAATCAAGAACATGAATAACGTGTAAAATCCAGAAAATACAGTGGCGTAGACATTGGGAAACCCGGCAAAAAGACCCCCCATCACAATGACGATCCACACCTCATTGCCATCCCACACAGGGCCGATCGCATTCAGAAAGGTGCGTCTTTGCAAATCGCTCCGGGCAAGGAGATGGAGAGCCCCTACGCCCAAGTCAAACCCATCCAAAACAGCATACATGAGGGCGGAAACTCCGATGACGGCATACCAAACTGCTTCAAGAGACATTCGCTATTTTCCTTGTAAAACGTTGCGATAGAGTGGGTCTTCGTATTGCACAAGAAGAGTCTCTGGACCGTGTTTGATCTTTCGATTGAGGAGAAAGATAAAGAGCGCAAATAAAAGGATATAGATCACTGTAAACATCGTCAAAGATCCTTGTACTTGACCCGATGTGATCGTAGCTGAAACGCCGTCGCTCGTCTTCAAGAGCTTCCACACAAGCCAAGGCTGTCTACCCACTTCCGTAGAAATCCAGCCTGCCTGCTGGGCGATATGGGGCAAAAGCACGGAACAGATCATGGTCCAAAGGAGCCAGGGGGATTTTTCAAGCCTACGCCGTTTCCAATACCAAAATCCTAATAAGACAATCAAAACCATGAGCGCCCACATCACAACCATCAAGTGATAGGTCTGGAACACGAGTGCCACATTCGGCCATTCTTTTCGATCAATTTGATCCAGTCCTGCAACGGGCGTATTCAGATCTCTATAAGTCATTACACTCAAAGCAGCCGGTATCTGCAGAGAATGGACTGTCTCAGCTTTTGTATCCACCCAACCAATCACCGAAACCGGGGTACTAGGCACTGTTTTGTAGAGCCCTTCGAAGGCAGCAAGTTTCGCTGGCTGAAATTGAGCGATGAGCCGCGCGCTCCGATCTCCTGAGAGGAGTTGCAAAAAGAGCGATACTATGGCTACAAATAGGCCCAACTTCATCATAGAACGGGCGATCGGCTGAAATTTTTTCCTCAGTAAGTAGTAGGCGCTGACGCTAATAACAAAAAAGGCTCCCGTAAGCCAGCAGCCAAGCAGTACATGCAAGAGACGATCCAGAGAGGAAGGATTGAACACCATCTCCCAAAAATTTGTCACAACAGCACGCGGGCCTATCGGCGTTTGTTCAATGACATACCCCGCAGGCGTCTGCATCCAAGAATTGGCCACGATGATCCATACGGCGCTAAAATGGGCGCCAAGGGCCACGCAAATCGTGGAAAAGTAGTGCATCTTGGGACTCACCCGTTCCCATCCAAACAGCAAAACCCCCAAAAATCCCGCTTCTAAGAAAAAGGCGAAAATCCCCTCCGCTGCAAGGGCGCTGCCGAACACGTCTCCCACAAAACGTGAATACCTGGCCCAATTCGTCCCAAACCCAAATGTCTGTACAAGCCCCGTTGCCACCCCTAAAGCAAACGTAAGCGCAAAAATTTTGACCCAGAAACTGGTCATCTCCTTGTAGTGGACTTTTTTCGTCTTCATGTAGATCCCTTCCATGATCACAAGCATGAGCCCAAGCCCGATGCTGATCGGCGGATAGAGGTAATGAAAACAGGTATTCAACGCATACTGCACACGCGAGAGCATGACGACGTCCATTCAGCCTCCGAAAACGATAGGTAATCCCATTTATCAAAAATAACTTTGCATTTGACGCAGCTGAAATACAAATTGATTTTTGATAAATGGTATAAGCGAGTGTGTTCACTTTTTCTTTTAAAGTCAATCGGCTCTCAGTTATAGACAGAAAAAGAGGGCCTCGTGAAAATCTTTGTCGTTTGGTTATCTTTAGGCGCTGCGACCTTGCTCACTGGGGAAGAGATCGCTCTTAACCGGCTTTCTCTTTCCGATGCTGAGACGCTTGCCCTCGATTGCAATAAGCAATTTCTGATCGCAAAAGAGGGCACCCTCCAGGCGTTAGAACGTAAGCTTCAGGCAGTCTCGCGCTGGCTCCCCTCAATCCATTACAGCGCTGAATTGAGAGGTACGCAAAAAAAGGAAGATTTTTTCAATCTCTACAGCGCCACCAAACCATTTATTCCCAGCCACACGGGATACAGCAGCCTATTTCAATTGGACCAACCTCTTTTTTCAACCGATTTGATTTTTGGACTTAAATCGAAAGCGTTAGAGGCGGAGAGTTACCGTTGCCAACAGGCTAATACAAAAAACGAACTCCTCCTCGCAGTAAGACAGAGCTATTATGCCGTCGTCTCTTTGGATATTTCTCTCCAGATCCAAAGGGTTAATATCGATTATCTCTCTTACGCCTTGAATCAAGAACAGGGCAAACTCGATGCAGGCAATTCAACCCCCTATGAGGTCAATCAGAGCAAAGTGGTCGTCGCAAATGCGATTTCGAGTTATTACACCACTTTAAGGGATCTAAAAAACGCCCGCAATGCGTTCGTGCTCACGCTAGGAATAGACCCCCTTTTAGAACCGAAAATCCAACTCTCTACAGCCACTATCCCTCTCCTCTCGATTCCCGAAATTGCTCGTAAATTGCACGAGCTCGAAATAAAATACAGCTACCCAAGCGATACGTTTCCTACTACGGAAGAGATGCTTGCGCACATTGATCGGATCGAGGCATTGCGAGAACTAACCGTATTTTCAGAAAAAGAAGTGCAGCAATACCTAGATTTAGCTATTTCGCTACGCCCTGACTTGCACACGCAAAAATTGCAAATCGGCGTTGCCGAACAAAACTTACATGCCAAACAAGGACATTACCTTCCCAAAATTACTGGCTACATCCGTTTCGGTTATAACGACAATCAGTTAGGACCTCAATCCTTTGGTTCCGAAGCCTATCATTGGGTTGGAGGGATGAACTTAAGCTGGAATCTCTTCGATAGTTTTTTACGCGAGCACGAAGTGAGAGAGGCCAAGTCGATGAAGCAGTCGTCTCGCATTAGCTACGAAAAAGAATTCCAAAAAATCGAAGTAGAAATACGAAATGGCCTCTATCAGCTCGAAGAGACGATGCTTGCATACCTTTCATCAAGCCAGGGAGTCTTTCTCGCGGAGCAAGCACGACTACAGGCCCAGGAAAAACTCGAATTCGGAAGAATCGCTCCCCTCGAATACCGAGACTCGGTCAATCTCCTTGCGATTGCGCGTAATCAGCTTAACCGAGCGAGCTTTGAACTCATCGCCGCCTACTACCAACTGCGCTACGCAATCGGCCTCGACACCGAAGAATTATGAAGCTTTAACATATGCTTTAATGATCTTGAGAGGCTCCACAGGACGATCGCGTGGATCTGTTTTCACCATCTCCATCTTTTTGACAATCTCATAACCCGCAGTGACTGCACCAAAAATCGTATGGCGCATATTAAGCCAGGGCGTGGCTGCTGTCGTGATAAAGAACTGACTTCCATTGGTCGCAGGTCCACGGTTAGCCATAGCCAAGAGCCCTGGTTTATCAAATTTAACACTGGCTACGCATTCATCGGCAAAGGGTTTGCCCCAGATAGATTCCCCACCAGAGCCTGTACCTGTCGGATCACCGCCCTGAATCATAAAACTTTTAATCACCCGATGAAAGACGATTCCATCGTAGTAGTGCTTTTCAACAAGTCCCAGAAAATTTTCACAAGTCTTCGGAGCCACATCCGGCATTAACGCAATTTCGACATTTCCTAGAGATGTTTCAAAGACGACAACGGGATTTTTCACAACGGGATTCTCCTGAGTCTGAATGTTCATAAAGGGGAAGGACGCAATGAAAAATAAAAAAATCGCTCGAAAGATTAAAACCATACCTCCCCCCGTAACCTCGACTTTGTTACTAAAATTTGGAGTCAATTTTAGTGCAAAAGAAAATAAAAAGGGAAGAAAAATATGTTATTGCGCTATGACTGATGCGATGGACATCCTCGTCATTCTCATTGTTCTTTTGGGACTCTTTTTTGACTACACAAACGGCTTTCACGATGCGGCTAATGTAGTTTCTACAGTCATCGCTACACGCGCCCTCGCCCCTCTCTCTGCTATTGTGATGGCAGGGGTGCTTAATTTTATAGGAGCGACCCAAATCAGCGGAGTGGCCGAAACGATTGCCACTGGTCTTGTCAAAGCAGCAGATGCCACGCAAATCGTTGTCTTATGCGCTATCGGAGGCGCTATCTTCTGGAATCTATTGACTTGGTACTATGAAATTCCCAGCAGTTCCTCTTACGCCCTCATCGGTGGACTCATTGGTTCCGCTTGGGCGCACGCGGGATACGATACGATTCTGTGGCAAGGAGTCATTTCCAAAGTCGCAATCCCCATGGCAGCCTCTCCGCTCATCGGCTTTCTCATCGGCCTTGGATGTATGAAAATTTTGTTCTACTACTTCAGCAAACGCCCCAGCGCAGCGGATAAGAGCTTATTCCGGCACTTACAAATCGGTTCTGCCTGTTTTGTCGCTTTGTCACACGGACTCAACGATGCCCAAAAAAGCATGGGACTCATCACCCTCGGCCTCTTTACGGGAGGCTATATCCACACCCCTGAGATCCCCCTTTGGGTGATTTTAGCGTGCGCCGCTGTCATCGGACTAGGTACCGCATCAGGAGGTTTTCGGATCATTAAAACCATGGCCTTTTCGATTACCAAAATCACCCCAGTGCAGGGATTTGCCGCTGAAACATCCGCCTCTATCGTCATTCTCATCGCAAGCTTTCTTGGTATGCCGGTCAGCTCTACCCATGTCATTGCAGGGGGGATTACTGGCGTTGGCACCGCCAAAGGGCGCAGCGCCGTCCGCTGGAGTACTCCTAAAAAACTCGTAATCGCCTGGGTGCTTACGCTCCCAGGAGCAGGCATTGTGTCTTGGATTACTTATATGCTCACCCATCTTATCGTCAAAACATATTAAATACAAGCAACTTACGTATTTTAGCGCTCTGATCGTCACAGCGCTAGGTTTATTGACATTTTTCAACCACTTGTGATAGAATCTAAAGGAAGAGACATCTTTAAGGTCGCTGCCCTATGAAAATCACCCCCAGCATACTAAGTATACCTCCTTATATATCAACGACGTGGAGAAATATCTCTGCTCTCCTTTCCGTAGAGGAGGAAGGGAGGTTCCGTCTCATCCTCTCACTCCATGGGGGACAGAAAGTCGAAATTCCCAACCTCGACAAGGCCACCGTTACCGCCATCTTAGAAGCGCACGCCAGCTTTGCCGACCCGAGAGAGATTTCTCAGCAAACGCCCCCGACCCTCCCAACAAATCTGGTTAATTTCAACCTCCCCTTTGTACAAGAACACGGAGACACTCTGGATTCTGCAGCCGTGCTGCTACAGCACAATCCGAGCCAAGTTCATTTTCCACAGCTCCCTCCCAGCGTACTGAAAAAAATCGCAGCTATAGCCAAAGCGTTCGGCCCTGAATACCTCACAGCTCTGGAAAAACCGCAACCCCACTGCAATTGCGTCTATTGCCAAGTCATGCATGCTGTGCAGACAGAAGGCCTTGCACCTGAGGAAGAGGAGATCTCTGCCAAGGATCTCGCATTTCGCGATTGGGACGTCGAACAGACAGCAGATAAGGTTTACACTGTCAAAAACCCCCTCGACACCAATGAACATTATAGCGTCTTTTTAGGGGAACCGCTCGGATGCACATGCGGTCATAAACATTGCGAACACATCCGCGCAGTACTTAATACCTGATATACCCGTTCCACCTCAGAGGCGCCCAAAGCAAATCGATTCAAATTCTCTCAAATCGAATAAAAAATCGAGGTTAATATTAAGTCAATATTGACCTCGACTTTTTTATTCCATTTTAGAGAGATTTCAATTCGATTTTCTTGGGTGCCTTTGAGGTGGAACGGGTATCTACCCGTTCCACCTCAAAATGGCGATTTTACGGCGGCGAATCGTTGTGCAACTGGCTCATTGAAAAAACTCTTGGTGATAAAAAGAGAACTGACTACTATGCTCTTTGGACTCCAAGGAGTAAGCTCATGCCCTATTCAGTTTGTACGAAAATCGGTCTTTTTACTCTCATTTGCTGCGCATCTTCCATGCATGCATCGCCCCCTTCTACCCCAGCCTCCCAAACAAGCTCTGCAAAGAAAACGGAACATTACAAGTCATTTACAGGAAAAGTTGCAGCGAGCAAAGTACGCCTTCGACTTAAACCGGATTTAGACAGCCACATCTTACGCCAAGTGAACAAGAACGAGCTTCTGCTTGTTGTCGGAGAAGAGGGCGATTTTTATGCGGTAGAACCACCCAAAGATACTAAAGGTTTTGTCTTTCGTAGTTATATCCTCGATGACAAAGTAGAAGCTCAAAGAGTCAATGTGCGTCTTGAACCCCATGTCGACGCGCCGATCATCGGACAACTGCATACTGGAGATACGGTAAAAGGACAACCCTGCGCCCTCAATCATAAATGGCTAGCAATCGCACCACCGAAAGGAACTCGCTTTTATGTATCGAAGGAGTATCTCGTTCAAGCAGGCGGACCCGATTATATCGTGACCATGGAAAGGCGCAAGGCCCAGGTCGAGGAAATTCTCAATTCCGCGTTCCTCATGGCAGAGACAGAGTGTAAAAAGCCTTATGAAGAGATGTCCCTTCAACCGGTCAGCGAAAAATTCCAGACCATTTTACGCAGCTTTTCCGATTTTCCCGAGGCCCTCTCTCAGGCAAAAGAAGCGCTTGCCCTTTTGAAAGAGACGTACCTCAATAAGAAAATTGCCTTTCTGGAAGCGAAAGCGGAACTATCTCCTACTGCGAAAGAAGAACTCCTCGCCAAACACAGGGCCGAAAATACGGACCTATTTATCAATGCCCCTGTCATCGTTGATCCCAATCTCTGGAACAAGCGCCCTACGAAACAGGAAACGGGAGGAAAACCCCATACCTGGAGCGCATTGGAAGAATCACTCTATTTGAGCTGGACAGCGTTTCATTCGGACAAGAAAATCGATGATTATTATATGGAACAAAAGGCCAATGCCGCCGTACTGAGCGGCCGCCTTGAACCATATACAGATTCAGTCAAAGATCGTCCTGGAGACTTTCTCTTACGGAATGACCAAGGCATTCTTGCGTATCTCTATAGCACACAGATTGATCTCTCCCAATACATTGAGCAAGAAGTTACCGTCTCGGTCAGCCCAAGACCCAATAACCATTTCGCCTTTCCCGCCTATTTTGTGTTAGGGGTTGAATGATGAGACAACCGGCAAAACAATCCACTGCGACCGGTTGCGTTTGGTGTATATCGAATGTATTATTTGTTCATTGAATATATGAATAAACTCACTGCGGCAAAGAGTCCAGCAAATAGAGGGAGAGCAATGCTTTTTTCCTGTGTCCAGCGAAGTTGTCTCTGCATCTCCCTGCACTCCTGTAGTTTTCTGGATCGTTCAAATATGTTTTTTACATCTAACGCTTCTCTTTTCTGAACCAGGGCAGCGCGGAGCTGCGCAATCTGATTATAAAGCGCTTCGATTTTTTGAAGCCGCTCAGAGAATGATTGTTCATGCAGCTTGTATTGTGCGATATGTGCATCGGCCAACCGTTCGATTTGAGCGCTATTGAGACATCCAAGCCGCCTCGCTTCCTCAAGGGTGCTCCGAGGAGGTTCATATTGGGATGGAGAAATAGTAAAATTACGATCAAAGTGAATAGACATAAAACAAGTATAATATAACTATTTTTAAATTACAAATCAATTAAACGTCATTGATAAAATGAGCTTATCCCAGTAATCTATCCATCCAAAAAGTTATCAGGTCGAAGGTCAAAAAACCTCTCCAGTAACGCGCCCTTCTCTCCCAGCGAACAGCTAGCCGCCTGAATTTTCTCTGCAGCCAAGAAATCGCAATTCATGTTACAATTACTGGCAAACCCGGGAGGAACAAATGGCCGTAAGTATCTCGAGTCATGCGATGTCGCGCCTGGGCACATGGAGAAATCCGCAAGGAATTGAAAAAGAGCCAGAAATAATAAATCGCACATGCCACACAACGATAGAATTTAATTTTGAACCAAGGTCAAAAATAAATTATCCAAAGCACATTTTGAAGGTAATTGCCACTGAAGTAGGATTAGGCGTCCTCGCTACTACGGCGATTATAGAAACGATCGCATATGCGAGCCTAACCTTTCTCTCTCTTTGCCTATTCCCAGTCACCGATAGACCCTGCAAATTCTTTGCACACCTATTACAAAGCAGCGCATTCACCGTAATTTGGTCAGTTGCTGACTTTCTTTATTACAACTTGTTTTATATTAATATTTTAACACAAGAAAAAAATGCTCGTCTATTCGCTAGCTATATCCAATGCAGCCCACCAATGTCAGTAGACACTTACAACTGCGCTCACTAAGAGACCGTTAACGGATTTGGTTTCTATCGATTTTCGGGACCTTTTGAGCCGATTTTCGATTCAAAATTGGGGGGCAATATCAACATCCAGTATATTGCTTCGTAACAACCATCGTACGGGCTACCTTTTCGATTTGCTCAGCCTCGGGCAGATCCCTCACGATGTGACCGGTTTCTTTCAACTTACGAGCGCTGACGAGTACGCGTGATTCGAAAGAGGCTGCACTCTGATTGAACGCCTCGACAGCCCCATTTAGATTTTTGCCAACCTTATTCCAATGCTCGCAAAATACGCCAATCCTCTCGTAGAGTTCTAACCCCAACTGAGAAATTTCCTTGGCGCTTTTAGACAATCCCTCCTGTTTCCAGGTGAGTGCTATAGCGCGTAAAATAGCGATAAGCGTAGTGGGTGTTGCCACTAAAACATTATGATCAGCGCCCGTTTCGATGAGCGATGGATCCACTTGAAGCGCTGCACTGAAAAAAGCCTCAGCAGGTAAAAAAAGAATCACACACTCAGGCGCAGCATCAAATTGTTTCCAATATTCTTTGGCGGACAGATCTTTAATGTGTTTACGTAATGAAGAGGCGTGCTCTTGCAACTTTACTTTTCGAAGGGATTCATCCCCTGCATCGGATGCATCGAGATAGGAATGTAGCGGTGTTTTCGCATCAATGACGATGTGCCTTTGTCCAGGAAGGCGGATAAGAAGATCGGGACGCCAGACTTTGCCGTTATCCTCAACCATTTTTTGTTCGAAGAAATCGCAATGATTCAACATCCCCGCAAGCTCCACCACACGTCTGAGGTGCACTTGTCCCCACGATCCGCGCATCTGTGGAGAGCGGAGAGCCTGCACTAAATGAGCCGTTTCTCTTCGCAGTTCATTTTCTGAGGCCACCAACCCTTCGAGTTGCTTTGAAAGCGCGGCATAGGCGCCCTCGCGCCTTTTTTCCAAATCGCGCTGGTGTCCATCGAGTTTTTGCAGCGCCTCTTTAAGAGGTTGCACAGAGGAATCTATCGCTTTTTGACGCCCCTCCAAATCGACCTTCGCGCTCTCTTGATATTTTTCCAAAGAGTTTTTGGCCAAATTCAAAAAAACGCGTGAATTTTGTTCGGCTACCTCAAAAGAGAGCGCCTGAAAAGCATCTTTCATTTGCGCCTCGGACAGTTTGAGGCGCCTGTGAATGGCAAATCCTAAGCCAGCAACGCACAAAAGGAAGCAAAGACTGCCGAATAAAACCCAAATCATCCGTTATTCTCATAATCATCCGGTTCCGGTTCAAAGTCTTCCAATGTCTTCGATCTTTTCCCTGCGATCAGTCGAATGAGGGAAAGTACAAGCGCCACTACTACATAGCTCCACGCAGCAAGCGCTAAGATAACGGCGAAAAAATACAGGATGCCATAGAGGACAAAGACGGCCGTAATTACGGTGAGGAATGCGAGGTGAAACGAGGGAATTCTAAAGTGGAGCATTTTGAGACTGGGGAATTTTAGCCTGCACACCATCAGGTAGCCCAAAAACACCATCACACAAGTAAGGGTAATAGAAAGCTGCGGTTTAGAAAGGTCGATCCACTGTTTCAGCCAAGGAGAGAGGAAGAGCAAATTCGCAGAGACAGCAGCCGCAGCCGCAGCCGGAATCGGCAAACCGGTGAAGTGCTTTTTCTGTGCCACTTGTAAATCGATGTTTCCCTTTGCCTCAGAAGTTTTTACGCTAAATCGCACAAGACGGAGCACGCCGCATAGGGAATAGATCATGGCACCTGTCGCGCTTGCAAAAGAGAGTAAAGTTCCCTGTTCAAGAGATAATGTCTTCAGCATCAGAACGGAAGGAGCGACTCCAAAGGAGACTGCATCGGCGAGAGAGTCGAAGACAAAACCAAATTCACTCTCTGCATGAATGGCTCTTGCTAAAGCCCCATCGATGAAATCAGCAAAGGCCGCCACAAGAAGTAAAAAAGCCGATGTTTGCACAACCTCGTAATCTCCTCCACCAGGCTCTAACATGTTGATCTTGAAGATAACAAATAGACCGCAGGCAAGAGAAAAAGCCGTCACAATATTTGGAACGAGGTAGACACGCTTCATACCTTCAGAGTAACAGGTTTTCACAAGGCAAGGAAGAGCCTTTTTCAAGGCATAAGAAGACCCCCTTCCTTTTTAACGCTTTTTTCGCTACCTTCATCCTCCATATCGCTGTAAGCCAGAAGCCTGTATTTTTTCTGGACTTGAAAAGAAAGACTACAATATATAGTGTATCTAGAACACAATGCCCTACCAGATATGGTAGGTATGGCAAAAAAGAATCTCACAAGAACGGGGCGATCTATGACGAGAAAAACTGATACGACGACGTCTTTTTTAGAATCTATTCCCACAAAGACAGCCTCCAAAAAAGGGGCGGCTTCCAGGGAAATTTCTTATGCAGTTGTGAAACGGAATGGAACTCTTGTTCCCTTCAAGCGCGAACGCATTTTGAAGGCGATTGAATCAGCTTTTCGAGACACCAAAAATACTCCAGCACCTGCTTTCTTGGAGCCTGAATGCCAACAAGCCATTGAACAGATCACCGATCTCGTCGTGAAACAAGTGCTCCACCTGGCTGCCAAGGGAGCCTCCCTCACTGTGGAAGGAATCCAAGACGTCGTCGAAGTATCGCTCATGAAACATGGCTATCACGATGTTGCGAGAGACTATATTCTTTACAGAGACAGTCGCAAAACCACACGCGAAGGCTCCGTCCTCAATTTAAAGATTTTCCGCAGAGATAAGACCACCCCCGCCCGTTTCAACCCCATGCGGATCGCCTCCTCGATCGAAAGAGCGTTCCGCAGAGCGCGCAATATCGAAGAACAATCGCCCGATGAAGTGATTGCCTCAGTCAATCTCCTCACGCGGCGCATCGTCTCAGAAATTGCCGACATTGCAGCAAAAGGAGATCTCCTCTACATCGACATGGTGGAGGATCGGATTGAGCGCGAACTCATGGGAGAAAAATATTTCGATGTAGCCAAGCAGTACATCCTATACAGGGCGGAAAAAGCCAAGCGGCAAGAAACTCTGCAGCCTTCCCCGACGCCTACTGATGAAAATATTCCCGTTCGTCAATTTGATATCCTCACAGCCGATAGCGGCATTCTCACAATCACCGAAACCATGTTAAAGGCCAAACTCTCCTTCGCCTGCCGTGGACTAGGAGCGCAAGTATCCGTAAATGAACTCCTTGAAACTGCTGTAACGCAGTTCTATAGCGGCATGAAGGAACATGAGGTCGATTTAGCTACGATTTTCTCAGCCAAATCGAAAATCGAAAAAGATCCTGCCTATGCGCTAGTAGCATCCCGTCTTCTCCTCGATGTGCTCTACCGCGAAACGGTAGGATTGCCCTCTTCAGACTCGACCCTGCCCAAGGCGCACCGCACCTATTTTAAAAAATATGTGAAGCAAGCAATCGGCCTTGCCAGACTCTCTCCCAAACTCCTTGATTTCGATCTCGATGAACTGAGCCACGCGATGGATCTTACCCGTGACGATCTCTTCGGCTATCTCGGTTTGCAGACGCTCTACGACCGCTATTTCATCCATCAAGAGCAACGCAGACTAGAAACGCCGCAAATTTTCTGGATGCGTGTTGCGATGGGGCTATCTCTCAATGAGGGCGAACAGAAAAATAAACGGGCGATCGAATTTTACAATATCCTCTCCGAATTCTATTTCACCTCAAGCACCCCCACCCTTTTCAACGCGGGTACGCTCCACTCTCAACTCAGCTCCTGCTATCTCTCAACAATCAAAGACGATCTTCACCACATCTTCAAGGTGATCGCAGACGATGCGCAGCTCTCCAAGTGGGCAGGCGGCATCGGCAACGATTGGACTCATGTACGCGCCACCGGTGCCAGCATCAAAGGAACGAACGGAACCTCCCAGGGCGTAATCCCCTTCTTAAAAGTCGCAAACGATACAGCAGTAGCAGTCAATCAGGGAGGAAAACGCAAGGGCGCAATGTGCGCGTACTTAGAGACTTGGCATCTCGATATCGAGGATTTTCTCGAGCTGAGGAAAAATACGGGCGACGAGCGCAGGCGCACGCACGACATGAATACGGCCAATTGGATTCCCGATCTCTTCATGAAGCGGGTACGGGAAGGCAGCATGTGGACCCTTTTTAGCCCAAGCGACGTACCCGATCTCCACGATCTCTATGGAACTGCTTTTGAAAAGCGCTACAGCGCTTACGAAAAACTCGCAGAGGATGGAAAACTCAAGCTCCACAAAAAAGTGGAGGCAGTGCAACTGTGGCGCAAAATGCTCAGCATGCTCTTTGAAACAGGCCATCCTTGGATCACATTCAAAGATCCTTCCAATATCCGTTCGCCTCAGGATCATGTAGGCGTTGTCCACTCCTCCAATCTCTGCACGGAGATTCTCCTCAACTCCTCGGAAAGCGAAACCGCTGTTTGCAACCTTGGCTCCATCAATCTTGCCAAACACACGACAGCTAAAGGACTCGACGAGGCGCGTTTAGGCCAGACGGTAAAAACAGCTATCAGAATGCTAGACAATGTGATCGATATCAATTTTTACCCCACTGTAGAGGCCAAAAACTCCAACCTGCGCCACCGTCCTGTAGGTCTTGGCCTTATGGGATTCCAAGATGCTCTCTACCTACAAAACATCAGTTTTGCCAGCCACAAGGCTGTCGAATTTGCAGATAAAAGCATGGAGATGATTGCTTATTATGCGATTCTCGGCTCTTCAGAACTTGCGGCAGAACGAGGCGCCTATCCTACCTATAAAGGATCGAAGTGGGATAAAGGGCTTCTTCCCCTAGATACGATCGAGCTTCTTGAGCAGGAGCGCGGAGTCAAGATAGACATCGACCGCTCTATGTCGATGAACTGGGAGCCTGTCAGAGCCTCCATCAAAAAACACGGGATGCGCAATTCCAATACGATGGCCATCGCACCCACGGCAACCATCGGCAATATTTCCGGCGTTGTGCCTGCAAATGAACCGATTTACAAACACCTTTTCGTCAAATCGAATCTCTCGGGAGAGTTCACCATTGTAAATCCTCACCTAGTCAACACACTGAAACAGATCAATCTCTGGGATGAAGAGATGATCGACGATCTCAAATATTTCGATGGAGCAATCCGAGAAATTGAGAGAATCCCCACAGAAGTAAAGAACCTATTTCTCACCGCCTTTGAGATCGAGCCAGAGTGGATTCTAGAGGCCGCTGCAAGACGGCAAAAATGGCTGGATATGGGGCAATCGCTCAACCTGTATCTCGCAGAACCAAGTGGCAAGAAGCTTCACCAAATGTATATGCTCGCCTGGGAAAAGGGGTTGAAGACGACCTACTATCTTCGAACTCTCGGCGCTACCCAGATCGAAAAATCGACCATGGATATCAATAAGCGCGGCCTGCAACCCCGTTGGATGAAAAATAAATCAGCCTCGAGCAATGTACAAGTTGTTCGAGATGAAGAACCCCCCAAGGCATGCACTTTGGGCGAAGCATGTGAAAGCTGTCAATAAAAGGGAAAGTTATGGCAAAAAACCAAGGCTCTGAACAACGGATCGACGTTTCCCAAAAACGGCTGATTAACTGTCACGCAGTCGACGTGAACCAACTGATGCCACTCAAGTACAAATGGGCCTGGGAGCACTACCTCAACGGCTGCGCCAATACCTGGATGCCGAGCGAAGTGCCGATGGGCAAAGATATCGAGCTTTGGAAATCGGATAAACTCTCCGAAGACGAAAGGCGCGTCATCATGCGCACGCTCGGATTCTTCTCGACTGCAGAAAGTCTCGTCGGGAATAACATCGTCCTCGCTATTTTCCGCCACATCACAAATCCAGAAGCACGCCAGTATCTCCTCCGTCAAAGCTTTGAAGAGGCTGTGCATACACACACCTTCCTCTACATCGTCGAATCGCTCACTCTGGATCAGGGAGAGGTGTTCAATATGTACAACGAGATCAACTCGATCCATTCCAAGGATCATTTCGAGATGCAACTTACCGAAGAGATTCTCAAACCCAATTTCTCTACAGCCACAAAAGAAGGGGCCCAGAAATTTCTCGAGAACCTCATCGGCTACTACATCATCATGGAGGGCATCTTCTTTTATAGCGGCTTCGTAATGATCCTCTCCTTTTTACGCCAAAACAAGATGGTGGGCATCGGCGAACAATTTCAATACATCCTGCGCGACGAAACCGTCCACCTTAACTTCGGTATCGATTTGGTTAATGGAATTAAAGAGGAAAACCCCTCTCTTTGGACGCCAGAATTTCAGAAAAAAATCACGGCGACAATCCAGGAAGCGGTAGAATTAGAAATTTTCTATGCGCAAGACTGCCTGCCCCGCGGCATTTTGGGGCTCACTGCCCCGATGTTCCGCGATTATGTGCAACATATTGCAGATAGACGTCTTGAAAGGATCGGGCTAAAAGCTGTCTATAAATCGAAAAATCCCTTCCCCTGGATGAGCGAAACAATCGATCTTGGGAAAGAGAAGAACTTCTTCGAGACCCGGGTGACTGAGTATCAATCTTCATCCAATCTCGTATGGTCGTAAAAACGCAAGAATCCCCCCGATGGGGGGATTCTTGCAAAATGGCAAAGCTTATTTCTTAATTTTCTTCCCTTTGTTTCCGCAGCCGCAGCCTGACTTGTCATCAGTCTGCGCATCGGCTGCCAGAGCAGCTTCTTGTTCTTCGGTATTCAATACAATCTCTTCATTTTGAGGAACTACAGGCGCGGCTGGCTCATTGGCTGAATTAGCAAAAGCGGCCACTGTAGCAAATGTTACAAAAACTGCAGACATAAGTTTACGCATAAATTTCAATCTCCATTGTGTTTGGATCTCTTCGAGAAACCGTTTTAAAAAGACTCTCTTAAAAACCCTTATGGGTTCCATGCTACGAAAAAAGTCTTTTTCAATGGTAGCAAAAAAGCGCACACACTAGCCACATAAAATATTTAAATTATAATAAAAATAAAAAGTAATAATTGAAATTATAATTTTTTATAGTACAATCAAATTAAAAAGTGGAATACCTCATGGACAAGACTACACCTTCCCGAACGCCTGCTGACGAAGCTTCTTCGCGTGCAGACCTAATCTCTAAAGAGCTGGAAGTCAATAGAGAAGAGCAAATTTTACTCACAAAACGGATTCGTATGATGACCGAATCGATAAACGATATTTCCTCCGACGACCCCCAATATAGTACCCTTGCCGCTCAAATCCAAATGGATAAGATAGAGATAGATGAATTAAAAATAAGAGAGCTTAGTTTATTAAAAAATATTAATTGACAATTACAGACAAAACAATAATAAAATAAATACAGAAGGCAATAAGGGAGGAATCTATGCGTTGGCACAAACCACACAAAAAAAAAGCAATCCCAAAGCATAAAAGGGTAAAACGGAGAAAAATCGCCATCTCCTCTCATCAAACGGAAACGCAAAGGAACCTGAAAGCCCATTGGAGTGCTTATCGCAGTTTACAGAAAAAAGCCGATCTTGCTTGGGAAAAACTCTACACTGACATTCAGAAACATGCTCCTTGGAACGTACTCTCTAAAGATCGCAACAACTTGCTGCTCATTCTGGGGGAGTGCGATTACATGTCCAAAGAATGTCTACGCTGCGCTCCTGCCGCCTTGCAAAGCCGCCAAAACACTGCTATTTACCCAAGACACTAAGAGATTGTTAACGGATATGGATTTCGTCGCTTTTCGGAGGATTTTTGGGGTTTTTTGAACAATTGCTTTAATTGGGGGGGATGAGATAAAATTCCCCCGTCTATGACTCGATCGACCCAACATCCGTTCTCCGCAGGAAAGCTCTATCGAGATTTCCGCATTACCAAATCGTTACCTCTCGCCGAATTGCAGAGCACGCTCATCGAATTAGTTCATGAGCCGACAGGCGCGCGCGTGATCCATATCGCAGCAGACGATCCAGAAAATCTCTTCTGCCTCTCCTTTCAAACGCGTCCCTGCAGTTCCAATGGCGTCGCACATATCCTGGAACACACCGTGCTCTGCGGCTCAAAACGCTATCCCGTCAAAGATCCCTTTTTTTCCATGACGCGCAGAAGTTTGAATACCTTCATGAACGCACTCACAGGATCCGATTTTACCTGTTATCCGGCCAGCTCTCAAGTGCAGCAAGATTTCTACAACCTTCTGGAAGTATACCTCGACGCCGTCTTTCACCCAGAATTGAAGCTTCTCAGCTTTTTACAAGAAGGGCATCGTTTCGAGTTTGCTGAGCCGCAAAATCCTCAGAGCTCGCTCCAATGGCAAGGCGTCGTTTACAATGAGATGAAAGGGAACCTCTCCTCGAGCGAAAGTAGACTGTGGAGAGCTGTATTTAAATACCTTTTACCTGATCTCCCCTATGCTTACAATACAGGAGGCGATCCCAAAGACATTCCTAATCTCGCCTATGAAGATCTGATCGAATTCCACCGCGATTTTTACCACCCTTCCCGTTGCCTGTTTTTCTTTTACGGGAACATCCCCCTCTCCCAACATCTGGATTTCATCGCATCGAAGGCACTGACAGGAGCAGGAAAATGCGCTCCTCTCCCTCCTCTCCCCTTGCAACCCCGCTTTTCTACTCCCATTTCCGTCTCAGAAGCCTACCCCGTTTCAGCCACAGAACCTCTAGACAAGAAGACCCTATGCGCCTTTGCATGGCTAACCGCCCCTGTCACGCAACAAGGAGAAATTCTCGCCTTATCGCTCCTCGATACCCTCCTAATGAATGACGACGCCTCTCCTTTGCGCGCAGCGCTCCTTAAATCAGGACTCTGTACACAGGCATCTTCATCTCTTGACGTTGAGATGAGCGAAGTGCCATGGCTGCTCGTCTGTAGAGGATGTGAAAAAGAGGGAGCGGAGCCACTCAAAAACCTTCTTCTTAATACGCTCCGAACTATTGCGGCTAGCCCTCCTCCCGCGGACCAGATTGAAGCAGCCCTTCATCAGCTCGAATTCCAGCGCATCGAAATCAGCGATGATGAAGGGCCTTTCGGCCTGACCCTCTTTATGCGGGCAGCCCTTATTGCTCAACATGGATGTGAACCAGAAAATAGCCTCTTAATCCATACCCTCTTTAAGGATTTGCGAGCGAAACTTGCTGATCCCGAGTACATCCCACACCTCATACGCCACCACCTCATCGACAATCCCCATTTTCTTACCCTCACTCTTCTGCCAGATCCTAAGCTCGAACAAGCCGAGGCTGCAGAGGAGAGAGGGAGGCTGGATCGCATTGCGCATCAAATGACGGAACAAACAAAGAAGCATATCCTCTTGCAATCCGAAAAGCTTTCCGCCTATCAAGAAACCACGGAAAACCAATCTCTCGACTGCCTACCTAAGCTCTCCTTAAAGGATGTGCCAATAAAAATTCGTGATTTCCCTCTACAACAATATCCTGAAGGAAGGCTTACGACATTCCATCATTCTTGTTTTACCAATAATGTACTCTACGCCGATCTGCTCTTTGATCTCCCCTACATTCCTGCCGCAGACCTTCCTCTTGCCTCCCTCTTTGTTCGCCTTCTCCCTGAGATGGGCTGTGGAGGCAAAAGCTACACAGAAACGCTGCGCAAAGTGCAAGCCTATACGGGAGGCATTGGCGCTACCTTATCTCTCCATGTTTCGGAAGAAGATCCCAATCAATGCCGCCCCTCCCTGTCTCTTAAAGGGAAGGCGCTTGCCCGCAATAGCAAAGAACTTCTGCAACTCTTTTCCGATCTCTTTTCCACCCCCGATTTTACGGACAAAGAACGCATTCAAGAGCTTCTCTCTAAACACGCAACTGTCTTGCAAAGCCAGTTGACCCGAACCGCCCTCAATTATGCCATACAAACCTCTCTTAGCGGTTTTTCCTCTGCCTCCTACGTCTTTAACTTATGGAACGGTCTTCCCTATTATCAGGCCGTGCGAAAATGGGTTGAAGATATCGATCTCCTCACGGAAGGGCTACAGCGTATCCAGAAAACAATCCTCGGCGTCGGTGCTCCCCACTTAGTTCTCTCTTGTGATCATCCCTTATTTGAAACTCTGCACAGAGAACGGTTTTTCGGCCTGGCAGAAAGCCTCCCCGATAAACCGCTCACGCCCTGGCGCGGGAACTACACATTACCGAAAAATTCCTCTCAAGCGCGCTGCATCCCTTCCCCCGTAGCCTTTACTGCTTGGGGAACCCGCACCATCGCCTACCGAGACAGCGCCTCGCCGCTCCTCCTACTCTCTACAGAGCTGATGCAAAATACGATCCTCCACAAAGAGATTAGAGAAAAAGGCGGCGCCTACGGAGCGGAGGCATCGTATACTCCTTCCACTGGCAATTACTACCTCTACTCATATCGCGATCCTCAACTCTCAAAGACATTAGCTACCTTCCGTACCGCTATCGAAAAAATTGCGGCAGGTAAGTTCAATGAGCGAGAGCTCGAAGAGGCCAAACTGTGCGTCTTGCAATCCTTAGACGCCCCAATCACCCCGGGAGGCAGAGCCATAGTCGCCTATTCATGGCAAAGAGCCGGCAGAACCCGGGAAATGCGGGAGACCTTCCGTAACACAATCCTCTCCGCCCGATCCGATGAGGTCGCAAACGCCCTCCGCGCATTTGTATTACCCCAAGAAAAAATCCTTGTCTCCTTCCTTGGGGAGGACCTTCTTGAAAAAGAAAAGGATAAAATCCAGCCGCCCCTCTCTATTTTATCTCTTGAATCCCCCTGAAATATCCGCTATACTACCCCCTTTCAACAGTGAGGACTTCCCTATGAAAAAGCAGTGGATGATTGCATCCTTGATCACATGCCTTTGCCTCTCTTCCAATTTTGCAGACAGCATCAAAAATCAGGCCGTGCAAGGGGCCAATCTCCTCGAACAAACCTCGCAAGCATTTACCCGCATTGCCGAGCAGGCAATGCCAGCTACGGTGTTCATCAAAGCAGAAGTCACGCAATCCCAACCAGAATATATGAACCCCTTCGACATGTTTGGAGACGATTTCCTCCACAGGTTCTTTAATCAACCGCAAAATCCCCAGATGCAACAGCAGCCACAACTCGCTGGCGGTTCAGGTTTTTTGATCTCCTCAGATGGATTCATCGTCACTAATAACCACGTCATCAAAGATGCAAAAAACATCACAGTCACGCTGAACGATGGACGCGAATATCCTGCAATCGTAAAAGGATCTGATGCGCGCACCGACCTAGCCCTTCTCAAGATAGACGAGAAAAATCTTCCCTATTTGACCTTCGGCGATTCCGACAACCTGAAAATTGGGGAGTGGGTCGTTGCCATCGGAAATCCTTTCGGTATTGGCGCTACCCTTACTGTAGGCGTTGTCAGTGCAAAGGGAAGGCAGGATCTAGGCATTGCCTCCTACGAAGATTTTATCCAGACCGATGCGGCCATCAATCCTGGCAACTCAGGCGGCCCTCTTCTCAATCTCCAAGGCCAAATCATTGGCGTGAATACAGCGATCTTTACCCGTAGCGGCGGTTATATGGGCATCGGCCTTGCCATCCCCAGCTACATGGCCAATAACGTAATCGATCAGATTCTCAATACAGGCACAGTCACTAGAGCCTATCTCGGCGTGATTCTGCAACCCGTCGACAAGGAATTGGCCGATGCCTTAAGTCTCGACACCCAAGAAGGAGTTCTCATTTCCGATGTCGTGAAAGGCTCTCCTGCTTCCAAAGCGGGACTGCAACCAGGCGACATTCTCTTGCAATACAATGGCAAGCCCGTGAAAACTGTTGCAAAACTGCGCAATGAAATTGCGATGATGAGTCCAGGCAAAGACGTGCCACTGCAACTCCTCCGCAACCATAAAAAGCTGACACTGACCATCACTCTAGGCTCCCTTGAAGGCGAAGCAATCTCCGGAGAGCTGATCCAAAAGATTGGTATCGACGTCGAAAATCTAACCCCAGAAACAGCAGCCCGCCTCGGCTACAACTCTCTCATTGACGGCGTGGTCATCTCCCAGATTAAAACAGGCTCGCCCGCCGCAGCAGCAGGCCTACGCCCCGGCTACCTCATTACCGGCGTCGCCATCGATTGGAACAATCAAAAGCCTGTGAAAAATACTGCCGACTTCGAAGAGGCCCTGAAAGAATTAGGGGATAAGAAACATATCATCTTGATTGTCAGACACAAGAATTTCCAGAGATATTACACAATTAAAGTGGGATAAGCAGCATAATAATTATTTTGAAAATATAACTTAATCATGTTATTATTAACTAGCAATACCAAAGGTTGTTTTATGATTCCAGTTGAAGGTCCCTTGTATAATCCGAGAGAGCGCCTGCGACGCATGGGAGTACCGCAAGACCACCATAACCGCCATATCTACCGAGTTCGGCAAGGACTTTGCCATCGACTCCGACAGGTGATAGATACTGTGTACGATTTTGTTTTAAGATTATTGTAACTCGAGTTTCATAGATCTCAAATTCAGTGGTTGCCGACGCAGTCCATGAGCTGCAAGATCCGGTCGAGAACGATTTGCGCTTCGAATGAAGAGGTTCCTTGCTGCATCATCCGATAAAGAGTTTCTCTCTCTTCTCGAAAGAGGTCAGCTTTATTCTGGGATGACCTCTTTGAAGAATTGTTACGTAAAGATTCTTCATAGGCGTCGATTTGTCCGCGAATGAGCGCAATTTGCGCCGCGTGCATTTCATTGCTAAGTTGCTCAACTTGAACAGCAAGATTTTTCTGCTCTTTTTTTGCCATCGAGAGTTTTTTACTCAGCAAGGCAATTTTCTGCTTCTGTTTTGTGACTGGCAGATCTTGGGTTGTTATAGAAGGAGGTCCGCAAGAGACAAGACAAATACCACACAGAATCCCGATTATATACCCGTTCAACCTCAAAGGCACCCAAGAAAATCGCATTGAAATCTCTCTCAAATGGAATAAAAAATCGGTTTTTGACAACGTCTTCGACTTTGTACATAGTGCATCATGGGAGCGGATCGATAAATTTACGAAACTCCGAGTCATTCTTCACAGCAGCAAAAGTCTCTTCCCGTAGAAGATTTTCTAAATCGACATGTCCCTGCTGCAAAGCCGTCTGCAACCAGCCTCCAGAAGGCTCTGGCTGCCTAAGGTAGGCAAAAGCACGGGCATTGCGCACGGCAGTCTCTACAGTAGGGGAGGCTTGATAGCTATCGCTCGCAATTTCAGCCACAAGCAGATAATTTTTCTGATTCGATGCGAGCTTGTGCAAAAGACAAAGAAAGTCCCCAGACAGGTGTCCCTTGATAGGGAGTAGGAGATCATAGGCCTCTTTATGCTTTCCTTCCTGCTCATCCAAAAACGCCAAATATTGGCTCGCGGCGACAAAGAGCAGTCCCTCAGAGACTCTGTGACGCACCTCCTCAAAATCCCTTTTTGCCTCTGCCTTTCTTCCCTCTCTTAAGGCAGTTTCTCCCGCAATCATCAGCTCCCTATTCGCCTCGTCGCGATCACTGCGGCTGGCATATCTGCTCTTACGCCAAGAGTCAAAACTTTGAAAAGCGAAGAGAAAAAAAATAGCTCCGACCAAAAAGGCAGACTGAATCAGAAAATAGAATGCGATCAGCGCAGCCACAATCGCACCAATGAGAAGAGAGGCTTTAAACCCCTTTAAGCCAAAGCTGGCTTCTAAGACAATACGCAAAAGCTGCCCTCCATCGAGAGGAATCACGGGCAAGAGATTGACGATCGTCCAAAAAAGGTTAGCCATTTGGGTGGCCTTCAAGATCCCCTGAACGGTTGGCCAAGCAGATAGGTTACACTGTAAAAGCAAGCTCGCAAAAAGAAAGAGGAAAAAACCGAACAGAGGCCCATTGAACGTGATAAGAAATTGCTGCCAGAAGCGAAGATTTTTCCCCTCGTAGGAGGTCACGCCGCCGAGTGCTACGAGTTGGATCTGGGGCTTTTGCCCGAAGAAAAGAGCAGTGAGCGCATGGCCGAATTCATGGATCAACACAGAAAAAAAAATAATTCCCACCCAAACGACTATGCCCATAAAGGAGGCTGTATAGATCCATCCGATGAAGGCAGCAAAGAGCCAGAAAAAGGGGTGAATCGTAATCGGAATACGTCCTGGAATCGTAAGCATTTAGCTCTCTATGGCCTTTTTCACGGCAAGCCCCATCTCCGCAGGATTTCTTGTAATTGTAGCACGCGCCTTACGAAACGCTTCGTACTTTTGTTCAGCCGTCCCTTTTCCACCCGAAATGATCGCCCCAGCATGTCCCATCCGCTTGCCCGGAGGCGCTGTAGTCCCCGCAATGAAAACAGCCACTGGTTTCTTGCAGTGCTGCAAAAGCCAATCCGCCGCCATCTCTTCAGCATCGCCCCCGATTTCCCCAATGAGTAAAATAGCCTCTGTTTCAGTATCTTGCTGAAACAGCTGGAGGACATCGATGAAATTGGTGCCGTTCAGCGGATCGCCTCCGATTCCTACGCAAGTCGATTGACCAAGCCCCAACTGGGAGGTCTGCCATACTGCCTCGTACGTAAGCGTACCCGATCTCGAAACGATACCCACCTTCCCTTTTTTATGAATGTAACCCGGCATGATGCCGATTTTACACGCGCCGGGCGTAATAATTCCAGGACAATTGGGACCGATCAGGCGCGATGTCTTAGAACTACTCATCACCCGTTTGACCTCGAGCATATCGCGCACCGGAATCCCCTCCGTAATGCATACGATCAGAGGAATACCAGCATCTTCCGCCTCTAAAATAGCATCTGCGCAATAGGGCGCTGGGACAAAAATCAGTGTCGCATCGGGATGCACAGCCTTTTTTGCCTCCCAAACTGTATCGAAAACAGGGACACCAAGCACCTCCTGCCCCCCTTTGCCTGGAGTAACTCCCCCCACCAGATGAGTCCCATACTCTTGGCATTGCTCTGCGTGGAAACGCCCCGCCTGCCCCGTAATCCCCTGTACAATCAATCGAGTCTGCTTATTAATCAATATGCCCATGTCTGAACCTACTCTCAGTAAAAAGTTTCAGTCGATTCTTGTGTTCTTAAAACTGTCTGCAATCTTGGACTCTTAGACTCTTATCTTTTCAACGCTTGGACTGCGATTTCAGCAGCTCTTTGCAGATTTTCCGCAGTACCAATCTTCAGGTGGCTTTCTCGAAAAAGACGCCTCCCTTCTTCTACATTCGTCCCCTCTAGACGGACAACGATAGGAAGGGTGATACGCTGCTCTTTGGCCGCATGAATCACCCCCTCAGCAATTGTAGCGCAGTTCATGATGCCGCCGAAGATATTCACTAGGATTGCCTTCACTTTCGGATCAGAGAGGATAATCCGAAAGCCCGCAGATACCTTCTCTTTCGAAGCGCCGCCTCCTACATCGAGAAAATTAGCAGGCGCCCCTCCGCACAGCTGAATCATATCCATCGTCGCCATCGCAAGACCCGCTCCATTGACCATACAACCGATATTGCCATGCATTGCAATGTAGGCAAGATCGAATTCTTTCGCAGCAGCCTCCTGCGGAGAGACCTGTGTAGGATCATAGAAAGAGCCGATCTCCGGTTGCCTAAATAGCGCATTATCATCGATGCTTAATTTGGCATCGAGCGCCACAATTTCCCCCTCTTCCGTCTTGATGAGAGGATTAATCTCTAATAAAGAGGCATCTTTCTCGATAAAGCATTGGGCAATTCCTGCAGCAATGCGCGCCCCCTGCTTTGCTTCCTCTCCCTTCCAGCCCATGAACTTGCATAACCTGAGGATCTGATAAGGGCGCAATTTACCACTGAAATCGAACGGCATTTGTAAAATCTTTTCCGGATGCTTGACCGCAATCTCCTCGATCTCCATTCCCCCTTCCGGCGAAGCGATTAAAAGAGGTACTGCCTTTGCGCGGTCGATCAACGCTCCAATGTAATACTCTTTTGCAATCTGCATCGGCTTTGAAATAAGCACCTGATGCGCGATAACACCCTCTGGGCCTGTCTGTTGGTTGACCATCTTCATCCCAATGAGCGCCTGGGCGATCTGCGCAATCTCCGCGCGCGTCTTGGCAAACGTAACGCCGCCCGCTTTTCCTCTGCCGCCCGCATGCACCTGGATCTTCACAACTGCCTGATCGAGGCAAAGCATCTCCGCCACTTTCCGCGCCTCCTCAACACTCGAGGCCACCCCAAATGGAGGGATCGCAATCCCATAGCGTTCTAACACTTTCTTAGCCTGAAATTCATGCAAATTCATAGATACTCCCCAGCAAACTCCTTATCTGTTAGAATCCAATTTCGAGCAACTATGATGCGCAATTTTTTCAAAAAACTCCTCTCTCCTTTCTCAAAAATGAAGTCGTTGCTCGGGCAAAAGCTGCGCCTTCTCTTTTCCCGCACACCTGACAACGCCGCTTTCGACGAACTCGAACAGATGTTTTATGAAGCCGACCTAGGACCGCAAATAGCAGGCAAGCTCGTAGACCATCTGCGGCTGCTCTCTTGCAAGCATCCTAATCCCGATGCCTACCTTGCATTGATTAAAGAAGAGCTACTAGCGGTTTTTACCTCCATTAAACAAGAGCAAAAGCTCCCCATGCATACACCGCATGTGATCCTCGTCGTGGGAGTCAACGGTTCAGGAAAAACGACAACGCTTGCGAAATTAGCCCGTTTCTACCAGGCAGAGGGCAAAAAGGTACTCATTGCAGCAGGAGATACGTTCCGTGCGGCTGCGGTAGAACAGCTAGAGGCCTGGGGCGCTCGTTTAAATATCCCCATCGTGAAATCACAGCCGAACGGAGACCCCTCCGCAGTGGCGTTCGATGCTTTAGCCTCAGCCAAAGCTCAAGGACTCGATATCGTCCTCATCGACACCGCAGGACGATTGCAGAATAAAACCGATCTCATGCAAGAGCTTGCTAAAGTGCGAAGAGTCTGTCAGAAACAGATCGAGAGAGCTCCTCACGAAACTCTCCTCGTTCTTGATGCCACCGTCGGTCAAAATTCCCTCGATCAAGCGCGCACCTTCCATCAATTTACCCCCATTACAGGGATCGTCCTTTCCAAACTCGATGGCTCTGCCAAAGGGGGCATCGCTGTGCCGATTTGCCAAGAACTCAAAATCCCCATCCAATGGGTAGGCCTCGGAGAAGATGCAGAGGATCTCATTCCCTTTGATCCCGAAAGCTATCTCAATGCACTCCTCGGCATGACCAAATGACCCCTTCCCAGGATACCCGTCGTATGATACTCTCTTTGTCGATTCGGTTTTTTCTTTATGCGCAGCCTCCATCCTTGGCCTACATTCCCCTCCAACCTCACCCCACCCGCTACCCGTCCCCTTGCGCTTTTATTCATCCTTCAAGAATGGCTCTCCCTCGTCCAGTTGACAACACACCTCAAGCAACTCTCAGCAGATAATCTCTTAGCGATTGCGAAATATCTGGACAAACTACTCCTCTCTTCTCTCAACAATCCCTTCACGCAGACAGGTGGATCTCTAGACAAATTGTGCTTTTACTGCGGCATTTTGCTCCAAGCATCGAATATCAGCGATGAGACCATTCCCACCCTTTTGGAAACGATGCGTAATGCCACTGTCAAAGTGAGAACCAAGCACCTCTCCTGGAGCAAGCAAGCTGCGCAAGCCAAGGAAGAGGTACGGCAAGAATTATTCCAATTTAAACAAAATCTACGCCAAAATCTCAGCTCTTTCTTCTCAGCGCTTTTCCCATTTCTGCAAGAGACCTACATGGACGAGAACGTATTACTCTATCTCATCGAACATCGAGAGGCATTCAACCTCTTTCTCGGGCCAAGAGCGATTGAAAACCTCCTTCGCATTTTTTTCCCTGCAGGGATTGATTCTCTCCGAGAAACCATTTGCAATGGGTATACGCGCAGGGGATTTGCCGCCTTCTATACGCAGCAAGAGCCCCTTCTCAGCGCTCTTGATTGGTAGGTCTAGTGCTCTATCAGAGTCTTGCTATGATATCCCGAACGTGATTCAATGGTCGGATTTAGGCTGATGTGAAAGCTCTCTCGGTTCAACAATCATAAGTTGCTCAATATTAGAAATATGAGGCAACTTACGATCGTTAAATCGAGAGGCTTTGACACAACCGAAAGCCCAATTCTTGAATCACGTTCGGTATAGATCTATGGCATCTTATATCACAGAGGCTCTCGATTTGATTCGTGCAGGCAACCTCCTCTTAGAAGAAGAGAAAACCATCTTTGCCTCTCCTGAAGATGCCGCCTATTTCCGCTCTAGAGCATCTTCTACCCGCCACGCCGCCTCTCCCTCTATTCCCCCTTTCAACCCAGTACCGATTCCCGAACCAGTAGCACGCGAGCTCCAGCCGCCGCCTGCGCCATTGCCCGTCAAAGTGGAAGCGCTCTTACAACACATCCCTCTCGAAAAACCACCTCAGCCTGTGCAGAGGGCGGAGCTGCCTACGCCAGACAAACTCCCCGTAGGGCATCTACGCGCCCTCATTACAAAAATAGCTCCCGGATATCCGCTCGTAGATCACCCGCCGCCCGATCAAATCGCACGTCAAATTGCCAATCGATGGAAAACAAAAAATCAATCAGCGCCTATCTCGGTTCTTTCCCACGGGGAAAACCCGCAACACAAGGCGCTTCTCGAGGCCATTACCAACGCTCTTGACATCTCCTTCGATTCCGCCCGCTTGATTCAGGCAGAACCGATTGAAAAAGAGAAACAGTGGGAACAGTTCCTCTCCGCCGAAAACCTGAAACACATCGTGATCTGCGATGCGACTCTTTGGCAGTTAAACCATTTAAGGCAATTTTATAAAGAAGTGCCCGCGCAAGGAATACGGACTCTGGGCGCACACCCACTCTTTCTTTTACCCGACCTCTCTCTTTACCTCAAAGATCCCCTTCTCAAGCGCTCTCTTTGGAAAGCTTTATGCCAAACATTTTCGCCGAAATCCTCCTAGACCAAAACCTCGCAAAGAGGCTCGATTATTCGATTCCCGAAGAGTGGAAAGAATCTTCTCAAGTAGGGATGCGCGTAGAAGTTCCTTTGAAGGGAAATCTCGTAAAAGGAACCATTGCGGCACTGAAAACAAGATCCTCCATTCCTCATGTACGCCCCATTGCGCGTCTTTTATCTACAGAATCGGAATTAAGCGATGCGCAGTGGGCGCTTGCTCACTGGATGTCCCGCTATTATATGACTCCCCTTCAAAGAGTTTTGAAATGTTTCATCCCACCCAATGTACGTAAGGACGTACAAGCAAAGACCCAAGTTTTTTTAACGCTTGCCATCAGTAAAGAAGAGGCACTCAGAGAGTGCGAACGGTTACGTACGAAAGCCCCTCAAATAGCCTCTGCGTTAGAAGCCGCGCTCCAATGGAAAAAGGGATGCTGGGCCGCCTCGTTCGCAAAAGAAGAGAATATTCCCAAAAAGACAATCGACCAACTCATCAAGCAAAAAATCTTTGCATCCAAAAAAATGGCCCTAGGCACAGACCTTCTGCTCAACGAAGAATTTTTTCTCGCAAAACCGAAAACATTGAATGACGAACAAGCCAAATGCCTCAAGGCGATCTCTCAATCCCTCAGCACAGGCGTCTTCGCCTCTCATCTACTCCACGGCGTTACAGGAAGCGGTAAAACCGAAATCTATCTTCAAGCAATTCAAATGGCCCTAGATCAAGGAAAGGGGGCAATCCTCCTCGTCCCCGAAGTCTCTCTCACTTCGCAAACGATTGAACGGTTCCGCTCCCGTTTCTTAGAAAAAATTGCCGTCCTTCACCATAAACGCAGTCTAGGAGAAAGGAGCCATTCATGGACCCTTTTGCGTACAGGAGAGATCCGCATCGCAGTGGGGGCAAGATCTGCCGTTTTCGCCCCCATGAAAAATCTCGGACTCATCATCGTCGATGAGGAGCACGACAGCTCCTACAAACAAAGCGATGAAATCCCCTGCTATCACGCCCGTAATATTGCCGTGATGCGCTCTCATCTCGAAAAGGCCGTCGTGGTGCTTGGCAGCGCTACCCCTTCGATCGAATCGCGCTACAATGCAGACATCGGGAAATATCAACTCCATACCCTGAACGCACGTGCAGCCTCTGCAAAACTCCCCTCTATACGCATTATCGATATGAAGGAAGTCTATCTCGTCAATGGGGGCTTCACTCACTTCTCAGGGGAGCTGATCGATGCGATCCAAACCCGCATCCAAAAAGGGGAACAGACGCTTCTTTTCCTCAATAAGCGGGGATACCATAGGCTACAGATCTGCGCCTTCTGCCGCAACATTGTCAAATGCCCCCATTGCGACCTTGCACTCACATTCCACAAACAGGAAGAAGAGCTGCGCTGTCACCTATGCAGCTATCAGCAAAAGGCCATACGAAAATGCCCCTCTTGCCAAAGCACAGATCCCTTAGAATTCAAAGGATTTGGCACAGAGCATGTAGAGCGCTCTCTCCATGCACTCTTTCCCTCAATCCGAACCCTCAGAATGGATCGCGACACAACGCACAAAAAGGACAGTCATGAAGAGCTATTCAAACAATTTCGCGCCCATAAGGCAGATGTCTTAATCGGAACGCAAATGATCGCCAAAGGCTTCCATTTTCCTTCCGTCACCCTCGTAGGCGTTTTGAACCCCGATGCGATGCTGCATATCCCTGATTTTCGTTCCACGGAATCGACCTTTCAACTGCTCACTCAAGTAGCAGGACGCTCCGGGAGATCTGAACTTGCGGGCGAAGTGATCCTGCAAACCTTTCTTCCGCACCACCCGATCATCCAACTGGCAGCCTCGCAAGATTACTCCTCTTTCTATAAAACAGAAATCGAGGAGAGGCGCATGTTCGGCTATCCCCCATTTACCCATTTTATCAAAATCCTCTTTACATCGAATGATCTCGAGACAGCAACAACAGCTGCCCACAAAGCGCACGCCTACCTCGTTCCCTTGCTGCCGTTGCAAGCTACAGCTCTTGCCCCTTCCCCCTCAGGACACGCCAAAATCAAAGATCTGCATCGGATCCAATTCCTCATTAAGACCCCACGGATTGAACCCCTGATTGCCTTACTTACAGAACTACCCAGCTTCGGCGCTCAAATAAAGATCGATGTCGACCCGTTATCCACATTCTTCTAAACAAGTTGCAAAGTCGAGTGAGCCAATTGCCTCGAGTACTTAACTGGCAGAAACTCTTTCATTAATGCGTTGCTTAATCCCACGCCAGTTCGTAATTTGATAGATCGCTGCAGCAGCAATTACAATATAGAAAAATCGATCTAGAAAACGACTGTCGAAGATAAAATGAATCAGGTCAAAATCGAATATACCAATTACGCCCCAATTGAGTGCACCAATCCAAATCAAAATCAGCGATGCGATGTCTAATTTTTTCATATTCTTCCTCTTATTCGTTATCTGTAAATTTCATAGACCATTCACCAGCAAACCAGTAAATCACTTTGAAAAGCCCTGCAACTCCAAAAATGATGTACACTAGTCGATCTGCCAAAGCCCCTTCTACTAAAAAATCGACTAAATCAAAATAGAACACTCCAATAACACCCCAATTCAATGCTCCAATAATGATCAAGACCGTTGCAATAATATCCAGACCTCGCATGAACTTTACCTTTGCTGTGTTTCTTTACCCGTTATCACACCCATTTTTTTGTGTATATAAGAAAAGTCACTCCCATCAAAAAATTCGCAAAGGACTCAAGATAACCTCTATATCATCCACAGGATTGAAGAACCCCTCAATATAAGAGCCGATCCCTGCCTCGTGAAAGATTTTTTGAATGACCCCCGATGTGGGAAAACCGCGCACGCCGTCAATATCAGTCAATTCGAGCCGATCGAAATGCCGTTTCTCCACTTCCCCAAAGAGAGAGGCTCCGTGAACTTCCAGGTTGAAATCGACAAGAACCAATTTACGAATCGTTACATGCCGTAAGCTTCTATTCTTCGGCATTCTCTGTGCAATCACCGTCCAATTGTTGCTGGAGTGATTCGTAAAATCTACACTGAGAAAACTCTGCTGGATCTCCAGCTGATCGATGACTGTCGTTGGGCCGAGAAGTTGAGAGAGTGCATAAGAAGCGTCAATTTTTGACGCTTTGAAAGCAGTCAGATTCTTAAATTCCCTGGGATTTTTCACTCTAAAACCGTACATGTGAGTCTGCTTAGGCCAAATCCCAATCCAATCCACCGAAACGGGAACACGTAACTTATGCGTTAAATAGGCCCCGAAAAGAGGCGCCTTGACAAGCCACAGGAATACAATTCCTGCCATACAAGCAAGAAGCGCGATTTTCCAGCTATGAGCAAGCGCTTGTTTATGAACCATTACCTTGTAGACACCCTCTATACCCGTTCCATCTCAAAAGTGCCCAAAGCAAATCGATTCAAATCCTCTCAAATCGAATAAAACAGCGCGGTTAATATTAAGTCAATATTGACCTCGCTTTTTTATTCGATTTTAGAGAGATTTCAATGCGATTTTCTTGGGTGCCTTTGAGGTGGAACGGG
>JACRBF010000011.1 GCA_016213175.1 Chlamydiia bacterium
AAGGTGCATCGACTCCGGCGACTATTGACACAACGGATCAACGACAACTTTCAAATTATTCAGTTGAATCCAATCCAATTAGGTTGAATGAATTTTGGGTGCACCTCAAGTGGAAGCACTATATACCCGTTCCACCTCAAAAGCGCCCAAAGCAAATCGATTCACAGTTAAGTTGCGTTTGGTATTACTCCCCCGAATAATTATACCGTTCCCAGTAAAGAGTTGGATAGAGCGCCTTGCCCGTATTGGCTCGGGCTCCGCAGTCGCGCAACCAGGCAGACATCGAATAACCGACCCGGGTTCTGCTGGATTGATTGAGAAAAATATCTAGAGGCAGCGTGATCGAAAACCCCTTGTCGTAATAGCGATGATTATTCACCACGTCTTTAGCATTGGTCAAAGTATACCACAGACCTACCCTCAAGCCGCTAGAGAAGGTGCGCGCAGCCTCACAACGAATGCCCTTATCACGCGCCAGGAATTGCCCCGCGCTGATCTTAAAATCAAGACTCAAGGGTCTATATTGATAGTAAAAATCGACGAAATACTGAAGTCCTATATAGGGAAAGTACTTATACCCCTCCTCGGTGAGCTTCCGAATCTTATGCTGAAACCCTAAACCATAGTAAGCTCTTTTAAAACACGTTGCAGCTTCAAATCCAATCGCCCAATCAAATAGCACAGGATAGTAGATATTTTCCAGAGAGACCCCCGCATAAGCAGTCTCGAAGTACCCCACTGCTAAGCGGGAAAAGCATCCTTTGCCCCAGTTGACGCTTTTTTGTAAAAATGCCTGATCGACATGGAACGAACTGGACTGGTTATACGATAGGCTGTCGGTCCGTACATTGATGAGGCGCGAGGGATTGAGAATGTCGTGAGTTAGCAGCTTTTGCGTACTGGAGAGCGCAGTGTAGCTCCCATAAAGAGAATAATAGATCGTATCAAAGAAATAGCCCTCGGAACCAAGCGACAGTCCCACCTCATATTTGAACTTTCCCTTCGAGCTGCCAAAAAAGGTGCGAGTCCAGGGACGCAATGTGAGAAGCCAAATTGGTTTATGCCGGCGGTAGAGCAGAGTGGCATCGTAAATGCTGGGTGTAGAAGACGCCTCCTGAAGAGGGGCAATCACGCTAAATTCGTTATCGCCGAGCGCCCCTTCTGTGTAACGCGCCAGATCCTCCCTGCGGAATCGGTATTCGTGTTCAGCCACCCCTTCCGCTTCGATCACTACAGTCGCTCTGGGGATGTCGGAAGGGACAAGAGCGGCCAGTACATACTCAAGCCTTTTACGAACCTCCTCCTCTTCCCGGTAACGCACATTAACTATCTTCATCCAAAGCGTATCCGCCTTCCCAGGAACAAGAAACGCATTGTAGAGATCAAACCCTTGCGTCTTAAAAGCAAAGGCCATCTCTTGAGCCAATTCCTGATACGACCTAAGCTCTCCGAGAGGCTCTGTGTCAATGGGAGCTGTGTAAACGGGCTTGTCAAATGTTTTAGGATAGAGCCCCTTCGAGCCCCCTATGTCGTAGCGAAATGCAGCGCTCGCAGCCCAATCGCTACCCCGTACTGTACTGGCTGAAAAGCGAAAAAGATCCCATAGATCGAACTGAGCCCCCGCGTTAATGCGGCTTTTTACCTCCCTCCCCTTTACATGCTCGCCCCAGTGATGTCGATAGTCGTTCGCATCGTATTCGGCCGCAAACGTGAGCCCCTTAAATGGGTTATTCACATTACGCCACGGCGTCCAGGCAACTCCCCCATAAAATCCCTGAATCCGGCCATTGCCCCAACCCAATGTCGCTTCCACATTACACGGGAGAAATTCCTTGGTCATCACCGCATAAAACGAACTCAGTCTACAGCTTCCAAAAAAATCGTTCCATCCGAGGGCAAAATCGGGAAGATAGGGAAATCCGTCTTCTTTACGCAATAGGATAAATTTCACATTTGCCGCTCTCTCCGCATAATCGCCAAATCCAAGGCGACCAAAATTCGGATCGAGCATCTTGCGATAGACCCAATAATTTCCGGTCGTCTCGATCTTGTTGAAGAACTGAAATCCGAGACTCCAAAGATTATAAGGAGGAACCCAAGCATATCCAACGCCGAGCAGTCCCGCCTCATAAGTACGGGCGGAAGGCATCGTAAAATATCCCCCTTGCAACTGATAGTTGATGAAAAGGGGAAGAGAGTCATGGAGCTGACGATCAATCGCCTTGACTGTATTGAGATCTTGGAATAGCTGCGAGGTTGCGCTATCCAATCCCAAGCGCTCTTCTACACAAAGAAGAACGGAGGAGACGATCAAAAAAAACAGGAGGACTCGTAAAGATGGTCTCAAAAAATTCCTTGCATAGACGGAGTCAATTGAAGATTATTTCCGCTCCTCCTATACTCTGGCAAGTCGAAAGTACTATTTGCTCGCAACTTGGGAAATGTTTACATGACGTACTTGAGAGATTTTCGCGAAAGGATTCAAAATAACGACTATCCGGGATTTTTAAAAATCTGGGAAGAGTACTGCCATGGAGATCAGCCCGATGGCACAGAGATCTGTGCTATTCTCGAAAGTGTAAAGGCCTCTGATTTGGCCAAGCACTTCGGAGTTCATGTAGAGAGGATCATCCCTCTTTGGAGAGAACTGAAAGAGCCTGCCCATTTACGCGCCGTCTTACGTCTGATCCTCGATCTAGAAACAACCAACAGCGAAGAACTCGCAGATCTTGCCACAGAACACCTCAAATCGCACTATGAAAACGATCCGCTGCTCCATGAAAAATTGCGTCTCATCGGGCTGAGAAATCGGGAAAAATTCCAGTCCGCTATCCGTAATTTTGAGCTGCTCACCCACTTGAAAAAGGGGAATTTCATTTTTCATACAGCCGGCTGGGGCACAGGAGAAATCCTCGATGTTTCCCTGATTCGGGAAGAGATGTCCGCCGAATTCGAATATGTCGTGGGTCCTCAGCACCTTTCCTTCGAAAAAACATTCAAAACACTTCTTCCACTTCCCGAATCCCACTTCTACGCCCGTAGGTTTGGGAATCCCGACCTCCTGGAAAAAGAGGGACGAGAGAATCCTGTCGAATTGATTCGGCTTATACTGCGCGATCTCGGTCCCAAAACGGCCGCCGAACTAAAGGATGAATTGTGCGACTTGGTGATCCCCGCTGAAGATTGGAACCGCTGGTGGCAAACAGCTAGAGCTAAGCTGAAAAAAGACACCAAAATCGAATCTCCTAAAGAACTCAAGGAACCCTTCCGCCTGCGGGAGCAAGACGTTCCTCATGAAGTGACCCTTTATAAAGCGCTGGAAGCAAAACCATCAGTCAACGCAACGATCCAATTGATCTACACGTTCTTAAGAGATTTTCCTGAAACTTTGAAAAACCAAGAGTTTAAAGTTTCTTTAGAAACTCGTTTAAAAGAGATTTTTGCTCAAGAAACCTCGCTCAGCGATAGTCAGAAATTATCCCTCCTTTTCTTTCTTGATGATTTAGGCGCCTCCAAATCCTCTTCCCAGGAAATTCAAACGCTTCTCGCACAGCTTCAGAATACACCAGAGGTGGTTCGCGGCATTGAAGTGCTCGCCTTTCAGAAAAAAGCTCTCCAACAAATCCGCAAACTCCGCAAAGATTGGCAGGAAATTTTTCTAGATCTCCTCTTTTCGGTCGAACAAAACCTCCTTAGAGATTTCCTGCTCAACGAACTCGATGCACCAGCTACGAAAGACGCTCTGAAACAAAAACTGAGCGCCCTTCTCATCCATGCTCTCTCGTTTCCCGATATTTTCGTCTGGTATTTTCAAAAGATCACTGACCCAAAAACCAAGCTACCCTTCTCCGATGCAGAAGGAAAGAACCGGTTTTTCGAAGGATTGCTTATCCTCCTCGACCATTTAGAGTCCCGTCCTCAATACCGCGATCTTTCTAAAAAAATCATCGCTCTGATCATGGCCGATCGATATAAACTCGTTCGAGACATCTTGCAACATTCCAGTTTGGAAGAGACAAAAGAATATCTCCTCCTCGCTACAAAATGCGATACCCTCACAGATCACGATATCAAAATCCTCCACTCGCTTGCAGAAGTTGTCCACCCCTCTTTATCACATCTCAGAAAAGAGAAAGATCGAACCTCCAATTCCGAAGAAAATGTCATTTGGACTACTCAAGATGGTTACCAGAGAATCCAACAGAGAATTCAACAAATCGCAACTGTAGAAACTGTGCATAATGCGCGAGAAATCGAAGCAGCTAGAGCTCTAGGAGATTTACGCGAAAATGCCGAGTTTAAAGCAGCACTTGAAAAGCGCGACCGACTGCAATCAGAACTCAAGCTCCTCTCCGACCAAATCACCCGCGCTAGAGTATTAACGCCTGCTGATGTGACGGTGGATGAAGTAGGAATCGGCTCCATTGTCCATTGCAGAGATTCCAAGGGGGAACACATCCGCTTTACTCTGTTAGGCCCTTGGGATGCAGATCCAGAAAGGCATATCCTCTCTTTCCAATCAAAATTAGCTCAAACCATGAAAGGGCGCTCTGTTGGAGAGTACTTTGAATTTCAAGGAGAGAAGTTCGCCATCGCAGAAATTGATAATTACTTCGATCAGAAACAAGGGTAATGAGGCTGTTTTTTTGACACAATCAGCTTTTGAACTCGTCATCGCAAGCACCAATATCCATAAGATCAGAGAGCTGCGCTCTATGCTCAAAGGCATTAAGCTCCTGGATCTCTTAAGCCTCTGCGATTTCCCCCAGTATACTCCGCCTCCTGAGACAGGAAGAACCTTTGAAGAAAACGCCTCTCTGAAAGCAGTGCACGCCGCCAAGACATTAAATCGATGGGTCATTGCAGATGATTCAGGACTTGTAGTGCCTGCCCTGGGCGGCGCTCCCGGGATCTATTCTGCCCGTTATGCAGGCGCCGACGCTTCCGATTTCGATAATAGAAAAAAACTCTTGGAGCAAATGAGTTCTCTTCCAGAAGAGGATCGCTCCGCGTTTTTCGAGTGTTGCATTGCATGCGCAGATCCTAGTGGCTTAAAAAAATGTGTAAAAGGGATTTGCGAAGGGAAAATCCTCGCTTCGGAAAAAGGCAACAGCGGATTCGGATACGACCCCCTCTTTGTGAAAAATGGTTATAGCAAGACATTTGCCGAAATCGAAGAGATAACGAAAAACCGAATTTCTCATCGTAGGAAAGCCCTCGACAAACTCATTCTCTTCCTCGAATCCATCCATAAATAGTATCCTGCTGGAAGAGGGGTCTAAAAGACCGTCCACGAACCCAGTTTCTGTCGATTTGCGGGTTCTTTTGAGCCGATTTTTGACTTTAAATTTCGGGGATCATATCAACATCCAGTATATAGTGCTTCCACTTGAGGTGCACCCAAAATTCATTCAACCTAATTGGATTGGATTCAACTGAATAATTTGAAAGTTGTCGTTGATCCGTTGTGTCAATAGTCGCCGGAGTCGATGCACCTTATCTGCAAAAAAGC
>JACRBF010000010.1 GCA_016213175.1 Chlamydiia bacterium
GGATTTGGTTTCTGTCGATTTTCGGGACCTTTTGAGCCGATTTTCGATTCAAAATTGGGGGGCAATATCAACATCCAGTATATTGCCCCCCAATTTTGAATCGAAAATCGGCCAAAAATCTTCCGAAAAGCGACGAAATCCCAATCCGTTAACAATCTCTAAGGGTTTTATAGAGTAATAGGTGCGTATTATGTCCCTTTTTATTCCAGAGATCGGAAAAAAAGGAAGTCCCATAATCGGGAGGATTCAGTATGTAGTGGGGAGACTGCAATAAGGGTTGCCATGAAGGGCTTTGTGCAAGTTCATGGAGCATTTGCAAGGCATAAGGAGGGTCGTCGGTTACAAAAGTAGCTTTGCCTTCAGGCAGCATTACGCCAGCTACTTCTTCGAGAAATGGCCTCTGGATCAATCTGTGCTTGGCATGGCGCAATTTAGGCCATGGATCGGGGAAGTTGACGAAAATTTCTGAGAGGCTATGTCTTGGCAGGTAAAATTGCGTTAGGGTCATCGCCTCTCCACAGAGAATGTAAAGGTTTGAGAGATTATCCCGAAACAGGCGCGCCCAGATCTTCCGAACCCGGTCAAATTGCTTGTCGACGGCAACCCAATTGATATGGGGGTTTTGCTTTGCCTTATTGCAGATCCATTCCCCATTGCCGCTGCAATATTCGAGGAATACGGGGTTATTTTGTCCAAATATCCGAGGATCATTCCAGGGAATTGGAGTCCAAGCGCTATGTGTATCGTAGAAGGTAGGGACGTAAAGGAGCCTCTCTAAAAGAACAGGGTGTCTATCTGCCCACGTGAAGGGAATTCTTAAATCTTTCGCCTTTTTCATGGAAGGCATTATAACGCTTGCGGAATTGCTAGGCGAGTTGTTACATTTTCATCATTATGGAGATTTCACAATGAAAGTTCCCTTCTTGGCTCTTTGCCTCTCTCTCACGCTGCCTTTTGCAGCCTGGACCACAGAAGCAGTTCGGGTAGCGCAAAGCCCGCAACTCATCGATGTGACAAAAATTTTTACATCATCCCCCCTTATCTATTTGGCTTTAAGTCTTATGTCGGTTGCATCCATGGCGCTTTGGCTCTACACGCTTGCGACATTTCGGAGCAAAGATATCATGCCGCCCCACTTTCGCAGTTCGCTCCGTAATCTTCTTGAGGCTCAAGAATGGGATCAAGCAAGACAATTTTGCGTGCAGCGTCCTAATTTGCTCTCTTCCATCATTACGGCAGGGCTTACGACTCGCACTCTTGGCGCCTCTGTCATGATCGATGCAATGAAAACTGAGGGAAAACGCGCCTCCACCCCTTTTTGGCAGCGCCTTGCCCTATTGAACGATATTGCAATGGTAGCTCCTATGCTAGGTCTTTTGGGAACGGTGATCGGAATGTTTTATGCCTTCTATGATGTAAACCGCTCTGTCGAAAGTATTAATGCGCTCTTTGATGGGCTTGGCATTGCCGTGGGAACAACTGTCGCAGGATTGATTGTAGCGATCTTGTCGATGGTGTTTGCAACGACCTTGAAATACCGTCTTGTTAAGACACTCAGTCATGTAGAGAGCGAAGCGCTCGTACTGAGCGCGCTCATCCCCAATCAGGAGCAGTAGTGGACCTCGTTCCTCACGACGAAATTCGGCCCTCCCAGAGCTTTAATTTTGCGCCGATGATAGATTTTCTCTTTCTCATGCTTGCGCTATTTGCAACACTTGCAATTTCGAGAGCGGCCCTCTACGATGCGGAGGTTGATTTAGTCTCTCTGAAACCTGAGAAAGATAAGAAGTCTATCCATTCAAAGCAAGATATCCAATATATTAATTTAAGTATTACAGCGAAAGGCAACTATAAATGGCTAACCGAGTTTGAAGAATATCCGATGGAGAGCATACGGATGATTCAAGAAGAGCTCTCCCGCCAATATCAGATCGGGGTTCTGTCCAAAGATAAAGCACTGACTGAAGTGCTGCTACATATCGATAAGAGCGCTCCCTGGGAACCGATTGCTCAAGTGATTTTTGCCGTTCGCGAGATTGGATTCAACGCCTATCCCGTCTACGAGCCCATCGATAAAGCCCCAGTGCCAAAGAACCTATTCCAATAATATTTGTTTACCGATTTTCTGTATAATTTGGCTGTTTTGCGCACTCGTGATATACTCGGATTCCAAGTTCCGTGCCCAGGTGGTGAAACTGGTAGACACACCAGATTTAGGTTCTGGTACCGCAAGGTGTGCAGGTTCGAATCCTGTCTTGGGCATGTTTTAATATACCCGTTCCACCTCGATCGATTCAATTTTAGAGAGAGTGCAATTCGATTTTTTTGGGCGCCTTTGAGGTGATACCGCACGTGATTCAAGAATTGGGATTTCGGCTGTGTCAAAGCCCCTAGGCTCAACGATCGTAAATTGTCCCCACATTGCTAATATTGGACAACTTATACCATTCTCCCATTTTCGATGTGGATTTTGTTTTGCTGTTCAAAATTGAGCGAAGCCGTAGGGGTTGTGATGAATACCTGCCCTAGCGTTTCGAGGCTTTTGTGAAAATAGAGCTGCCGTGTCTCATCGAGGGGCGCGCCTAAATCATCGATGGCCATGAGGGGAGTGCCTTCAAGGAGTTTGGCCAGATGGTCCCATTCGGCCAGCCTTAGAGAAGCAATAGCGGTTTTCTTCTGACCTTCGCTCGCAAACGGTTTTGCAAGGCGTCCTCCGATCCAAAAGGAAAGTTCATCGCGATGGGGTCCTACCAAAGTAAATCCTAGTTCTTGTTCTCTCTTCCGATTTTTTTCTAGAAGAGAGGGGTAGTCTTGCGATAATGAAGGGTGGTAGCGTAGTTCATGGATTTCCTCCGTTTGGGAAAGGGTTTTACACCGTTGTATGAGAGGAATTTTCAGCTCCTCGATCAGGGAGTGTCGTTTGTGATGCAGGTAGGCGCTAGAGAGAGCCATTTCGCTCTCCCAACAATCGATAGGTTCTATACCGCGTTCCGTTCCGTTGGGTGAACGGCCTCTTCGTAAGAGGCAATTGCGCTGCTTCATGGCACGCCAGAATCTCGTGAGATGATGGACATAGAGAGGATCGCTCTGAGCGAGATGGAGGTTGAGGAATCTTCTGCGCAAAGCAGGAGAGCCGCCGATGAGTTCTAAATCAGAGGGAGCGTAGAGAATAAGGGGGAGGATTCCTAAGAGGGGGTTAAAAGAGGTGTAAGAGGTGGCCCCCAGCTGGAGTCGTTTATTTTGGCCGTCGAAGGAGATCTTGATGGACTGCACAGTGTGATTTTGGAGGATCTCTGCCTCTAAATAAAAAAAGCTCTCCCTTTCTCGGATCAATTCTGCCAGGTGCTGACTTCGAAAGGAGCGTCCTGTGGCAATGAGGTGAATGGCTTCTAAGAGGTTCGTCTTTCCTTGGGCGTTATTCCCCCAGATGACATTGATGTGGGGGGAAAAGTGGACTTCAGTCTCTTCATAGTTGCGAAAATTACGCAAGTAAAGAGTCTTCAGGCTCACAGAGCCGCGGTGCTTGGTTGGACAGCCATTTCCGAGGTTTCGTTAAGGCGCATGGGCATAATCACGAAAAGGGCGTTCGTTGTATCCGTAATAATCCCTGGATTATGGGCATCGTTGAGTCCAAAACGGATGGTCTCGTCCTTACTGTGTTTCAGGATGTCTAAGAAAAAGAAGGGGTTGAACGCGATATCGAGTTTAGATCCGCTATAATCGACAGGCATGCTAACTCTCCCCTCTCCCACCTCATTGCTCATTGCCGAGAGGTGGAGTTGCCCTGTTTCAAAGCTGAAGCGGACAGAATTACTGGTGGTTGAGGTGAAGAGAGAAATCTGGCGAAGGAGCGCCATCAGCTCCTCTCTATGGATGGAAAAGCGGTGGCGTAGATTCGCTGGAATGACTTTGTCGACGTCCGGATATTGGCCTGCGAGGAGTTTAGCGATTAGTGTTAAAGATCCTGTTTCAAGAGAAACCTTGTCATGGGCAAGTGATAAAGTGACGGGCGCTTCCGTGTCATCGAGGAGCTTGACCATTTCTTCTACTGCTTTTAAAGGGATGACATAGGAAGATTGCAAGGCAGGATCGATCGCTACGGGGGCTGCAATTTTAGAGAGTCTTTTCCCATCGGTGCCAATGAATGTGGCTTTTTGCTGTGCAAGCTGTAATTGCACTCCGTTGATCGTAAATCTGCTGTCTTCCCTCGCTGCAGCAAATGCGGTTTTTGTGAGCGCTTCTTTCAAAATGGCTTTGCCGAGGACGAGTTCTATAGTTCCGGCAAGATCGGGAAGATGGGGGAACTCTGCTCGGTTCATCGCATGGATTTTAAAGACGGAGGCGCCTGTCGTGATCTCTGCTGTGTCATTGGTTTCGGCGCTAATTTTGATTTGAGGCGCAGTTAATTCACGAACTAATTGGAAAAAACGGCGGGCAGGAAGAGCGACTGAGCCTTCTTCAATGACTTTTGCGTCAATAGAGCAGCGCATACTCACGGAAAGATCGGTAGCGCTGAGTATGATTTGATCGTCCATAGCCTCGAGCAGCACGTTGGCGAGGATGGGAGCCGTGGGTTTAACGGGGACGATATTTTGGATTTTTCCAATGATTCCGACAAGATCGATTTTCGAGACGACGACTTTCATAACTGCCCCTTTCCTGAACGTATCCGGCAAAAATAGAACAAGGAGGGGCCCTCTGTCAAGGGTTCACTCGTCATCGCCTCTTTGTAGCGATCGCTTCACATCTTTTTCCTTGAGAGCTGCCCGTTTGTCATAGGCTTTTTTCCCTTTAGCAAGAGCTACACGTACTTTCGCATAGCCTCTTTTATTTAAAAAAATCGCAAGAGGAATGATTGAGAGCCCTTTTTCTGCAACTGCTTTACGCAATTTTTCGATTTCTCCCTTGTGCATGAGCAGTTTCCTTGGCCTGCGTTCTTCATGGTTATGGATGTTGCCGAACGAGTAAGGCGCGATGCTGCCGTTGATGAGCCAGGCGGCATTTTGCCGGATATCGACATAGGCGTCTTGAAGCGATCCGCCGTGGTTGCGCAGCGACTTAATTTCAGTGCCGAGAAGCAAGATTCCTGCTTCATAAGTATCCAAGACTTCATAGTCGTGGAATGCCTTGCGGTTCGACACAAGTTCAGAAGAGGGCTCTTTGGACATGCGACTACCTGGGTTGTTTCGGTTTGTTGAGACCGTAGAGCAATAGCAAGGCCAATACGCTCCAGAAAATCAGGGGGAGAGCGGGGAAGGAGGGGAGCAAAGAGGTAACGCCAAGTTTCAAGCCAATCCAGCCGATCATGAGATAGGCAGAGGATTCAAGGCGTGGGTATTTCGTGATTAAAATACTCAATAGCTGAGCTGCATAGCGAATGCATAAAACGCCTAACATGCCACCGAGATAGACAATCCAGAGTTTGGGGTGAACAAGGGCTCCTTGGGGAGTAGGTCCGATAAAGGCAACGCCCGCTACAATGGAATCGACCGCAAAGGCCAAATCGAAGAATTCGATCAAAAAGACCGTTTTCCAAAAGCTAAGGTGCTTCTGGGGATTGGTGGGCTTTCCCGAGTTTTGTTTCAAAAAGTGGCGGCAGGAGAGGTAGAGGAGATAGGCGCCGCCACACCACTGAATCCAGGGATATTCAAGGAGATAAGCGGCTGCGAGAACCCCCATCGCACGGAAAAAAAAAGCAGAAAAGGCTCCAATGTAGAGAGCCCGTTTTCTTAAAGTATAGGGCAGGGCTTGGCTGATGAGTCCCAGTACAATGGCGTTGTCTGCGGAAAGGAGCACTTCCAAAAAAGCGAGAAGCGCTACGCGTGGAATATCGATCAGAGAAAATGTTTGTTCGAAAAACACGGCTCTAACTGTCCTCGAAGAAGAGGCGCCCAAAGGGAGTTACTGCAAAACAATCCTTGCCTTCACAGGTGCCTAAGATGACCATTCCGGCCTCGAAGAGCCCTTCAAATACAACGGCTCTCAGAAGAGATTTCTCTTCCTCAGTATAAGAAGGATGAGTGTATTTCCAGTGCTTTCCCGTCCGTTTGAGTGAAATAACAGAATCGGCACTCAAACATACAGTGGTTCCTGTGAGAAATTCATCAAATAGAACCCACTGCCCATGCAGAACTCGCTTAATTGCTTTTTCGGCCTCGCGTATATTGCGCTCGGTTGCAATCGTTGGAGAAAGATCTGAAGCCAGAGGATGGTTCGCAGGGTGCCTGTAAAGGTACAACGCCCTCTCTTCCAGCGTTTTGTCAAGCCATTCTTGAGCAGAGGAAGTCTGTGCGATTTTTTTTTCGCTTGCGCGTGCGAGCCCCACGAGGCAGAGTTTGCGAAAAATTTGAGCAAGATACTCTTGTGCAAAGGCAAGGGATTCAGCAGTGTTCGTCGAAAGGTTGCAGTGGATCGCCAATTCTGTAGCGATTTTTACAGGAAGCGGGGACTCTTTATGCCAAGCACCCAAAGCAATCTGTTTTTTGGACATAGCGATGAGGAGTGCTGAGGCGTCTTGAACAAACGCAAAGGGGAGAGGTCTCTTGGATTGGGGCACTGCGCTAGAGGGAAGCGGCCTCGGTTCCGTTGCCTTTAGAAACCGCAAATACTCATGCCATTCAAAAAACGGGGTGATGACTTCCAGCCAGTGATCTCCCTCTTTTTGATACGAAAGGCATCCGATGAAATTGAATTCCATGAGGAGAAGAATCTCTTCAAAGCGAGATCTGGTCAGGTTGTACTTTACAATAACATCACTGGAAAGGAGTGTAAAGTCGTGGGCTGAGAAAAGATCGGAAACGATTCCGCGAATGGTTGGATCTCCAAAGCTTAAATCGGCAAGATGCCTTTGGAAAATCTGAGGTGTGAGGAGGTATTTTTCTACGATCGATTCGAAGATGTTGTTTGAGGTGCGGGGCACAGCATACCAGATAGGCAGTTGGTGAATGGGGACTTTGCGTAAAAGATCTTGGAGAAACTCCATGTCTGGTTTGAAATCGGGGCTGAAGCGAGTGATCTGGAATTCAAAGTATTTTCGCATCTCCTTATCGACGAGAATGTGATCGTCCTGAATGGAGAAGAGACCTGCTTGCGATAGATTTTTGAGTGTAGAGAGGAGCGCCTGCTCAGAGCAAGAGAGGCTGCGGAGGAGTTTTTTAATAGGAATTTTCAATGTGCTGAAGAGGATTTCTTCTAAAACTTCCATATCGAAGGCGGAGAAATCGGCGATCGCCATCCGATTCGCGATGTCTTGTTCGCAGCCATAGTCGGAGAGATTGACTTTGTTCTTGCGAACAGACGCGAGTTCCAACATATGCTTTGGCCTTCAAGGAAAATATACTGCAGACGAGAGCTCACTATAGCGGATGGGAGTGATTGGAAGCAAGAGTTCTACGCAAGGCAGAGAAGTATTCGAGTCGTTTCTTCATTTCCCTTTCAAATCCCCTTTCTACGGGAGAGTAGAAGGATTTGCGGCCGAGCTCTTCCGGAAAGTACTCCTGTCCCGAAAAGCCGCGCGAGGTATCTGGGTCATAGACGTAGCCTTGTCCGTAGCCCATCTCCTTCATGAGCGGGGTCGGGGCATTGAGAATCTGTTTGGGAGGGGAGAGATGTCCTGAAGCGCTTGCCGTTTCCCTGGCCTCCGTGTAGGCGGTATAGACGGCATTGCTCTTCGGGGCAAGGGCTAAGTACAATACAGCCTCTGCAAGCGCAAGCTCGCCTTCTGGGGAGCCAAGGCGCTGGTAGGCGTCATGGGCTTGAAGGGTTATCCCTAAAGCGTGTGGATCTGCAAGACCTATATCTTCAGAGGCCATACGGATCAGTCTGCGCGCGATGAACAGAGGGTCTTCTCCCCCTTCGAGGATGCGGGCAAACCAGTAGAGGCTCGCATCAGGATCTGATCCACGTACCGCCTTATGGAGTGCGGAAATGAGATTGTAATGACCATCCCGATCTTTATCGTAGAGAGGCGGCCGCTTGTGTACGCGCTGAGCAAGCAGGGCGATATTGATTGATTCAGGGAGATCTTGCTCTAGAGTTTCTAGAAGATTGAGGAGGTGCCTGCCGTCTCCTTGTGAAGCCGAGACCAGATACGATCTGCATTCAAGATCTAGAGGAAGTGGCCGTACGAGCGTTTCATAGCGCTGTAAAAGCAGGTGGAGTGAGGCGTCGTTTAAATGGTTGAGCGTCAGAATTCTAAGGCGAGATATAAGGGCGCCATTGAGTGCAAAAGAGGGGTTTTCTGTCGTAGCTCCGATTAAGATGAGGCTGCCATCTTCGAGAAAGGGGAGAAAGAGATCTTGCTGCGCACGGTTGAAGCGGTGGATTTCGTCGATAAATACAATCGCGCGCCTAGAAAATAAGGGAGTCTCCTGTCCCTCTTTCAAGATTTTTTTTAATTCTGCAGCACTATTAAATACCGCGCTCAGGATGAGAAACGGGGCGTGAAATGCCGCGGCGTAGAGACGCGCTATCGTCGTTTTACCGCAGCCAGGAGGTCCCGATAAGAGAAGAGAAAGGGGGCGTCCGCTTGCAACGATGCGCGTGATGTAACCATCTTTGCCCGTTAAATGTTCTTGCCCCACGATTTCTGAAAACGTTGTAGGGCGGAGCTGTTCACTCAGTGGAATTGATGCGAAGTTTTTCATTATATCTCTCTCAGTGAACGCAAAAATTGGAAATTTTGCAAGGATTATCTATCTTCTTTACAATGAGTTTGTTGTATTGTCTTGAGTAATTTTATCCTTCTAAAAATAAGCAAGTTACGATATTTCGTAAAAAAAATGTCCTCTTTGCACTATTTTGCAATTTTTTTTCGCGAAATTTTTTTTCAGAAACCGCCTCCACGCCTATTTCTGAGGGCTGTTTTTAATTATTCGAAAATTTAAAAATCAAAAATAACTAACTCGTTTGTTTGTAATTATTTTACTAAACATGTATACTTAAGTTAGTAAGACAAGTGTAGAGAGCGGGATCGCCCGCCAAAGTGGGAAGTTCGGTTTACGGCTCCTCGCTCGAATAAATCCTCTACTGTCCTTACGATATAAGGAGAAACAAAATGGTAAAGCGCAGAAAAAAAGCTGCCCGTAAAACGAAGGCACACAAAACAAAAAGACGAGCCAAAGGCCACAAAAAAACAGCTCGCAGAAAAGCAAAAAAAACCACACACAAAAGAAAGACACGCCGGCGCAAATCTGCCGCATCCTCTTCGGTTATGGCCGTCGAGTAACGAGCGTTCCTCATTGCGCGATTTCGGATCGAGCAAGGCCTCAAGGCTTGCTCGATTTTTTTATCCTATTTTTCCTTCAAAAACGAATTGAGAAAGCCTTTTCCGAGAAGAGGGGGTCTCTTTTTTCTGCAACTCTACACTGAGGCTGTTCTTAGGAGCCTTTTTACCGATCGCATACATTGCAAGCACTTCATGATCAAGGGGAATCAGTTCCTTGGCTTTTTGATAATCAAACCCTTCCATTCCGTGGACGACAAGTCCTCTGCTCGTCCCTTCTAGGCAAAGATTTTCCCAGGCGGCGCCTGTATCAAAGGCATGAGTCACGGAGGGTTTATTGTTTATTTCAAATGTCTTGCGGGCAAAAACAAGGCCCAGAACAGCTGCCTTTGCGCACCATTCCTTATTGAAATCGACCAAGAGAGAAAAGAACCGATCCCAATAGGGGGTATTACGTTTTGCGTATAAAAAGCGCCAAGGCTGCGCGTTATAGGAAGAGGGCGCCCATCTGGCTGCCTCGAAGAGGGGGAGGAGCTCTTCGTCTGCAAGGGGCTCTCCTGTCATAGAGCGGGGAGACCATCGATTCAAGATGAGCGGGTGAATAGGATAGTCTGGCTTTCGTGTTTCTTGGATTTCTGGCGATAAATTTTTCATATAAGAGACTGTTAACGGATTTGGTTTCTGTCGATTTTCGGGACCTTTTGAGCCGATTTTCGATTCAAAATTGGGGGGCAATATCAACATCCAGTATATACCCGTTCCACCTCAAAAGCGCCCAAAGCAAATCGAATTGAAATCTCTCTCAAATCGAATAAAACAGCGCGGTTAATATTGACTTAATATTAACAGCGCTGTTTTATTCGATTTTAGAGAGATTTCAATTAGATTTTCTTTGGGCGCTTTTGAGTTGGAAAGGGTATATAATGGATTTTGATATTTCCCCCAAATTTTGAATCGAA
>JACRBF010000012.1 GCA_016213175.1 Chlamydiia bacterium
TATACTGTTTCCATCAAGAAGAAGTCCAGAGCAAATAAACTACATGCGCATACCAAAAATAAAATAAATGTTCTTTGCAAATAAATGGTACGCTCTTTATAATTTTATTCAAAAATCTAGGTTTTATGCAATTATTAGCACACCTCCCCTTCAGCGGGATTGCGGCAGGCGTCCTAACCGGGATATATAGCCGTTTTACCGACCCGGCAATCACCTCTCCCCTATTCGAAAAAAATCAGGATCTATGCAGAGCCGCGTTTCCCGATCATTGGGTTTTCAAAGCCGTCAATACCATGAAACAATGGGAGCTCAAAACCTGCGCCCTTCTTACCCCCATCCTCCCTCTTGCAATCCAGGTATGCTACGATACCGTTGCATCGAAAAAACCGAAAATAACCAGCCGTTTGTACAGCGCTTATCAAAACATCTCTCGCGACCAGATCATCTCTTTGGTCGCCGTGGTAACCTTGGGTCTCACGCACGGAATGTATGCCTCTTCCCTCGGCATTACCTCAAAGACTTTCGATGCATCAGGACATTTGATGCTGAAAGTGGCCCTCGCCAGCCTTCTATCATCCTATTTAAAGGCAGCGCGCGGAAACAAAATCACAAAAACAGCAGCGTACGCGTTGGGGTGTCTCTACGCCTTAACAGATGGGGTGCTGATCCATAACACAGTCAAAGCGTGCCATACCCCCGCGGAATCAGCGGCAGGCATTGGGTGGGGGCTTGGCATCTTAGCTCTTACTCAAATGGCTCACAAATCCTTATATTAGTTGTCCCGAAACTCTCCGATCACAGATAATGACTGGAACTCTTTTAGCAAGAAGGTTTCCTATGGTATCAGTCAGCACTAACGAAGTTCGCATCGGCATGAAAGTGGAAGTAGATAAAGAGCCCTACCTCATCATCATCAACGAATTTGTCAAACCCGGCAAAGGGCAAGCGTTCAACCGGATTAAGATGAAAAATATGGTCAACGGCCGAGTGGTCGAGCGCACCTACAAATCAGGGGAAAAACTCGATCTTGCAGATGTCGAAGAAGCGCAAATGCGATTCCTCTACAAAGAGAGCGACGGCGCTATCTTCATGGATGAAAAAACGTTCGATCAAACCACCATTTCCAACGAATTAATCGGCGACAAGCAGCCTTGGCTCATGGAAGAGACCGTCTATCAAGTTGTTTTTTATAAAGGCGCTGTCATTGAACTGATTCCACCCACTTTCCTCGAAATGGTCATCACCGAAACGGCACCCGGCGTCCGAGGCGACACTTCGGGACGCGTTCTCAAACCAGCTACGACCGAAACAGGGGCAAAAATTCAAGTGCCGATCTTCGTTGAAGAAGGAGAAAAGGTCAAAATCGATACCCGTACCGGAGAGTATGTCTCCAGAGCTAATACCTAAAAAACTTTTACATGACCGCGCTTTAATGCTCTCTCGGGCGCGTGCCTTTTTTGCAGAAAAAAGCGTGATGGAGGTCGACTGCTGCGCCCTGCGCCCCCACGCTGCCCTCGATGCGAACATCGACGCCATCGCCTCTGCTGTTGCAGAGGCGCAAACAGGCTTCCTCCACACCTCTCCCGAATATACGATGAAGAGGCTCATTGCCTCTGGCAGCGGAGATATTTATTACCTAGGACACGTGTTTCGCAAGGGAGATATCGGCAGAATCCATAGCCCTGAATTTACCATGGCTGAATGGTATCGAATAGGAATCTCCTTGGCAGATCTCATCCAGGAAACCTGCGACTTCCTCTGCCTGTTCCTTGGGACTCTTCCCTTGCGAAAGGTCAGTTACCGCGACGCCTTTTTGCACTATGCTGGGATTGATTGCATCAACGCCCCCCTTTTTCACTTAAGAGAGCAGGCACGCAAAGAGGCAAACATGGATACAAGCTCCTGGGATCGAGATACCTGCCTTCATTTTCTCTTAGCGCACCAGGTAGAACCAAATCTTGGACACGGCGCATTGACCGCATTAATCGATTATCCGCCTCACGAGGCGGCGCTTGCCTGCATCATTGAAAACCAAGGGGAAAAAACAGCCGAGCGGTTCGAGATTTATCACCGAGGGATTGAACTCGCAAACGGCTATCATGAACTGTCCGATCCAGAAGAGCTAAGGAGCAGATTGCGAGAAGAAAACAGAAAAAGGGGCGCTCAGAATAAAGAAATCTACCCGCTCGATGAACAGTTTCTCTCAGCATTAGACAATCACTTTCCCAATTGCTGTGGAGTCTCCGTCGGCGTTGATCGGGCGCTCATGCTCCGCCATCAAGTAGAAACGATCGCAGAGGTACTCCCCTTTGCTTGGGCAGTCCACCCCTGAACAATGGGAACGATGCGCCCTTTACTGAACGCCTTTTGCGTGACCCGAATCCCAATAGGAGCCTGGCGCCTTTTATATTCAGCTCTATGAATGCTTCGAATGATGTTTTCTACGATCTCTAAAGAAATGCTGCGCGAACAGGCAATCTGTGCAGCCGAAAGTCTTTTTTCCACGTAATCTTCGAGGACGGGATCGAGGATTTCAAAACGGGGCAGCGTATCGAAATCGGTCTGATTCTCTTTGAGTTCCGCGGAAGGTGCTTTATCAATGATTGCCTGAGGAATGACCTCCCGATCCCGATTAACGTAGGCTGCCAATTGATACACGTGGAGTTTTGTCACATCGTGTAGCACACCAAGCCCCCCCGCCATATCGCCATACAAGGTCGTATATCCCATGGCCATTTCACTTTTGTTACCTGTATTAAGCAAAATGTGCCCCCACTGATTGGAAAACGCCATGAGGATCATCCCTCGAATTCTCGATTGGATGTTTTCTTCGGCCTCCTCTTCTATTTTTCCCGCAAAGAGGGGGTTTAGTAAATGCAGGTAATTCTGGAAAATGTCATCGATTGGCACATGCCGTAGCTCAAGCTGTAAATTCCTTGCCAGTTTTTCTGCATCAGAAATCCCTTCGCTAGAGGAATAGCGCGAAGGTAAATTGAGAGCGAGTACATTCTTAGCTCCCAACGCATCGACCGCAATGCAAGCAACAAGAGCCGAATCGATCCCTCCCGAGAGTCCCAAAAGTCCCTTTTTAAACCCTTGTTTATGCAGATAATCACGCACGCCGAGCACGAGAGCAGAGTAGAGATCTTTCGTCTCATCGATCGCTGAAGAGCACGGACACGCATGCGTGCTGAGATCGACGAACAAATCTTCCTCCTCGAATCCTCTGGCTATTTGCATCAAATCCCCTTTTTCATTGAGAAAAAAACTATGGCCATCAAATACGAGTTGATCATTGGCGCCCACTTGATTGCAAAAAAGGAGCGGACAGCGCAACGCCCTAGCTACCGCCTGAAAAATGGAAAATCTTTCGGCTTTATGGTGCAGCGAATAAGGAGAGCCAGAGAGATTTAAAACGAAATCAGGCTTTTTTTCTTTCAATACGAGGATTGGATCATCCTGGTAATTTGTATCCCCTACTCTACCAGAGTGCTGCCACGCATCTTCGCAAATCGTCACAGCAATTTTGTGTCCCAAATAGTCCCAAACCGGCTCCTCTCTGCCTGGCTCAAAAAAACGCCTCTCGTCGAATACGTCGTACGTAGGGAGCAGAGTTTTGTTTTTATACCCTAACAATTTGCCGTCTGCAAAAACAGCTGCGCTGTTGTGGAGAGGCTTCCCCTTGTCCTTTGGATTCCAGCGAGGCAATCCAACGACAACGAACATCCCCTGTGTAAAAGGAACAATTGTTTCGATTTTTTGCATTGCAGCATCAACCAGCGCGGGGTCGAGCAGTAAATCATCTGGGCAATAGCCTGTTAGCGTCAGTTCTGGGAAGAGAACGATATCCGCTTTTTTGCTCTGAGCTCTTTTGAGAGCGCTCAATACCTTCTCTGTATTTGCTTCTATGGCACCAATCGTCGGATTGAGCTGAACAGCGATCGCTTTCATGCACTGCAGTTTACTCAAAAAGAACGTTTACATAAAACAGTTTACTGCAAAGTCGCGGAAACAATTTCCTTGGGGCGCTTTTGAGGTGGAACGGGTATTGACAGAGAACCCCTGCATCCGATTTACTAGTACCCAAAAAGGGTCACATATGCGACAAAACAATCTTTCAGTACACTCGGAAAACATCCTCCCCATCATCAAAAAATGGCTGTACAGCGATAAAGATATTTTTCTTCGCGAACTCGTTTCCAATGCTACTGATGCTCTGAACAAGTTAAATATCTTGCGCGAGCAGTCTCAAGCAGAGGCCGAGGGGAAACTCGAAATTTCCGTTGCGATAGACAAGTCAGCGAAAACGATCACGATCACAGATACGGGGATCGGCATGACGGAAGAGGAGGTGGAAAAGTACATTGCCCAAATCGCCTTTTCCGGCGCCGAGGAATTCGTTGCCAAGTATCAGTCTGAAACAGAGAAAGATCCCATCATCGGCCACTTTGGCTTGGGATTTTATTCCGCCTACATGGTGGCCTCCCGTGTAGACATTGCCACCCTTTCCTATCTACCAGACAGCAAACCGGTTTTCTGGAGCTGCGATGGCACATCAGCCTATTCTATCGGAGCAGGGACACATTCTACTCGAGGCACGCAAATCACCCTCCACCTTGACGACCAGAATCTCGAATACCTCGAAGAGACAAAAGTGCAGGAACTCCTCAAGCGCTATTGCACGTTCATGCCCTTCCCCATTACGCTGAATGAAAAGCCATTGGGCAATAAAGCGCCTCTTTGGTTAAAAGCACCGAATGAGTGTTCGGAAAAAGAATACTTAGAATTCTACCATCAACTCTTCCCTCTCGATCCGGATCCTCTTTTTTGGGTACACCTCAACGTGGATTACCCTTTTCACCTCCAGGGAATTCTATTCTTCCCCAAAATCCATAGACGATTCGACTCTCAAGAGAGCGCAATCAAGCTATTCTGCAATCGGGTCTTCGTCTCTGATCATTGCAAAGATGTCCTGCCCGATTATCTGATGATCCTGCGCGGCGCCATCGACAGTCCAGACATCCCCCTCAACGTCTCCAGATCTTACCTCCAGATAGACCAAAATGTCCGGCAGCTCAGTTCCCATATCGCAAAAAAAATCGCAGACCGCCTTGCAAACTTTTACAAAACAGAAAAGGATAATTACATCGCGGCTTGGCCGGAAATTGAACTCTTTCTCAAGTTAGGAACGCTGCAAGATGAAAAATTCTATGACCGAATCAAAGATCTACTCATTTGGAAAAATAGTGAAGATCTGTGGACGACCATTCCCGAATATCTAGAGCGCAAAGAGGACAAAAAAATCTATTACACCTCTTCTGACCGAGCCTCTCCCCTATTACAGATCTACAAAGACAAAAAAATCGAAATACTCTTTGCCCCACTGCCCATCGATATTGCGATCATCCAATTCTTAGAAAAAAAGCTCTCTACCACATTCCAGAGAATCGACGGTCAGCTGGACTCTTCTCTCCTCGATCCTGCGCGGGATAAAACGCTGCTCGATGCAGAAGGAAAAAGCGAGGCAACTCGTATTGCCGATTTCATCCGCGCCTCTTTAGATCAAAAAGATCTGGAAATAGAGGCTAAGAGCCTCTCTTCAGATGTACTGCCAGCACTGCTTCTGTTGGATGAAAACCAAAGACGGTTGAGAGACTATATCGCCTTAACTCAGGGCAAACACGCTTCCCCGTTCCAGCCCAAAAAGACTTTTGTCGTGAATACGAATAGCAAACTCATTCAAGCTATCCTCCGTCTTCAGCAAAAACACCCTTCAGCAGCACAACAAATGGCGCAGGGAATCTACAATCTTTCTCTCCTTGGACAAGGAGAAGTAGAGCCCGGAGACCTCGATCGAGCCGTCTCCGGTCAAATGCAGGTTTTAGAAAAACTCGCAGACCTACTCTGAGGCCTGCGACTTCTCTTCTTCAGAAGCGGGCTGGACATCGGTTACAGCCGCTTTTAACACTTCGATTTTCGTTCCATCGATCATTTTGAGAACAAGGGTCTGTTCGAGAACGCGGTCGACTTTCCCGATGATCCCCATAGCAGTGACGCGATCCCCTTTCTTCAGGGAAGAGCGCATCTGTTCCGCTGCTTTCCTCCGCTTCTGCTCAGGGCGCCACAGGATGAAATAAAAGAAGACGAGCGCAACGCCGATCATAATCAACGTCTGAGAGATCCCGCTTTGCGAGCTAGGCGCAGCATCTTGGGCGAAAATCGCCGCTGTGGGAAGGAAAAATAGTAGAGATTTTTTCATAGCAATCCTCGAATTTCTTCCGGAAGGATAGCGAAAAAACCATTATCTCACAAGACACGCAATCGTTTCAATATGGTAGGTATGAGGAAATTGATCGATCGGCTGTAGGGAAGTAAGACGATAGCCCGCCTCCACAAGTTCCGCAATGTTTTGAGCCTGAGTCAGCGGGTTGCAAGAAATATATACAATCGTCTTGGGAAGGATCATTTTTAACGACTGCAGCGCTTGAGGATCCAGTCCTGCACGGGGAGGATCTACGATGACAGCATCAGGAGGCGAAAACCCCGGAGATTGTCGCAGCCGGGCGGTTACCTCTCCCACATCGCCTTGATAAAAGGAGACATTCCCAATCCGGTTCCTCTTGAGATTTTCTTCAGCATCTAAAACCGCTTCTGGACTAAGCTCAATCCCCACTACCCGGTCTGCATATTTTGCAGCCGCCATGCTCAAGGTTCCCGTTCCGCAGTACAAGTCATACACGAGCTTCGGACGGCATGTATGGCCAACGGTTAGCATCTGTAAAGCCGCATCATAGAGTTTCTCCGCTTGCAGCGGATTCGGCTGGAAAAAGGAAATGGGACTTACCTTAAAGGAGAGCTTCTCCCCTGCCAAATGCATCTCCTCAACGAGGTGGTCATCTCCGTAAAGATGCATCTCATAGAATTGAGTAGGCCTCCCCTTCTTCGTTTGATGCACCCGCAAGAAAAGGGAGATCGGATCTACAATCGTACGCAGCGCCACAACAAAAGCGTCTAAATCAGCGCGGGAGGGAGCAAATTCGGGGTTTCCAGAGACGTTCAATACAGCCATTTTCTGCCCAGTACGGAACGCTTCGCGCAACGTCAAATAGCGCAAAGTCCCCGTATCTTGGGGAGGATAGTAGGCGTTAAGCGCCCCCCCTTCCCACCAAGCACGTACTGCAGCTACAGCGCTTGCAAACCAGGAAGGGCCGAGATGACATTCCGTCACATTGAACACATACGGTTCTGCCTGCGCGATCATCAGTCCCAAGTAGCGCATCCCTCCTCGATTTTGAGAAAAGGAGAACTCCATTTTATTCCGATAACCGTAAGGATCCTCGCAAGGGATAATCGCTGAGATAGGGTAGAGCCCCCCGAAAGCAGCGTCCACGCGCCTCTCTTTTTCCTGAAGCTGCGCCTTATAGTCCATCTGCTGCCAGGAGCACCCTCCGCACACACCCACGTGAGGACACTTCGGCTGCACTCTTTCTGAAGAGGGGACAAGAATATCTAAGAGACGCCCCTTCTGCGCCCCTTTTTTCTTTCTCCACTCCACACGGACATGGTCGCCAGGCACAGAATGGGCTACTTCAATTTCCTTTCCCTGAGGAAGAACGCCTATTCCATAGCCCTTAGGCGAGAGTTTTTGAATGGATAGTTCGATGAATTCAGGAACGCTGCGCATGCGGCAGCGAGTATAAGAGATCGTCTACGAAAATTTCAAGCGCGCTTATACCAAATATCAAAAATAAGTTGCAGTTTGGCTGCGCCAAAGCGCCGAAAATCGACGATCGCAAACAGCATTGTATTGGTTTAATACTATGCTGGTTGCGATCGTCGATTTATCGGCAGCTTTCGCGCTATCCAAACTGCAACTTATTTTTGATATTTGGTATTACTGCCTATTTTTCTTGCCCGCGCCCTGAGTTTGTGACTCTTGAATCTACCGCTTTTTTCCGCAGCGACCGAATCTTTTCGAAATACTTTTGCGATCTTTTCCAGCTTAATCGTCCCCACACGCACCCGTTGCGCAGCAGTTTTATTGCCGCGATGCACTTTCCCCAAATCCCTTGTCAATCCTGCAAGTAAATTGTTCAATTGATTCATCGACTCTTTCAGCGTCATGCACATCACCTCTATTTCCGTTCCATAAAAGCCCGCAAAATTATTGCGCAAGATTTTTTTTTCACAGTATAAGGAACCTATGAACACTTTTCTATGCCTCCTTCCGAGCGCTTTACTCTACATCCCTTGCGCGCTGTTTGCCATGCTGATCGGCAATCCAGGCGATCCTGCCCTCATGACACACGGGGTCTTCTCCTCTCCTTCTGCTTTGTGTTCTGTGCGCACAGCGTTTCTCAAGGATTATGTATACCGCCAAAAATACCGTGAAGAATTTCAATTACAAGGGGTAAGGACCGCCTCAACGTACGCGAAACTTTCCACCCAAGCAGGACTTGTCACACTCAATTTTATCGATCGGGTCGATGTTTACGGTCTTGCGGGAAGTTCTTGTCTTAATCTCAACCGCGAAATCTTCTCCGAAATGCAGCTCTCTTGGGGCGTAGGCGGCAAACTCGTGATATGGAGGACGCAAGATTTTTTCCTCGGAACAGATATAAAATATTTTCAAACGACCCAAGAACCCCTTTTTTTCATCAGTAACGGCCTTGCCTTCAATCGCGTGAATGATTTCGCGTTTGAATATAACGAAACGCAGGTCTCTGTCGGCATGTGCTACCGCGCATCCCTCATCGCTCCCTATCTCTACGCCACCTACCTTATCTCCAAGATCGAACCAAATCCCATGACGGCTCTCGTCCGTTGGCCACTCAGCGATATCCTTGTTGATGCAGTATGCCACTCAGTTGTCGCCAAACGTAGATGGGGAATGGCCGTTGGCGCCACAGTCATTAGCAGCGCTAAGGCGGCCCTTACCGTAGAATCCCGCCTATTCAATCAAAACGCTATAGACATCAATTTAGATATCAGATTTTAATTCGTTAAAATAGCAAAAGATGACACAATATTTATACAGACATCCTCTCAAGGACACTGGACATGGCCGTTTGTTTTAAAAAAATTCCCTCCTCAGAACTTTCCAGATTCCCTACTCATAAGATCTCCTCTCCCCCTCCGAATCATCGAGGCGCCTCCTCCTCAGTAAAAAATTATTTGGTCGCTACAATCCTTGCGGCAACGTTCGCCGCGGCCTTCTTTTTTTTATTCCCCCCTTTAGGCGTCGTCTTTACCGTGATCTCGGGTTGGCTTTTCTGGACATCCGCCACTGTTTTATCGAGTCACGCGTTATCGGATAGCAACCACTTAACCGCTAAAGCCGCCCATTGGATCCGTGCTACGACCTTAGAGCTTAATGCCGGCATCGCTATGGCAGCCTTACTTCCCCTTACGTTTTTCGACCATTTTCATCAGCCTCAAGGCTCTCTAGAAGGGCGCCCCATTCTTCTCGTCAACGGGTACTTAAGTTTTGGATCTACTTGGTATTACTTACGAAGGAAACTCGTACAAGCCAGATTGGGTCCTGTCTACACAATGAATGTCGGCAGCTTTTCATCGATCGAATACTACGCCCGTGAAGTGGGAAAAAAAATTGCCCAGATTCGAGACGCGACAGGGCGCAGCGATATTTCGCTCGTAGCCCATTCCAAAGGGGGGCTCGTGAGCGCCTACTACGCAACGCGCCACGCCAAAAAAGAAGGAATCCGCATCACGGACGTTATCACCATCGGATGTCCCCTCGCTGGCACGCCTGTCGCGAAAATGGGTCTTGGGCACGATGCTGCACAAATGCATCCCGATCATCCATTCAATGTGCAGCTGAGGAACGATATGTTAGCGCATCCAGAAATTCGGTTTGCCCATATCGCCTCCGCAACCGACCTCATCGTGTCTCTGGATTCAGCGCTCCCTGCAGAAACAGCAGGATCGTACCGTAGGATTTTCCATAATCTCGGTCACTTAGGACTTGTCCTCTCTCCAAGAACGGCAGAGCAAGTTTGCAAATGGCTTAAGAGGATGTCTATAAAGTAAAGTTCTGTCGATTTTCGGGTTCTTTTGAGCCGATTTTCGATTTAAATTTCTGGGGCAATATCGACACCCAGTATATACCCGTTCCACCTCAAAGTCACCCAAGAAAATCGATGAACCCTTACTTTGTAGACATCCTCTAAAGATGCTCTTCTTTGATGGTTCTTTGCAAAAGCTGCCGCACTGCCTCGCGTGGATCGAGCCCTTTATAGATAATCGCGTAGGTCGCTTCCGTAATGGGAATGGGGACCCCATGCAATAGGCTTAGCTCAAGGGCGGCTGCACATGTATACATCCCCTCCACAGCCATGCCAATTTTCAACCGCGCCTCTTCCGGAGACAACCCCTCTGCAAGCAGTTTGCCAAAGCGGTAATTACGACTGTGAGAAGACATACACGTTACGGCAAGATCCCCCATCCCCGAGAGTCCGTTCAGTGTTTCCGGCTGACAATTTTTGGTTGCTGCGAGCTTGCGTATTTCGTGCAGCCCGCGCGTCATAAGAGCCGCTTTCGCATTATCGCCGCCACCCAAACCATCCGAAATGCCACAAGCAATAGCCATGATATTTTTCATAGCGCCGCCAAAAGAAACCCCTATGATGTCCGCATTGGGATAAACCCGAAATGCGGGAGTAGTAAAGAGCTCGTGGATAAGTTGCATGAGTAGGGGATCGTATGCGGAACAGACGACTGAAGTAGGCAGCTGATTCACCACCTCTTCGGCATGGCTTGGCCCTCCCAATACGCCAATGCAAGAAGATGCCAAGCCGCTAAAAAAAGAGGCGGCGACCTCATGCAGAAGAAGTCCTGAGCCTCGCTCAATGCCTTTTGATGTAAGAACTAGGGGCATATCCAAAGAGGCAATCAACGCAATCTGCTCTAAGACCCCTCTAAGACCAGACGCAGTCACGCTTTCAATCAGCAAATCAGCGCCGACGATCGCTTCTCGTAAATTGCTCGTAAAAAGAACCGTTTCGGGAGCAAAGGAATGAGGAAGTTTGGGATGGGCCCGTCTTTCTTGCAATAAAGCTGCATTCGCAGGATCGCGCGTCCACACTGTGACGTCATGCCCCTTCTGCCCCAAGAGGGAGGAAAGGGCAAAGCCCCAAGTACCAGCGCCTAAATAGCCAATCTTTTTTTTACGAAATGCTGTATCTTGCATGCCTATATTATATAGGATTTATGCATTAATTTCTGTTCTATTTGTCGGAGATTTCCTGGTTCTTTTAATGGCGCATAAATTTCTGCTCTTGGAAAACAGAGCGCCTCTACGCGGTTTGCGAAGGGCAGGAGATCGAAAATAAATCTTTCCCCCTTCCAAGCAAATTTTTTTTTCCCGAAATAGACTCCTATCTGCTTCCAAACCCAGTGAAGCGGAAGGTCGATCTGCGCTGCCTGCTTCATGAGAGAAGGAGAGAGGATCATCATGCCAGTATACGCATATTTATACGCCTCATACGCGTCTATACCGAAACGACTTGAAGAATCGGGATTTTGGCAAGGCAGGTCCTCAGGCTTTGTATGCGGAGCGAGAGACCCTTGCCGAAAGGCAAGGCCCGAGTGAGCCTGCGAATTTTGCGGCAAACCCGACGCGGCCAAAAACCGATTCTGCAAGTCGTTTCGATAGCATTCCGTATATTCGAGAATTTCGCATCTCCCCTCCCTCTCTATAAGCACCCCCGCTCTCTCCCCCGCCTCCACTTCCATGCACTTGATCACCGCGTCTGCCCCTGTTTCCAAAGCCCACGAAATGAGAGAAGGATCGACGGGATCAGCGAGAGGATTTTCAACAGGGACAACAGAAATGTGCCTTATCCCTTTAGCAGCGAAGAGCTGGTTTAAACCCGCCTGTTCAAACGCCTTAAAAACACTCCCATTGCCATCAGGAGCCGTAATGTCCAGAGGACGCCTCTTCGCATCACGCATGAGAAGCGTACCTTGTTGAAAAAAATGGATCTCTTTACCAAAAAATCCATTCTTTTGAAAAAACGAGACAGTAGCTTCATGATTACACGGCGCTGTCATCACAGCAATCGGAATATGCGGATCCACCTTGTCGCAAATCCATTGAAAAAGACTTTTGCCTTGGATGGGAAACAACCCCTTTGGTCCCGCAAATCCAAGACGACTTCCCTGTCCTCCCGCTAGTAAGATCACTCCCACATTCTCTACAGGGCGCAGTTTCACATGTGCTGCCTGCTGACATCGCAGAAGTGGCTTTGCGGGGAAAAGTTCTTGCAAAACGGTATACGATGCAATGGTAGTGGGGTCGCGCCTTTGTCCGATGAGCGGCCGGTGGATGAGTTCCCTATTGGGAGAAAAGACCCCTTGTTTTAAAACCCCTTCGCAATCAGTCCAAAGAGAAATCACTTGGAGAGGAAATGAGACATCAAGATAATAAAGCATTGAGAGAATCCCTGAGTCAGGGAGAACGACGGCGTGGCAACGATTTTTAATCACCGACAAGAGCTCAAATAGCGTTGTTTTTCCCCTGAGATCGATCACATTGGGATAGGTAATTTCTGGTTCTTTTCCGTAACCGAATAGCAGCACCTTGACGTGGGGCATCTTGGCAAGACGAGAGAGGAGCTCATGCCACTGTTCTACAGGCCAGTTGCGCCACGATCCGTGATTCGTCTCTGCGCAAAGCTGTACGCCGATGTAGAGAAACCCTTCCGGCAGGGAAAACGATGTTGCTAATGCATCATAAGAAGCGTCCCATTTGAGGCGCGGCGTGAGCGTCCCCCTAGATTTACGCACCCAATCATTAGGACTCGGCCTTTCAATGACCAGATCAAATGCTTTCGGATCGATTCCCAGGGACTTGAGCGATTCCTTCGCCGAGTAAGCTTGTCCTCTTTTCCAATCCGGGGCCACCAGGATTTTAATCCCCTCGAGCATGGAAAATCCCTCTCTAAGATTTTCACGGATTAAAAAGGTGATCTCAGCCTCTGGAATGTACTGACGTATTCGTTGCACAATGGCGTAAAGCCCTAGAGGAATATCGCCAAGGCCTCGATTCCATCCGAGTAGAATTTTCGTGCCGCCGCGTGAGGCCATCCTTTTCAACATCCAGTCGAGCGGATTAGGCAAAAAAAGCCTGCGTATAGTCCTAAACATGGCGCATCTTCTGCATTTTTTGCTTTGCATACTGCAACACTTCTTCCACACTGATTTCTTGCATGCAGCGAAAATCGATGGGGCAGGTGCGCCGAAAACAAGGGGAACAGTTGACTCGTTTATTGATGACCGCATCCAGATTGCCATAAGGCCCTGTTGCTCGATCATCGGTTGAACCAAAGAGCGCGATAAGCTGTACGCCCAGAGCTGCGGCAATATGCATGGGGCCGCTATCATTCGTCACGAAAAGATCACACTGTGCAATCAAAACGGCAAGCTCGCGCAAAGAGGTAGATCCCGTGACATTAATGACCCTCTCCGAAAGGCCGCTACAGATTTGCCGGCTTAAAGAAGAGGTCTCACTCGCCCCAAAAAAAATCACGTAATGCTCCTCTGCAAGCGCCTTCGCCAGCTCTCGAAAGCGCTCGGGGGGCCAACACTTGGCAGAGCCATAGGCAGCTCCTGGATTAATCCCCACCAGACCTTTTCCTGGCAAAACCCCTAACTTGCGCAAACGCTGTTTCGCTTCTCTTCTTTCTTCCTCGGAAAGAAATAAGCGGGGCGCCGTGGAAGATCTTGGGATTCCGAGAGGCTCTAATAGGGCTTTATAAAAATCGACTTGGTGCATTTTTCCCAGAGGCCATGGAATGGGATCGGTCAGCAAAAACCGTCGAAAATGCGCCGAATAGCCAATCCGTCTTGCAATATGGCCTTGCCAGCATCTCCAAGCGGAGGAAAAAGAATTCGTCAGCAAAAGAGCTGTATCGAACTTCCCCTCCTCAATTTTTGCCGTAATATTGCGCAGCTCTTTACGTCTGAGAAATTTATTAGCAGGCTCAGTAAAAGAAAATAACTCATCAATAAAGACATCGCTTTTCAACAGATCGCTACCAGGCGCCTTGCACATCGCGGTAATAGAGGCATCGGGGAAAGCGCGCCTCAAGTCGGCAAGCACGGGGGTCGCCATCACTAGATCCCCGATCCAGTTCGGCATTCGAACCAAAATATTTTGCGGTTTATTCATCGGTATACAGGGTACATTACACATCATTTCCAAACAATTTAGAATCCTCTAATCTGAGTGTATGGATATCATTCTTGGCATCGACCCAGGCACACGGATCACAGGTTATGGCATATTGCGCACGCCTCTGGAACCGATCGACTTCGGCTGTATCCGCCCGCCGCCTGACCTTCCTTTAGAGATGCGCTACAAGATCCTTTTCGAAGGCATTGAGTCCCTCATTGAAAAACACAATCCTGCAGCCATTGCTGTGGAATCGCAGTTTGTTTTGAAAAACGCGCAAAGCACAATCAAACTGGGGATGGCCAAGGGAATGGTTCTTTTATCTGCAGCAAGGCACAATATTCCCGTTTACGAGTATGCTCCGAAAAAAGCAAAACAAGCTGTTGTAGGCAAGGGGCAGGCTAGTAAATTCCAGGTGCAAAAGATGATCCAATCGCTCCTCAGGCTCCCCTCCCTTCCCGAACCCGAAGATGCAGCTGACGCACTGGCTCTTGCCATCTGCTGCTCTCATAATTTGAGGTGAACGAATAGACCTCTTGCGTAATTAAGGGTTCGTCGATTTTCCGGATTATTTTGGCCGATTTTCGACTTCAAAATTGGGGGGCAATATTACCGCGATATTGCCCCCCAATTTTGCATCGAAAATCGGCTCAAAAGAACAGGAAAGTCGACAGAACCTTAATTACGCAGGAGGTCTAATGTACGAAGCAATCAAAGGCATTCTAAAAGACAAAGATCCAATGCGAGCCATTGTAGAAACGACGGGCATCGCCTATCGGCTTGCGATCCCCCTCAGTACCTATACACACTTGCCGAGCGTAGAATCCTCCGTGCACCTCTTCCTCTCTCAAGTGATCAGGGAAGACTCTCATACGCTCTACGCCTTTTTTGCCAAAGAAGAGCGCGATCTCTTCGAAACTCTCATTGGTCTGTCCGGTATCGGCCCAAAGACTGCCCTCTCGATCATCGGACACATGGAGATGAGTGCGTTTCAAAGAGCCATTCACGCAGCCGATGTGCGTCTCTTGAGTAAGATTCCGGGAATCGGGAAAAAAACGGCTGAACGACTCGTCATCGAGATGCGTGATAAAGTGAAGGGCAAAGGGAAAAGCAGCGTAGCGCCCTTTTCTTCGGAAGGAGGAATAGTAGGCGATGCGATCTGTGCTCTCATGAACCTCGGCTATAGCCCCGTGGATGCGCAAAAAGCGGTTCAAGAGACTCTCAAAAAACATAAAGACGAAACCGACTTAGGGCAGCTCATTACAGCAGCCCTTCAACAGCGGAACCGCTCGTAGAGATACAACCCCATTTTTAATAAGAGCGCAAATACCCCCCGTCGCAAGCAATCGCCTGCCCCGTGATATAGCGCGCTCTACTGGAAGCGAGAAAGACGAAAAGGGCAGCCGTTTCACTCGGGTCAGCAAGGCGCTTCATGGGAATTTGGCGTAAAATCTCTTCCTCCTGATGCCCAAGCTCAGCCAGCCTCTCTGTCTTCGTGTATCCTGGCAAGACAGCGTTCATTGTGACCCCATGAGGCGCAACCTCTCGGCTAAGCGACTTCATAAATCCGAGAAGCCCTGCCCGATAAGAATTGGATAAAGTCAGGCCATCCATAGGCTCTTTTGCCGCGACCGAAGTGAGCAGCAAAATGGATCCCGCTCTTTGTGGTTGCATCAGAGGAAGCGCTGCGTGAATCGACTCGATAGCGCTCATCCAAAGCCTGCGAAATCCAGACTCCCAATCCTTCATAGAAAGACTGCCAAAATAGCCCGCTTTAGGCCCTCCTGTATTCGTCACTAAAACATCCAAGCCGCCCAGCCGCTTTGCAGCCGATTGAACAAGGGACGCTCCCGCCCCCTCCCTATCGAGATCGACAGAAAAAAAGGCGTCAATTCCTAGCGTACTCGCAGCTTTCTTGATCTTCTCCGGATCGCTCGATCCAATTGCCACATAGGCGCCCTCTTCTACAAATGCCTGGGCAATCGCATACCCGATCCCCGTCGACGCCCCTTCCACAAGTACCCGTTTGCCCTTGAGCCCTAAATCCATATTCCAAACCCCTATGAAATCTGTTACTATCTCCCACACTTATGCATTTTGTCCATCGCCCATTTCAAAAAAATGATACAATCGCTGCCATCGCCACCCCTGCGGGAGAAGGCGCTATTGCTGTGATCCGCATGTCGGGCATACACGCATTTGCAGTAGCGGATACTGTTTTCAGCGGCGAGGTCCAGCAGTTCGCAACACATACCGCTCACTATGGAAAAATTTTAGCAAGCGACGAAACTCCCATCGACCACGTTCTGCTCCTCGTCATGAAAGGGCCCAGGTCTTATACGGGGGAAGATACTGTAGAAATTTCTTGTCATGGCGGCAACCTCATCGCAAAACGCGTTTTGGAACGGCTCTATGAGGCAGGTGCAAGGGCTGCCGATCCAGGAGAATTTTCATTCAGAGCCTTTCTGAATGGCAAAATCGATCTTGCCCAAGCAGAGGCCGTCCAGCAGCTCATTGCAGCAAAAAACGAAACTGCAATGAGAGCCTCTGCGCAACAGCTCGAAGGCGCCCTTTCCAAAACCGTCGCCGCGTTGCAAAAAAATCTCACTGATGTCTCTGCTATTTTGGAAGCTTGGGTCGATTTTCCCGAAGAGGGGCTTGAATTCGCGTCGATGGAAGAGATCTGCAATACCTTGGAAACCCTCTTACTGCGTATGCGGCGTCTACAGGCCACCTTCCACGAGGGCAAGGTGATCCACGAGGGCATTTCCCTCTGTTTGGCAGGACTCCCTAACGTTGGGAAATCTTCCCTCATGAACGCGCTCTTGAAGAAGGATCGAGCGATTGTGACACCCATTGCCGGCACGACGAGGGATTTGATTGAAGACACTCTCCGACTCGGCTCTCTGCATTTCCGATTGATTGATACAGCGGGACTCCGAGAAACGGAGGAACTGGTGGAACAAGAAGGAATCCGCCGCTCTCGAAAAACCATGCAGGAGGCAGATCTCACGCTGCTGCTTCTGGATGCTAGCAGAACGCTTACGGACGAAGAAAAAACACTTCTCCAGAATATCTCTCCCGAAAAAACACTCATCGTCTGGAACAAAATCGACACAGGCACAATGGATGAAACCATTTCCACGCTCGCGATTTCTGCAAAAGAAGGCATTGGACTCGACACGCTCAGCGCTGCCATCGAAGCCCGTATTTGGAAACAAGGCCCCCCCGCCAAGGATGAAATCGCAATCTCTCATTTACGCCATTTTCAAGCGCTTTCTAATGCAATCGAATCATGCGAGACGGTCATCGCCGGATTGCAGCAGGGAATCTCCGCTGAATTTGTCACGTCCGACATGCGTAGAGCTTTAAGCGAACTGGGCACGATCATCGGCACCAATGTATCTGAAGACATCCTATCAGCTATTTTTTCTAAATTCTGCCTTGGAAAATAACAGAATTGTATACCGAACGTGATGCAATCATCGGCACGATCTTGGATCAACTGTTCCCTGATCCTATAGTCCCTCTTCAGCATAAAGATCCCTATACCCTCTTGATTGCAGTGCTCCTTTCTGCTAGATGTACCGATGAGCGGGTCAACAAGATTACCCCCCTCCTCTTTTGCATAGCTGATACTCCGGAGAAAATGGCGCAGCTTACTCCTCAAGAAATCCAAGAGATTATCCGTCCTTGCGGATTATCACCTGCCAAATCAAAAGCAATTTGGCAGTTGTCGCACGATCTCCTTGTGCATTACAACGGAAGAGTCCCTGAATCGTTCACAGAATTAGAAGAGCTTCCTGGCATCGGCCATAAATCGGCCTCCGTCGTGATGGCACAGGCATTCCACATCCCCGCTTTTCCGGTAGATACTCATATTTTCCGCTGTGCGAGAAGATGGGGGCTTAGCAAAGGCCACACCGTCACTCTGGTCGAAAGGGATTTGAAACGCCTTTTTCCCAAGAGAAATTGGATTAAAAGGCACTTGCAAATCATCTATTTTGCAAGACAGTACTGTCCTGCAAGGGGCCACCACCCCCAGGACTGCCCCATCTGCAGGTTGATATGATCCCTTTTTTTCAAGAACAGATCGAATTCTTACTCCTAATCGCCTCGTGGCGCACTCCTTGGCTCGATCAAATCTTTCTCTTTCTCGGTTATCTCGATTCCCCCTATTTCCTCATGGTGTTGATCCCTTTTGTATGGGTGGGAGTGTCCTATCGGTGGGGGATACGCATCGCCTTTCTCCTCATCATAAACGCTCTGCTCAACTTCCATCTGAAATACCTTTTCCTAGCGCCAAGACCCGATGTCGCTTGTCAAGGGATCGCGCTGCAATCTCTGCACAGCCCCGGATTGCCCAGCGGAGGCGCTCAGATGGCTATGCTGCTCGGCGCTCTTCTCTTTTTTCTACACAAAAATAGCTGGGTACGCTTTGCGGCCGTTTTCTATGTTCTTCTCGCAAGCTTTGCCCGTCTTTATCTGGGCGTTCATTATCTCTCCGATGTCATAGGGGGATGGATTGTCGGGTTTCTGATCGCCTTTATCTATCTTGCCTTTTCAATCTCTATCGAACGCTTTTTGATCCGTACAGGTCTGACTTTCTGCTCTCTCGCAGTCCTTCTCTTCTCCGCAACCTCTATGCTCTTATTCCCCAATGCACCAACCTACAGCCTTATGGGCGCTCTCGCCGGGTTTACCCTTGGAATCTACATTTCCCTCAAAAACCATCTCTACGCCCCACCGCCAAAATCGCTCTGGCACCGCACTGCAGCCGGACTTCTCGCAATCCTATCCACCTATGCAATACGGGGTCTATGTCCAGCCTCGACCCCACCCTTTCTCAGCGCCTTTGTCACAGCCCTTTGGATCAGCGCGGCTGCGACCCCTTTTTGCCGTTTCTTTCACCATAAATAATAGACCTCTTGCGTAACTAAAGTTCTGTCGATTTTCTGGTTCTTTTGAGCCGATTTTCGATTTAAAATTGGGGAGCAATATACTGTTGTCGATATTGCTCCCCAATTTTAAATCGAAAATCGGCCAAAATAATCCAGAAAA
>JACRBF010000002.1 GCA_016213175.1 Chlamydiia bacterium
GGATTTCGGCTGTGTCAAAGCCTCTAGATTTAACGATCGTAAGTTGCCCCCATATTTCTAATATTGGGCAACTTACGATCGTTAAATCTAGAGAACTTTCACATCAGCCCAAATCCGATTATTGAATCACGTTCGGTATAAGAATTATTTAATTCTTACAGGCTAATTTGACAAGCTATTTTGAGCGGCAGCTCGTTTTACCGCAGGCACAGTGTCCCTCAGGAGGGCGATGAGTCTCTTCTCCCTTCTTCAAGGATAAAACACCCTGCCCTCCACCAGGACCCCGTTGCAGGGCTTTCTGTTTACACTGGGGACAAAGAAGAAGCGGCGCGTCGGTCATGTTTTGCATGATCTCTAGTTCATGGGAGCAGAAACTACAGCGATATTCGTACGTAGGCATTGAATTACATTCCTCCAAAATCCATACCGCCCATACCACCCATGCCCATACCACCCATACCACCCATACCACCCATGCCCATACCAGGAGCTGGAGTCGCAGCAGATTTTTTTGGCTCAGGCTTATCGGTAATTAAAGCAGCAATTGTAATGAGCATTCCTGAAACGGACGCAGCGTGTACGAGAGCGCTCTTCGTAACGAGCACGGGATCGATCACCCCATCCTTGACGAGATCGGAAAATGCGTCGGTCAAACCGTTGTATCCGATGCCGCCCTCTTTTTCGGCGATCCTCTCGGCAATCAGCTCTCCTGTTTTCCCGCAGTTATTGGCAATCGCAGTGGCTGGAGCAAAGCACGCCTTGCGCACGATCTCAACGCCAATCGCCTCATCTCCCGTTAATTTTAGAGCATTGAGCGCTTGCGAGGCTCGAATCAGCGCAACGCCGCCCCCAGGAACGATCCCCTGAGCCACCGCCGCGCGCGTTGCATGGAGAGCATCTTCGATCCGATCCTTTTTTTCATTCGCTTCGGTCTCGGTTGCTGCGCCCACGTTTACAACGGCAACGCCGCCCACGAGTTTTGCGAGCCGCTCCTCTAATTGCGTACGGTCATAATCGGCAATATTCGGCTGAGACATCTCGTTTTTAATCTGAGAAATCCTCTTTTGCACCTCTTTCGACTTTCCGGCGCCATTGACAATCGTCGTCACGTCTCTACTGATTTTGACCTTTTCAGCACTGCCTAAAACTTCCAGACCCACTTCCTCGATATTGTACCCAACATCATCGGAAATGACCTTCCCCCCAGTGAGAACGGCCATATCTTCGAGCATCGCTTTACGCCGATCTCCAAATGCTGGCGCTTTGACCGCACACAGAGGAAGCCCCCCTTTCACTTTATTAATGACCAAGGTGGCCAAAGCCTCTGCATCAACGTCATCTGCAATGATGACGAGAGGGCGCGATTTGTTCTGCATCGCTTTTTCTAAAATGGGCACCAACTCTTTCGCATTAGAGAGTTTTTTGTCGGTGATCAAAATCCATGGATTATCAAACTGGACCTCCATTTTTTCGGCATTCGTAACGAAATAGGGGGAAGCATACCCTTTATCGAACTGCATCCCTTCGACCACGTCAAGCGTCGTTTCGACCCCTTTCGCCTCACCAATCGTCACAATACCGTCTTTGCCCACCTTTTGCATCGCATCGCCGATAATAGCGCCAATGGCTGTATCATTGTTCGCCGAAATCGTGGCAATTTGGCGAATCTCTTCAGGCGTCTTCACCGGTTTTGCCAAACGATCCAAAGCAGTTTCAATCACCTTAACCGCTTTATCGATACCCCGCTTTACGTCCATCGGGTTGGCGCCCGCCGTCACATTCTTCACTCCCTCGCTGAAGATCACCTCAGCAAGGACAATCGCTGTCGTTGTTCCATCGCCTGCGACATCGGAAGACTTCGAAGCCGCTTCCTTCACAAGCTGAACGCCCATATTTTCATATTTATTCTGTACAGCGATCTCTTTGGCCACCGTAACGCCGTCCTTCGTCGAAACAGGAGCGCCGAACCCTCTCGCAATCACTACGTTACGTCCCTTAGGCCCTAAAGTAACAATGACAGCCCTTGCCAGCGTCTTGACCCCTTTCAGGATTGATTTCAACGCCTCTTCATGGAATTGGAACATCTTTGCCATAACCAAACCTCATTAATTATAAACAGCCAATACTTCCTCTTCAGGGAGGATGAGATAGTCAATATCATCAGTCTTGTATTCCGTTCCGCCGTAGGAAGAGAAGAGAATCTTGTCGCCCACTTTGACACCCACGGGATGTATACGTCCTTTATCGTCGATTTTGCCAGCTCCCACGGCAATCACTGTCCCTTCTCGCGGTTTTTGCTGCGCCGCCTCAGGCAACAGGATGCCCCCCTTGGTCGTTTTCGCCTCATCTCGTTGAACGACAATCCGGCCGCCCATCGGTTTGATTCTTTTCTTTGCAGACATAGGAAAACCCTCCGATTAAATTATACGATTGATCGTAGGTGGTGCGCGGCTTTTTGTCAATGATTTAGCAATGAACAATGGAGAGCGCTAATAAAAAGTTTTCGTGCAATCACCGCAGCCTGTGTGCTATACACAAGCTCGTCCATTCAATCTATAAAGTGTGTGCTATCTATGTCCTCCTCTATGGAAAAAACGTTCCATATTCTCGAATCTGTCAAAGGACGCCCTCAATCGATTGCGGAGCGCAAAAAATTAGCGATCGAACTTGCTGCTTTGATGCTGCAAGAAGCTTCCCAGACAATGACCTCGCAAGATCGCGCCGTCCAAAAGAGACTCTCTCGCCTCATGCGCGACCCCAAAGGCAAGGCATTCACAACAGCCATGACTGACGAATGCTTCCGCAGCCATAAAAACAAACGGGTCGCGGATCAGATGATCTACCTGCTTCGTCAAATCGGCATCCCTAAATATTTAGAGGTACTGAAGCGAGCACAGCTCTATGTATTCAAATCGCTCTCTCCCGCTCTTGCGCAGTGGCTCATCCCCTTTGCCACATACACTTTGCGCAAAGAAACATCGCGCGTGATCTTGCCCGGAGAGCCTGCTCTTTTGAACAAGCACCTCCAAACGCGTAAACAGCAAGGTGTACAGCTCAATCTCAACCATCTAGGAGAAGCGATCCTCAGCGAATCGGAGGCAAAGCACCGGATCCAAACGTATTTGGAGGATTTGAAAAACCCAGGAATCGATTATATTTCGATTAAGATCTCCACGATCTTCAGCCAAATCAATATGGTCGATTTCGACGGGACAATTGAAGCAATTAAAGAGCGGCTGAAACTCCTCTACCGAGCCGCTATCAAACATCCGGTCACCTCCTCCGATGGAACGAAAAAGGCAAAGTTCATCAATCTTGACATGGAAGAATACCGCGATCTGCACCTTACAGTCGCCGCCTTCAGGCAGGTATTAGACGAATCGGAATTCCTGGATTACTCGGCAGGCATCGTTCTCCAGGCTTACCTCCCGGACTCTCATGCGATTCAAAAAGAACTGACAGAATGGGCAAAAACTAGGATGGCCAATGGGGGCGCTCCCATCAAACTCCGTATCGTCAAAGGAGCGAACCTCGCCATGGAGCAATTCGAAGCGTCGCTTCGAGGCTGGCCGCAAGCCCCCTACACGACAAAACTCGAAGTCGACGCCAATTACAAAAGAATGGTGATCTACGGCTCTTTTCTTGAAAACGCCAGAGCCGTAAGACTGGGCGTTGCAAGTCACAATCTCTTCGATATCGCCTTTGCGATGCTCTTGCGCGCGGAAAACCAGGTAGAATCCTATATCGGATTTGAGATGCTCGAGGGCATGGCAGATCACATCCGTAGAGTCGTCCAAAAATTGACGGGCAGCATGCTTCTCTATTGCCCGCTTGCGACAAAAGAAGAATTCCAACACGCCATCGCCTACCTCATCCGCCGCCTTGATGAAAATACCGGCGCGGAAAATTTTCTGCGCCACGCCTTTGGTCTAAAACCCGGTACTGATGCCTGGGAGAGTCAAACAACCCTTTTTTCTCAAAGCTGCGATGAAATTGAAACAGCAGGTCTTTCTGTGCGCAGATTTCAAAATCGGCTGATGACCCAACCTCCCATCGATTTTCAAGCCCCTTTCGAAAATGAGCCGGACACCGATTTTTCCCTCCCTCAAAATAGGCGTTGGGCAGAAGAGATTGCTCAGAGCTGGAAGCGTTTCAAACCAGAGACGCTACCTCTCGTTATTGGAGGAAAAGAACGCTTTGACAACACGGATGGCACACGCCACAACCCATCGGATCCCAAACAGATCCTCTTTCACTACGCAAAAGCACAACATCACCACATTGAAGAGGCGATTACATCGGCTAAAAAGCACGAAGCCGCATGGAGCGCTACGTCTATTGAACACCGCAGCCATATCCTCGCAAGGATTGCACACAATTTCCGGGAAAGACGCGGAGAATTCATCGGCGCCATGATGCTCGAGGGTGGCAAAACAATAGCAGAAGCAGATCCAGAAGTGTCAGAGGCGATCGATTTTGCCGAATACTATCGTAGACAAATGATGAAAATCGGTCTCATGAAAGACATTCAATGGACCCCCAAAGGAACCATCCTCGTCGCCTCTCCATGGAATTTCCCCTGCTCGATTCCAGCAGGCGGTATCCTGGCGGCTCTTATGACGGGCAACTGCGTCCTATTTAAGCCCGCTTCCGATACCGTCTTTATCGGTTGGCGCCTCATTCAGGCCTTTTGGGATTCCGGAGTCCCTAAAGAGGCATTGCAATTCGTTCCCTGCTCTGGCGAAGGAGCTGGCACCGATCTCATCCGCGATCCCAGGGTCAATTGCGTGATCCTCACAGGAGGCACTCAAACCGCGAGAACCCTCCTCAAAACGCGCCCAGGCCTCGATTTAGCAGCCGAAACCGGAGGCAAAAATTCGATCATCGTCACTTCCCTTGCTGATCGGGATCTAGCGATCAAAGACATTATCCAATCGGCCTTTGGCCACGCAGGACAAAAATGCTCAGCCGCATCGATCGCCATTCTCGAAAAAGAGGTCTATGAAGATCCTCAGTTTCGTAAAACGCTGCGCGAATCCGCCGCGAGCCTGACAGTAGGGCTTCCCTGGAATCTTGCAACGAAAATCAATCCGCTCATCCATCCGCCCCGAGGAGATCTACTCAAAGGACTTACGACTCTTGACCCAGGAGAAGAGTGGCTGCTCGAACCAAAACAAGATCCGAATAACCCTTGTCTGTGGACTCCAGGCATTAAATGGAATGTCCAACCAGGTAGTTTTACCCACATGACGGAACTCTTTGGCCCAGTCCTTGCCGTCATGCGCGCAGACAACCTCGATCACGCCATAAAACTGGCTAATGCAGTGCCTTATGGACTCACCGCCGGACTCCAGAGTCTGGATGATCGAGAACAAAAAATTTGGCTTGATTCGATCGAGGCAGGAAATCTCTACATCAACCGCACGATTACCGGCGCCATTGTACGAAGGCAACCCTTCGGCGGCACCAAAGCCTCAAATTTCGGCAACGGCTCAAAGGCAGGCGGTCCCAATTACCTCCGCGAATTCATGAAAGCCTCACAAGCCAGCTTACCCCAGGAAAAATTTCCCGTGAATGAAGCGGTCAATCACTTGACCATTTTCCTCGAAAAACTCGACTTATCCGCAGAAAAACTGGGCTTATGGGTAAGCAGCGTTTCCAATTACGCCTACTGGTGGCGACGGATGCGGCAGGAACGCGATCCGACTAAAATTGTGGGACAAGATAATTACTTTCGCTACCTGCCCCGCAGACACATGGCGCTTCGCCTCACAGCACAATCTGATCTCTTCGATGCCTTACGTGTTGTGGCAGCAGCTCTCACTTGCAGCGCACCCATTGAAGTCAGCTGGCCCGAAAACGGATCGATCTCTTCCCCCGTTGACTGGAACGCCCTTGCCCCTTTTTTACGCATTGTGAAAGAAAGTAACGAAGAGCTCATCGAACGGATGCAAAAGGGCGCCATACAGAGGCTACGCCTTGTCGAACCACCGCCTAAGCTTTTGCAAATCGCGGCCTCTCAGACAGACGTCCACATCATCCATGACCCCGTTCTTGCTAACGGCAGACTCGAGCTGCTTCATTACCTCAAGGAAGTGGCTATCAGCATCGACTATCACCGTTACGGCAATCTAGGACTGCGTGAAGGGGAACTGCGCAAAGCTATCCTATAGATTGAAAGCAATTTTCGGGAGTGAAGAGCTGGAATGCACCTATTTTTTGCGTCTGATTACCCGCATAGATCACAGCGCCTCCTTGAGCTCTCTTGGGAGTCTGAGCATGAAAGTATTGCAACCCTTCTAAAAAATGGGGAGAGAACGTTTTGCTGCTTTTTATTTCTATGGGAATAAGATGGCTCCCCTGTTGAAATAATAGATCGACCTCTTTTCCTAACGTATCGCGATAAAAATAAAGACGCGGATCTAACGCCTGATTATATCGCGCTTTCATTAACTCCATGATGACCCAGTTCTCGAACAAATTGCCATACAGAGGATCTTGCACTAACTGTTCTGCGGTATCGATGCCAAGAAGATGACAGGCAAGTCCCGTATCGGTGAAATAGAGTTTAGGAGATTTGATGAGCCGTTTTCCAAAATTTTCAAAATACGGTTCCAGACGCACCAAAATATAAGTAGCCTCTAAAACAGCGATCCACTCCCGAATCGTAACGGCAGATACCCCTACATCGGATGCAAGGCTTGCATAATTAATTAATTGTCCAATTCGACTGGCTGTTAGTTTAATAAACCTCTCGAATTGGATTATATTCTTGACTTGCAAAATCTCCCGAACATCTCTCTCTACATAAGTTTGAAAATAGCTACTATAGGCATTAGAGATGGGGATATTTTCCTGGTAGATCCTTGGATAACCTCCCTTGAGGAGTATCTCCTCTAAAGGATCGTGCAATTGCGCACCACGCATCTCTTGTAAACTGAGTGGCAAAAGGCGTAACAGCGCAGTCCTCCCCGCTAAAGACTGAGAAACAGCTCTGTGCAGATCTGGTTGATGACTGCCCGTGAGAATAAACATCCCCTGCTGCCTCACTGCGTCGACGAGTACCTGAATGTAGGACAACAGGTGCGGCGCTCTCTGCACCTCATCTAAAATTGCCCCCTGCGCATATTTTTGCATGAAACTCTTTGGATCTAATGTTGCAAGATCCCTATTATCAATATCTTCCATGTTTACATAAGGCTTATTGGGAAATGCCGCACACACGAGTGTCGTTTTGCCTGATTGTCGCGGTCCCAATAGGGTAACCACAGGAAATTTTGTTGCAAGACTTTGTATATAAGGTGTTAAAGATCTGTTAAACATTTGCCTCAGATAATCTAAAGTTGTACTTCAGATTATCTGAATCTAGACTTTTGGTGAATCCCCGGGCATGAATGCCAAACGCAACCAATAACTTCACAGTGATATACCCGTTCCACCTCAAAAGCGCCCAAAGCAAATCGATTCAAATCCTCTCAAATCGAATAAAAAAGTCGAGCTAAGCAGAGGGCCACAAGCCCAACTCTTTGAGCCTCTCGATCACACGAAAGCTCTCTTCAAGATGCTCGCAAATGGCGATCCTCTCCGCTTGCCGGAGCAGCTCTCCCATCTGCTTACCCGGAGCAATCCCCGCCGCCAAAAGATCCTCTGATTTCACAACAGGGTCTTGCGTTTGGATACGTGCAATCGATCGTTGCAACGCCGCACGCCTTGCTTCATGTTCTTCAACAAACAAAATGCGAGAACTCCTGTCTAAAGAAGCGCCGATAATTTGGAGCACCATTGCGGAGAGGTGGCTTGCGTAAAAATGGGCCCACTGCACTAGGTCAGCAGAGTCCATGAGACCCCGCGCTCGAAAAAGAAACTCGGTAAATTGCAGCTCCGCAGCAGGCAACTTGAGCCGTTTGCACAGATCCATCTGCTCCACTAGAGAAGCGCCAGGAAAAAGGGGTAACAAGTAAGCAATGAGCGGCGCCTCCTTCGGATACTCTTTCGTTGGATGAAGGCGTATTTTGATTGCAGATAGAGAGACTCGTTGCAAGGAGGAGAATACAACGGCAAGAATCCCAAACTCATGAAGCTGGAGGAGCATCGCAGGAAGATGCCCGAGTTTCAGCCCTTTCATGAACTCTTGACAGATCCTCTCGATAGCAATGGACGGGAAAAGTTCACCAGCATGAGCACGAATGGCCGCAGCAGTTGCTACGTCAATTGCAAAATTGAAACGGCAAGAAAGACGCACTGCTCTAATCATCCGTAATCGATCCTCTTTAATCCTCTCATGGGGATTGCCGATTGCACGGATGACTTTTTTCTCTAAATCCGCTCTTCCCTGGACAAAATCGAGAATCGCGCCCGTAAAGGGATCATAGAACATCCCATTAATAGTAAAATCACGCCTTTGCGCATCTTCAAACGGCGTCGCAAACGCAATGCGAGAAGGCCTTCTCCCGTCTTTGTAATCAAGATCTTGGCGAAAGGTCGCGACCTCATAATGGCGCCCCTCGTGGATGACGAGAATAATACCAAAAGCAATGCCAATGGGCACTGTGTGAGGAAAGAGAGCTTGGATCGTTTCAGGCGGGGCATTGGTTGCAATATCGATATCGTCGGAGGGGTGCTGGAGGAGAAAATCACGCACCCACCCCCCTGCATAGTAGGCGATGAATCCAGCCTTTGTCAGGGTTTCAACGATAAATCGGGCCTGCGGATGCTCTTCCATATTTTAAAATACTGCAATGGTTGAAAATGTATAACCGAATTCATTGTGCACCCTCCGCTCCACATTGAGGTGGAAACGTCCCGTAATTGACAAGGTAAGCCCGAAAACGCAACCCCAATTGTATTTATTATAATAATTGATCGCACCTATGTCAGGACCTGAGGCAACGTGAAGTTGAGAGTGTAGATAAGTCGCTCCCACATAAGGAGTCAGAAAAGCAAATCGGGACGAAAGCGCTCCGGTGATCTGCCATTCGTTTAAGGAAAATGTCTGCTTGGCGGGATCGATGGGCAAATTGAGCCGGTTGAAAAACTTAAAAAACGATCTGCTCGAAGAGGGAATTGCAAAATAGGTAAAATCGCAACTAAAGTACGTTTTGCCCCACTGGAGTAATACGACCTTGGAACCCGCGCTCCACGAAAATTGATAGTGGCTTTCAAAGTCCTCCAAAAAAGAAGGGTGCGTTCGCCCTTTTGCTTGCTCTTTCGAGCCTCCCGCAGAGCCGAAGATCTCCATCCTTTCGACAAGGATCACCGAAAGCGTTGCATTTTGAGAGTGGAGCCCGAACTGTTGAAAATTCGCATTCGGATCAAAATCGGGATTTGTCTGCTCTGCTCTATAGCGCTTATTCGATGTGTAGTCATACACATACCCGCTGGTTGCCTTAATAAAGGGATAGCTGAGCGAGAAAAACCCCGTATTCATAATCGCCGGATTTGCGGGATTGCCCACATAGGCTCCAAACAAGCAAAGCGGGGAAAGCAGTACAAAGCGCCACATCAATCCAAGTGTATACTACAGCGCCCCAAAGTCTTGCCAGGAGAAAATCGGGATAATTTTTTAGATACAATGAACGTGTTTTAATGGAAAATTTTTAACAACTAAAGTATAATGTTATATAAACATTATAATTATGCGGTTATATGGCACACGATGCTGGTTTAAGATTAAAAGCAGTTCAAGATGATATTGAGCCAGTTTCAACCAGTGGCACTACCAACCAAAACAACACCGACCAGTCTGATTATGCGCCTATACAGTCTGCACAGCACCAGGCACTGCAGAGTCTCGCTACGCCCGCATCCTCATTACGCCCATTAACCGCTTCAAGAGTCCTTGCACCGCTTGCTGAGGAAGAGGAGGATCCCGATGATGAACCGCAACCAGCAGATCCTGCGCCTGCAGTCGCCAAGGGACAGCAGCCCCCAGCACACCTAGCCCCCTTGGACGCTCCGGTGGCAGCCCCCCTTCCCTTTCATCAAGCGCCCCTGCCTAAGGCAGTTGCACAGCACAACGTAGCGATACGGCCAGTAATAGCACCAGCGCATCCTCCTCTTCCACCTGCTCAACCGCTCAAGCATCAAGTGCTGCTCGCCCTCACAACAAACGACCTTCCTAAGCTACAACAACTCTTGCCGCCCCGCTCACTGTTTCAAAAGGCTTTGGGAATTTACAGGCTTTCCGCATCAGACTATAACGAACTCCTGGTATATTCTATGAATAACCAAGTGAACGACAATGTGCATGGGTATTTGCAACAATACATGCCTCTTTCCGCACAACAAATCACAAACATAGAAAACCTGCTTCAACAGGCAAACAATATTCACATAAACCGACACAATGTATTCCTTATTCACGCAAACCGATACAAGGCACGCGATCAGCGCCTCAGTCCCTCCCAGGCAGCCTCGTACGCAATTAATGCGGTTGATCTACAAGCCCTGCGTATAGTGATTCCTCCGCTTTGGTTTTTTCAACGGTGGCTGCGTCTTTATGAGATCGCTGCACAGCAACGAAACGACCTTCTCATTCAGGCCATGTCTCAGCAGAACTCGGAAGCACTGTGCCAGTATTTGATGAATTATATGCCCCTATCCCGCGCAAATTTTCAATATATTAGTCGAGAAAGCGCTATGCTCCCCGTAAACTCTGCGCAATTTTCGCAATTGCTCAACCACCCACAGTTTCCCGAGGATTTGATCTTTGACTTACTTCACCGAGTGCATGATCAGAGAATCCTCCAAAGCCTCATCACATTCTGTGAGAGCACCCCAGCACGAAAAGCTAAATTCGACATTTGCATTAAGAATACTCTGCTACGCCTTTGGGAAGCCGCTGAGAAGGGCAACGGCGGCGTAGTCAACCAGTACGCCGAGATGATCACTTCCGAGAGAGCGGCATTCATTCTCGAGCGCACAGCGCCAGCATCTCTGTTTGCCCGCATCGTATCGATGCGCAATGCCGGCTGGATCCCTAATCAAGACGCTGTGGCTCGAATCATCGAAGCCTTTCAAAAAGAGAGTCCCTTACCCAACGATCTTTTCCTACGGTCCGTTATATTCAACCTATTAAGGCTCCACACCAATACTATTTCAATGAACGCCCGAATCATTCTTCTACACAGCCTGTGCACCCAACAGCAGTATGCATCCGTCCTAGCTACCTATCCCCAAAATGCCCTCTTGATCCAGCGCTTAAGCCAACAGGTACCCGTGGACACCCTGACAGAGATATCCTTGGCCAGCCAGGAGCCATTAATAACGCCGGAAAGCGGACTCCAATTAGGCACCCTACTAGTATCTGCGGCCGCATTACCCGAGCAGCAAGGTACACGGCTTATCGACCGCATTGTGCAAGCAGCAATGACAAACAACAAAAAGCGTAAAACAGAAATAACGCAGCAGCATGTTATCAACGCCCTATCTGCCGCCGTAGCAGCCGCTACTCACAACTCTTTAGGATCTGCTGTTCAAACGCTTTTACAAGCCCCTGAAACTCTCAAGCTACCTAAAATACCCAACGACATTCTCCAACAACACATAGACAATACTCGTACCCGGTTAGGACAACAATACTCTCCTATCATCACTAAGCTAAAAGACGCGAAATCTTTTTTCTAAAAACAGACTCTTGAGAGCGCAGCCTGATTCAGGTACAATTCTCTGTGACATCCACTGCGCCTACTCATGATTGCCAAAATTGCCCGTCTTTCTGAACCACTCATCAATCAAATCGCTGCAGGCGAAGTGGTGGAAAATCCTGCATCGGTTGTCAAAGAACTCATAGAAAACTGTCTCGATGCGAAAGCGCGCTCCATCAGTGTGTGGATTGAGGGGGGCGGCGAGAGGCTGATCCGAGTAGAAGACGATGGATGCGGGATGGGACGGGAAGACGCCCTCCTCTCTTTAGAACGCCATGCGACATCGAAAGTGCGCTTGCAAGAAGATTTAGAGCGCCTTGTCACAATGGGATTTCGCGGAGAGGCTCTGGCAGCGATCGCCGCAATCTCTCATCTCGAAATGAAAACCTCGGAGGAAACTGGATACTGGATCCGGGCAGAAGGCGGCTCTATTGTAGCCCAGGGGCCGTGCGCCCGTAACCGAGGGACGACGATTGAAGTACGCTCCCTATTTTTTAATGTGCCCGCGCGCAAAAAATTTTTAAAATCTCCTAGCGCAAATACGGCACAAATCATACGAATGATAGAAACGATCGCTCTTGCCTATCCGGAGATCTTTTTTTCTTTACGTACGGATGGCAAGACTGTCCTCGAAGTCATGCCTACTGCGCCTAAAAAACGGATCGAACAGCTCTTGGGATCGATGCCTCACGAAGTCGCATCAGACCATCTTTGGGGCTTCCTGACTCCTGCCTCGGAGGCAAAAACGCATCGACGCGGCCAACATCTCTTCGTGAACCTAAGGCCTGTTTTTTCCCCCTTGATTTCCAAAGCGGTAAAAGCTGGATACGGAGTGCGGATCGATGAGCGCTCCCACCCCTCTTTCGTCCTCTTTTTAGACATCGATCCAGGTTCCGTGGATGTGAATGTCCATCCGCAAAAAAGGGAAGTGCGCTTTGCCGACGAGGCGAAAGTCTTTCAGATTGTGCAACGAGGCGTTGCGTCTGCCTTCGAGACTTCCACGGGATTTGCAGAATCAATCTCTTTTTCGCCGCCGCCTCCATGCCCTTTCGTTTTCCTTGAAAAAACCGCCTCTCCCCGAGTGTTCCAAGAAAGCGGGAACCATGCCTACGCGTTCGATTTTACTGAACAGGAGCGCCCTCTCGCCGTCGTAGACGGATATCTCCTGCTCCAAAACGCCTCGCTCCTCCTGATCGATTTACGAGCTGCTCACGCGCGGGTTTTATACGAATCTCTGCAAAGCCCTCAAGGAGCTGCGCAAGCGCTCTTGTGGCCCTTGGAGATACTGGCAGAAGAGGAGACGGTACAAACAGAATTGGAAGCAATGGGGATTGAATGTCGGTGGACCGGCAAAAAAACCCTTGCCATTGACGCTCTCCCCCCCTTTCTCGAAGAGAACGATTTTCCCCAATTCCTACAAGCCTGGCAAGAGGGGAAACGGATCGACGATGTGGCCAATCGCTATGCGAGAGCTGTCAAAAAACGCTTTACTTTAGAAGAGGCCCATTTCTTGTGGCAGCAGGTGCAGCGCTGCAAAGAATCTAAGTTTGATCCGAAAGGAAAGAGGATCTGGGCATCTTTAGATGAAACACGGCTACGAACACTATTAGACCTCTTGAGTGACTAAGGGACTGTTAACAGTCTCTAAAGGAGGAGCATTGAGAATCGAAAAGGCGCGCCATCTCGTAGCGCAGTATGAAACAGATGCATTGCTGATTGAACAGCCTGCAGACATCTTCTACCTCACAGGACAGCTTTGCTCCTCTGCCCGGATGGTTCTGACAAAAGAGACAGCCACTTTGCTCGTCGATGGAAGGTACTACGCAAAGGCCGAGAAGACCAAGACAAACTACGAGGTCCTCTTAGCGGACAAACAGGCTCTGCCCCAGCTCTTAGAAGGCAAGGAAAAGATCGGTTTCGATAGCGCATATCTCACTGTCGATCAGTATAACACGCTTCAAACCTCTGTAACAGGCAAGCACTGGATTCCCTTTGCCAAACCTCTAAAAACTCTTCGTGTTTGCAAAGAGGCTGCGGAACTAAAAGCGCTGCAAAAAGCGTCTCGTGTAACGAGAGAAGGATATCAAATGATTGTGAATCGCTTACAAGAGGGAGTTTCGGAAGAGGAGCTTGCCTTCCTCTTTGAAGTTTTTTGCCGTAACCACGGAGCCTCCGGACTTGCCTTTGAACCCATTATCGCTTTCGGAGAAAATAGCGCCTATCCCCACTACCGAGCTGGAGCTACACGGCTAAAAAACAATCAAATCGTATTGATCGATGTTGGCGCTACCCTGGATCATTACCAAGGGGATATGACCCGCGTTTTTTTCTTTGGCAAGCCAGATCCTAAGCTTCAAAGACTCTACAAAATCGCGCAAGAAGCTCACGATAAGGCGCTGGAAAAAGTGATGCCTGGCACCCACGTAGGAGAACTCGATCGCATTGTACACGCTCATTTTGCCCGTGAGGGGGTAGAAGCGCTTTTTGTCCATAGTTTGGGACATGGCGTAGGACTAGAAGTCCATGAATATCCTCTTGTGCGCGCAGAAGGGAAGGACGCAGATCTCCTCTTGCAGGAAGGGATGGTCTTTACCATAGAGCCTGGCCTCTATGTCCCTGGGTTGGGAGGCGTGCGCTACGAAAACACCATTGCAGTCACTCAAAACGGCTATGCTCCGCTATAGAAAACACCTCCTTTTCGGCAATCTGATCCTGTGCGCCATCTTTCTTATCCCCTTTCTCCTCTGCACCCTATTGTCAAAAACACAAATCACGACCCTAGGCGCCCTTTTTTTCCTGCTCTATGGCCTTTCCATTTCTTGGCTTAATTATCATCTAAGCCTCCCGATGCAGCAAATCGTCGATCTGATCCGCTCATTTCGTGAAAAACCAGGAGATATTAACCCGAGCCCCTCTCAGAACAGCATACAAAACCTAATGACACGCGGAACAGAAGAATTTGGAGATCTCGTCTTGATTTTAAACGCCCTCACAGAAAAAATGCGCAGCCAAATCGAACATGTAAAACAACAGCGTAGATCTACAGAAGAGATCTTGGAATCTCTTGTGGAAGGTGTTGTGGCAGTGGATGCGGGAGGACACGTAACCTTTGCCAACCAAGCTGCCTGTGCAATGCTCACAGCACCGTCCGATGCCGTGATCGGCAGCCCTTTTAGCAGAATTCCATCCCCCAATGCACAGTTGATTGAGCAGTGCTGCCAAATTTTACAAAAAACACTACAAACGTCCGCAATGCTCCAAAACTGTTGGGTGTCTCATCCGAAAGAAAACGGACAACAACGACATCTCGAATTACGCGCAGCCCCTCTTGTCGGTCAGCATGGGGCCATCCTCGTCATCCAAGACAAAACTTCCGATTACAAGGTATTGGAAATGGGCAAAGATTTTATCGCCAATGCCTCCCATGAACTGAGGACTCCGATTACGGTGATTCGAGGCTTTGCGGAAACAATGCAAGATTATCCTTCCCTGCCCCCACCGCTGTTACAAGAAATCGGCACGAAGATCGTACGCACCTCCGAACGGCTAGACACGCTCATTCAGAGTCTCCTTACTTTGGCAGATATTGAAAATATATCGAAAGAGCGCTTCCAACTAAGCGATCTTGTGCTTATTTCTGAAAACTGCAAGCATCTCTTATTAACAGCGCATCCCAAAGTACAGATTAGCTTTTCTAGTAACTATTACCGCATTCCCATCAACGCCGATCCGCAATTACTCGATCTTGCCATCCTGAATTTGCTCGAAAATGCCGTAAAATACTCCCCCTTCCCCCACCGCATTCGGATGACCCTCTCTGTCTCTGGCGAACAGGGCGTTTTGGAGATCCAGGATTGGGGAATCGGCATTCCAGAAAACGATCTTCCCCATATATTCGATCGGTTTTATACGGTGGACAAAGCAAGATCCCGTAAATCAGGGGGCGCGGGACTCGGCCTTTCTATCGTGCAAACGATCATCGAAAGACACCATGGAAGCATCACAGCATGCTCGCAACTCGGCCAAGGAAGCCTCTTCACCATCACCCTACCCCTTCCAGAAAATGGAGAACAAAAGGCACTGCTCAAAAAGAGCGCTCCCTAATTGTTTTTCGTAACAAGACCTGCGTATCGAGATCTTCTCCTAAAAAAGTCGTATTGATTTCCCGTTTATGGGGGGACCTGCTTAACTCCAGATAGGAAAAAAGTTCAGCGGGCAGAGGGGGACTCTGCGTTTCTTGACAGATCTGTCTCATCACTTCTTGCGTAACAGTCTGCGTCTTAGTGGTATGGATTTCTTGATAAAGACGCTCAGCCGCTTCGGGTGTAAGGAGCGCAGACAAAAGGGTGGGATGCGCATGGAGCAAACACACCTTCGAATGTCCCGATTCGATTTTAAAGTAGTCGAGAAAAGAGGGATAGCCAACCCCCCTTGAAGAATCGCTTTTTTTTGTCCCTTTCAACATCTTATAATAGATGAATTGTAGATCTGGATCTGGAAAAGAGAGCTTTTCTAAAGACACAAACTCTTCCTCTACAAGCGAGCGCCGAATCGTTGCTAAAAGTATATCGAGAAACTGCCGTTCATCGACAGCTTTCATGCCTCCGTAAAAATTTTTTAATATCTTGAGGACAGCGTCATAGAGAACATGCGGAGTATGCACTTCTTCCATCAGAAGAAGCGAGAGATCGATCCGCGCGCAGTTTGGATTGACGAGAGGCGGGGGCGGCACAGAATCTGCATATACAGCGTCGAGCGGGTGGGAATACGGATGTTCGGTTGGGCGCGGAATATGCGGCAAAGAATTGTAAAAAGCACTTTCGCACTGCTCGAGAATTCTTTGGTTCGCCTGTAAATGCCCCAAATAACTAGCTCTGAGCCTTTGCGCTCCTACCTGCTTGCTCAATGAAGCAAAAGCGCCGAAGGCAAGGATTGTGAGTAGAGAAAAAACAAACCCTAATGCATTCATAGTTTGTATGTTACAGAAGGCTCTGACGTACCAAAAAAAAGAGCAAATGAAATATCGTTTCGATCCTGCACAACGGTCATCCGTACCATAGCGGGGATTTCTGTACGATTCTTGGGCCACTCATTATACCAGACAAATGGGGCCTCCGGCGTCCCGTTTTTTTTGCCGAGCCACTGAAATTGAAACTGGGAAACGTTCGAAAGAAGGACCTCTGTACGCCAAGGAAGAGCCTCCCCTTTTGTGCTCACTGGCCATAGAGCAAGGGTCAAATTCTTCTCTTTGTCCAAGAAAAGGCGGGAGACTACCTCGCCGCTAAACGCAGGCTCAGGATCAATCCCATGATCGAAAATGGCAACGAGGCTCTCCTGCGCCTCGTCGGGAAATTGCTCCGTATACAGGGGCGTCGCTACATCGCGCGCAAGGGAGAGGAAGAGATCTTGCAGCCGTGTTTGGCAGCGCTGCCGCTCATGCAACAGACCTCGAGCTGTTTCGATTTTGGCGTCAAACTGTATGCTGCGAGTCATAGAAACGAAAAGGAAAGAAACAATGAGAGCAAGAAGGGTCAGCCCGATGAGGATTTCGAGGAGGAGCGCTTGCCTTTTTTGAGAATGAAATGGGCTAGGCTGCAAGCGAGCACAATGAACGCAAACAAGCTTACCCAGTCGGGTAAAATACCGGGAGCGTCCGAGGGCACTATTCCGAGCACGGTGAGTAGAGCGATCAAAATCCCGATACACGCATCTCCCCCCACAAACCCTGCGGCAAATAAAATCCCTTTTTCCTGGTCGCCCTCCACAGGAGATTTCCGATTGACATAGAGCCTCACTAAAGCGCCTAACATTGTAGCAGTCGAGAGTGAAAGGGGCAAATAGACGCCAATTGCAAAGGCAAGTATCGGAATTTGGAGTATGGCCATAAGGATGCCGATCACGATGCCGATCCCCACTAACGTGTAGGGAAGATTGCCGCCAATGACCCCCTCTGCGATCATCGAGAGCATCGTCGCTTGAGGCGCCGGCATCAAATGCGATCCGATCTGATAGGCAGAGTTAAGAATATAGACGACATAACCGAGCGCAAGCGCTGGAATAAAAGCTCCCAAGATCTCCGCAATCTGCTGTGAACGAGGGGTCGCGCCCAACAGAAACCCCGTCTTGAGATCTTGCGCAGTTGTTCCTGCAATACAGATCGCGCAGCAAGCCACACACCCCATCGTCAGAGCAGAAACGAGATAAATCCTCTCCGTCCATCCTAAACAAGCAAAGATCAAGCAGGTAATAAGAAGAGTCATGAGGGTCATCCCTGAGACAGGGCTCGACGTGCTGCCTACAAGACCTACAGTAATCGACGTCACTGCAGTGAAGAAAAAAGAGAGAACGACGAGCAGCACAATCGTGAGAAAATTAATTGGCAAGGAGGGGAATAACCATAGTGTTAAAATAATGGCCATCGAACCCAAAACAAGCCAAGACAGGGAAATATCTTGATTCGTACGAGCCACATGCGCGCCGGTTTTAAAACCGCCAAGCAGCTCTTTTATACTGACTTTTACAGTCTTATGGATCAGCGGAACAATCTTACCGAGACTGAGCAAGCCACCCACGCTCATAGAGCCAACTCCAATATAGCGCACATAACTACTCCAAATCTCCTCTGAAGACATCTGCGCAATCGGCGTGGTCGACGGATAAATTTCCACAGCGCCAAGACCAAAAACCTTAATCAGCGGGATGATGACCCACCAAGCTAGGATGCCTCCCGCCATCATGTAACTAGAGATCTTGGGGCCGATGATGTAGCCCACTCCCAGAAGCGCGGGAGTCCCATCGATGGAAAATTCTGTTTTTCGAAAAAACTCGGCTGTCCACGTATACCCTTCCTTCCAAAGAAACAGCACGTTGGAGCAAATCTTGTATAGACTGGCGATCAACACGCCCCAGAAAGCCATCAGCGCAGAACCGCGGTTTTCGCCTTGTCCTGCCTTCAAAATCGTGGCGCATGCAGTGCCCTCTGGATAAGGCAGAACTTTATGCTCCTCTACGATAAGAAACCTGCGCATTGGAATCATGAAGAGAATCCCTAAGATCCCTCCAAGCGAAGAGAGAAGGAAAATCCGCCCTATAGAAGGCGCCTCCCCCAAAATGATGAGTGCAGGGATCGTAAAAATAATACCCCCCGCAAGTCCCTCTCCAATCGTAGCAATGGTCTGTACGAGATTATTCTCTAAAATAGTCGCATTTTTAAAGAGGATTTTCATGAGAGCCATCGACATGATAGCCGCGGGGATAGAAGCCGAAATCGTGGTACCGATCTTTAGAGCCAAATAACCGTTGGCTACAGCAAAAAACAGGCCAAAAAGCAACCCGAGAAGAGTGGCTCTGAACGTGAATTCTTTCACCTTCCGATCTGCAGCTATATATGGCTTAAAGTCGTTGGCAACGCCCATATTTCATTCTATAATTTTTTTTCCCATTTAAAAGAAGCGCATTTCTGAGATAAACTGGTTCTATGAAAATTTGGGCAATTGGTGATCTTCATCTCGGATTTGGCGTGCCAGGGAAGGAGATGAGCGTCTTTGGTCCTGGCTGGGAGCACCACGCAGCAAAAATCGCGGCTTCCTGGAACGAGCAAATCCATCCGGATGATCTTGTTCTCATTCCAGGAGATATTTCCTGGGCGATGCGCCTTGAAGAAGCTGCCTCAGATCTCACATGGATCGGACGCTTGCCCGGCACGAAAGTGCTCATCAAAGGCAATCACGACTATTGGTGGGGCTCTTTAAAAAAAGTGGCCCAGATTCTCCCTCCATCCGTCCACCTTATTCAGAACAATGCTTTTTTCTGGCGCGGCATCAGCATCGGCGGCGCGCGCCTCTGGGACACGCCCGAATATCAGTTCGGCCATTATGTCGTCACGAGGGACAATCCGAAAGCAAAGCTCCAAAATACAGAACAGCTCATACAAGAAGATCTCTCCCAAAAACTCTTTGACCGCGAATTAGAACGCCTGAAGATGAGCCTGCAATCAATGGATCAATCCGCAGAAGTGCGTGTCGCTATGACCCACTACCCCCCCATCGGAGCTGATCTTCAAGTATCAAGAGCCTCACAGATTCTCGAACAGCACGCCATTCAGATATGCGTCTTCGGCCATCTTCATAGCATCCGCCCAGGAACGCTCCCCTTTGGAGAGGCGCGCGGCGTCCGTTACGCGCTAACCTCTTGCGACTACCTCGATTTCAAGCCTCTCCTGCTTCTTCATCTCACGTGAAAAAACAGCCCTTTGTCCTCTTTGAAATTCTGATTGCTCTCACCCTCGTCATCCTTTGCGCCGTTCCACTGGCCCTCAAACCCATCCAACTCTATCGCTCCGAAATGCGATTTTTCGAAGAGCTGGAAGGAGAAAGGCTGGCCGACTTGACCTTTTCCGAAATTAAAGAGAGTTTGCTGCGCAATGAGATCCCATGGAAAGATTTACCGACAATGAATGAAACGACCGAATCATTCCCCTTGCCGTCAAGCGCGATCTACATTCCAGGCAAAGAGCCGAAGAGCATCGAGCGTTCCTTTACCCTATTTTGCAAAGGGGAAAAACGGGGTATCGAAAACCAGGTTTACCGTTTACTTCACGTGAAAATCGCACTACGCCCGCAGCTGTTGCGTAAAAAAGAGAAAACCTACCGCCTCGCCGTGCAGCTTAGAGCTCGTAAAGAAATAAGTTCCCAATCTTAAACTGCGGAAATTATTTCTTTACTGGCCCTTAGGGGCTGTTACAGCGTAAAATGATCGGGAAGCACTGTACCGGCGGTCACGATGATGATCCCATCGCGAATGAAGACCCCCTCTCCATCGTAGCGCTCTCTCTTCTCAAGATTCAATAGCTGCGCGTGATTGCCTATACGGACATGCTCATCGATGATCGCCTTTTCAATACGGCAATTTTCCCCAATCCAAAAATCGCTGATCTGCGCAGCCTCCCCCTGGGCAGGTGGCATGTAGAAATGGTTCCCCATCATCACCGTATCTCGAAGGATAGTCCCTTTCTTGATATGCGAACGCAATCCGATGATACAGTGAGTGATTTCCTCCGCTTCGATGATGCTCCCCTCACAGATGATCGAATCTTTAATCAGCGTCGATTGAATGCGCGGCCCTGGTAAAAATGTGGGGCGTGTGTAAATGGGGTTTTTTTCATCATACGTATTGAGTCCCCGAGAAGGTTTAGTCAACATCAAATTCGCTTCAAAATAAGAAGCTACTGTACCGATATCTTCCCAGTAACCGTGATAGACAAAAGCGGACGTTTTGCCCCTTTTCACAGCCGTGTCGATCAGGTGAAAGCCGAAATCTTGCCTCTCATCCCTATGCAATAGAGAGACGAGCGCCTCTCTTTGAAACACGTAAATTCCCATAGAACCCAAATAATAAGGCTCTGGAAGCTGCTTAATCTGCCATTTTTCAAAAAAATGGGGTTCAAGACGAAAGCGCTCCAAGATTTCTGGGTTGTTCGGTTTTTCAAAAAAATCGAGCACATGGCTATCCCCATCGATCTTTAAAAGCCCCATGCGGCACGCCTCTTTTGCATGAACAGGAATAGAGGCAATGGTAAGCTCCGCCTGCTTTTCCTGGGCAAAAGCCACCATACTCTGAAAGTTGATGTTATAGAGCTGATCCCCCGATAAAATCAGAAAATAATCAGCTGTCGATTTGAGAAGGGTCGGCAGATTTTTTCGTACAGCGTCTGCTGTACCGGAAAACCACTTCTTTTCTCCCCGTTCATCTTCTTGAGGCGTGAGCACATCGACAGAACCTGGATTAAACGGATCGAAATGATACGTCTGGCTAATATGATGCTGCAATTCTCCCGACAGATATTGCGCAATAACAAAAATTTGCCTAAAGTCAGAGTTAATTGAATTAGAAATGGGAATATCGATTAATCGATAGCGCCCTCCATAGGAGACTGCGGGCTTAGAATGGCGTAAAGTCAGCGGATGCAAACGCGTCCCCTGACCTCCTGCGAGAATGATGGTAGCCACCTGGATGGTCTTATGCATAAGATCCTAAGAGACTGTTAACAGTCTCTACGAGGGTGCAGTATAAACACCCTCTAAAATCGCAACATAGGAGCTGTACAAGAATAAAGCAAAGACTTTGACTCTCAAAAATTGCCAGAAAGCCCGATCCGCGCGACTGGCGCTTGGCGGAGCGCCTCTCCCGCGAGATACCCCTTCGTCTTATAGCCTAGTTCATAGAAAAACTGCGCCTGCCAATCGGGTTTCCCCGCCGTTCCGATCACAGAGGCGAGGAAGCCGAACTGTTTCTCCCTGAGCACTTCTTCCGGATAGAGCCTAGGAATTGCCTGCCCTTCAGGAAGCTCCCATAACTCTTCTGTCGACATCACGCCCCCGTGAAACAGCACGCATGGCTGATGCCAAAGATCGACTCTTGCACCTACAGTTGCGTAAGGCCATGAGAAAATGCGCTGATTTTCTACGCCCAGCCCATAGTAGGTATTCGGTCCATTTTTGCCCCATTTCAGATAAGCATAAGTAGCACTAGACCCTTTAAGAAAGTAGTTTTCCCAAAACCCCTGAATTCCAAACGGCGTTAGAACCACCCGAGGAGACGGGAGGTATTTAACAGAGCCGATTTTGAACATAGGAATGGGGATGGGCTTGCCGTAGCTTTGATAGTCTGTGCTTTGAAATAAAAATAGAAAAACAAACGGATCAAGAGCGTTAATAAACGACAAATTACGTACAGAGCGATAGCTTACATAACCATTTGGATAAAGCGAGTTAACTAAAAACAAATAGCCAGAGATATCATTCCCATCAGTTGGCGCCACTCTAGAGGTATGATGAACGCTAAGAGCATATCCTGTCAGAGAAATAGCGGAAAAATATTGTAAGGACATTTGCCTTGGATCGATTTGGTCATGTCTCAACCATTTATACTTAATGCGATTAGCCAATATAGCATCCGCTTCTAACCCTGCAATATTGATCGTTAACATCTGACTGGGCGTAATCCGAGAAGTAGGCTGAAATTTAGTCACCCCCGCAATGACGTATATTCCGTAGCCTCGAATTTTAGCATAATCTTCTCCTAGATCTCTCAGTCGATAACCATGACCAAACACCTCATGTTGAGTGACGTGAATTGATAAATTGATTGGAAGCCAGAACAGAAAATTACGTAACCGATGCCCCCAAATAGTTTGCATAGAGGATGCCTGCTGTGGCGCGACAGTACTCCATAGCTCTGCCGCAACAGTCGATCCTGATTGCAACGTCGCATTCTCCATACCTAGCGGTACAGGATGCTTCAAAAACAACGCATCTTCTACTCTTTCCAATCCCCGGTGAAGTACAAGAAAATTTTCAGCCCCAGCATAGGGAGAAAAATGCCTATCAATCAATGGGGTTGAGAAGTCGGCAAAACAAGCATTTCCTATACAACTAAAAACGATCAAACTTTCGAATAATTTTCGCATTTTCTTCCCTATTATTTTTTATTTTTCTCTAGAGCCAGACGTCCCACTGTCACAGCCCCGTCAATGATGACAGGAATACTAGCCGGATTCACAATCCCCAAAATAACCGCGCTTCCCGCAATGATCGCAATAATCCACAGCCCCTTTCCTTTTCCCTTTTTCTTCTTATGATGATGATGCCTTCTGCCGGCTGAGTTCATTTCGATCTCTACAGCTCTCTCCTCAGAAGCCCCATATTCTTCCAGCGCATCGATCATCCTGGCAAATTCAGTCATGTCCAATTCGGCGCCTTGAAAAAGCGCTTGATTGCTTCTGAGTTCTCTCAGGAGCTGAGACACGGAAAGAGCGCACCCATACGAGACGTTCATTTGATCCACAAATCCTTGCAAAATATAGTATGCGTCGGCAATCGGATCTTCCGAATCGACAAGCAGTGTTGCTAAATCAGCAAAACACGCATTGATTCCCTCTTCTGTTGGATCTTGCACCTGATCCAGAAATTTCTGAATCACCCTCGTCTGCATAACTTCCTGAGCCATGCCGTTGACAGGACTCACAGAAATCACACACAGCGCAGTCACTGCGATTACTCCTACATGACGAAACCAATCTTTATTCATGCCTCATCTCCCATTTCATTTTGCATAAAAAACTATCGATGTTTTCAGAACAAAAAATTCACATCAACTACAGAAATTAATTCATCCAGTAATTAAAAAATTTTTTATACCGAACGTGATCCAAAATTGCATTGCGACTCTCCAAGAAAATCTGCTACACTTCCTTCCTGCCTCTAACACCGATACACTCGTGACAGAACTCAATCCTCAACAACAGCAAGCAATTCTCCATGTAGAGGGGCCGCTTCTCGTGCTTGCGGGCGCAGGGTCGGGCAAGACACGCGTGGTCACGCACAGAATCGCCCATCTGCTCGATCTGGGAATTGCCCCATCGGATATTTTGGCAGTCACATTCACGAATAAAGCGGCAGAGGAGATGCGTACTCGCATCCGTGTATTAAAAAACGCTCAGGTGCTGGCTTGTACATTCCATAGCCTTGGCGCGCGGATTTTACGCGAATCGATTGCCTCACTCGGCTATCACCCCGATTTCACGATTTACGATGAAGAAGATAGCGAAAAACTGCTCAAAACATGTTTAGAGCAGCTTCAGCTTGGGGGAGAAAAGACCGTGCTGCGGCAAGTACGCTCGCAAATTTCGATGGCAAAAAACGATCTGCTGGGGCCGGAAGAGATCAAAAACGATCCGATCGCAAAAGAGACATACGCGCTGTATCAGATGAAATTGAAAGAGTGCAACGCGCTCGATTTCGACGATCTGCTCTATCTAACCGTCAGGCTGCTTAGAGAGGATGCAAAAACGCGCGAAGAGTACCAAAACCGATGGCTCTTTGTCCTTATTGATGAGTACCAGGACACGAATCTGGCTCAATACACCATCGCAAAAACATTAGTGGAGAAGCATCACAATATTTTTGCAGTGGGCGATCCCGACCAATCAATTTACTCGTGGCGTGGCGCCCGCTATCAGAATATCCTCAATTTCGAATCCGATTTTTCAGGCGCCAAGGTCATCACCCTCGATCAAAACTACCGGAGCACCAATCAGATCCTGCAAGCGGCGAATGCGCTCATCCAACACAATACGGCCCGCTATGACAAAAAATTGTGGAGTAGGCTAGGGCAAGGGGAAAAACCGCTCCTCTTCACTGGACACAATGAGAGGCAAGAGGCCGAATTTGTTGCAGATCGGATTCGTAGACATATCCAAAACGATTCTCTCATCTATAATGACATTGCCATTTTTTACCGCACAAATGCCCAATCACGCCCCTTTGAGGATCTATTAATTGCACGTAAAATTCCCTATGCGATTATCGGCGGCATCTCCTTTTATGACCGAAGAGAGGTAAAAGACGCCCTCGCTTGGTTACGACTTGCCGTATCGAATAGCGACCTCATCTCTTTTCTACGCACTGTAAATCTGCCGCGCAGAGGTATCGGCGCCTCCACGCTCGATAAAATTGTGCTTGCTGCGGGAGAGAGAAAAATGCCTATTTTGGATTTTTGCGAAGAACTCCTCATGAATCCCGCGATTTGCCTAGATGTAAAATTAGGAATAAAGCAACGCGAGGGATTGAGAGACTATTTACGGATCGTGAATCGATTACGCGCAAGGAAAACAGAACTAAAAATTCATGAACTCATCGCAGAGGCTTTGGCCGAATCGAAATACCTCTCTTATATCCAAGAAGACCCAGAGACCGTCCAGGACCGCAAAGAAAATCTCGATGAATTAATGGGAAAAGCGGCGGAATGGGAAGAGCTGCAAGAGAGCCCCTCCCTTCCCCGTTTTTTGGAAGAGCTCTCTCTCAGATCTCAAGTATCGCAAGACCCCTCCCTCCCTTGCGTAAAGTTAATGACTCTTCACAACAGCAAAGGTCTCGAATTTCCCCTCGTCTTCCTTGTCGGCCTGGAAGAGGATCTCTTTCCTCACATCAATACGAAGGAAGACCCCAAAGCGCTCGAAGAGGAAAGACGCCTCTGCTATGTCGGCATCACCAGGGCAAAAAAATTTCTTTACCTCACCTCTACGATCTATAGGTATATGTGGGGAACCGCAAGGCTTATGCGCCCCTCGCGCTTCTTGAAGGAGATCCCCGAGCAGCTCCTCTCTAAAACGTCACAAAAGCATTATTCTTAAGTCGTTTAAAGTAATACCATTTATCAAAAATAACTTTGAGTTTGACCGCGTTAAAGCGCCGAAAATCGTCGATCGCAAACGGCATTGTATTGGTTTAATACTATGCCGTTTGCGATCGATGATTTATCGGCAGCTTTCACGCTGGCCAAACTCAAAGTTATTTCTGATAAATGGTATAAATTACATGCTAAAAATGCCTTGGAAAAGGGTGCGATCATTGATCTGATCGAAGAGCTGTCGAGATTGGTGAGAGAGCTACGAGCTTCTTGAAGGCTCTTTGCACCATGCCCACCGTGATGAACCGTTTCCATTCACGGTCTCTGAGGCGAAATCCACCGATGTTTGGAATCCATGAATAGGGTGCAACGACACTCCCTCGCGTAAAGCTTGGCGCCCAAAGGCGCGCTTGCGTTTTACGTCTACAAATCGTCACCGTAGGAAGCCCGAGACAAGAGGCCAAGTGCCCAAGCCCTGAGTCATTGCCGATCAGGTAACTTGACTCGTAGATGAATCTAGCCAACAGATCTAGCGTCTTAAACGTGGGCACAGCAAATCCGAGGCGGGCCACATCCTCCCACCCTCTGTGCTCCTGGCCAGGGATCAGCACGGGCTCATACCCCTCTTTTCGTAAATGTAAAGCAAGCTTTACAAACTTAAGTTTATGCCAACTACGCGTACTGCGCGCGCTCGTGGGGTGGATGACAATCCGTTGTTGATAGGCTCTAGGGACAAGTTCGGAAGGAGGCGTAATCCCATTGCTTCGTGTCAATTTAGGTAAATGGAGGATCTTGTCGCAAAAAAGACGCAAATTTTCTGCAACGGGCAATCGCGGCTCTACTAAACAATCGGCATAATATGGTTCATTGATCATATGTTTAGAAGGGTAAAGGTAGATGAGCTTAATACGCTCGGGAAACCTCTTTTTTCCCTCCACGATCAATTGAGACACGAACGGGTCTTCCTTGTGGGGAACGACAAAATACCAATCATATGCGCTTAAGATCCGTTCCAGCTCAGGAAGAGGCGGATAGGACAATATGGGCAAATGGGGAAACCACCCCTGCATTGTTCCCAGAGACTTATTGTAAGTATCTACTCCCCAGCCATTTAAATGAAGATTATTCGACAGAACAAGGCTTACGATTCCATCCCCCAATCCATTATGGCAAAACACTGCGGCTCTAACTCCCAAAGGCTACCTATAAAAAATTCCCCTTATGTGATACGGGAAGTTTATGATATCTCCCATACGCCCTATCTTGCAACAAAGACAGACGACCCACACCATTGTCGCCTTTGCTCTGCACCAATCTCTACAGCTGCTCCAGATGCCGCAACTTGAGCTCTCTCAATGGCTTTTGGCAGAAATTGAGAATAATCCGCTCTTAGAACTCGATACAATGGGACAAACCAGCGTTAGACATGACTTCTCTACAATCGAATCTCCCCTTACTCTGCATGAACATCTTCTCCATCAAATCCAAGAGCATTTTACACAGCCACAACAGCATATCGCGCACCTCCTTCTTGAGGCCTTAGATGAACGGGGGTTTTTAGAATGCAGCCTGAACGCACTCTCCCATCAACACAATCTGCCCCGCGAAACTTTTGAAAGAGTCCTGCCCATTCTTCAAACCTTTGATCCTCCTGGTATATTTGCTCAAAATCTCCGAGAGTGCCTCCTCATTCAGTTACAAGATAAACCCAATTCCGATGCCTACAAAATCGTCTCTTCCCATTTCGAACATTTACTCCGGAAAAGATTTGAGAAAATCAAAAAATCGCTCAAAATCGATGACCTCTCTCCTGCAATCCTAACCCTTGCACGATTGCATTTACGCCCCTCCGCTTCGTTCAGACAAGAGACTCCTATATGGATTAGAGCCGATCTCACAATGACTAAAACCGGAAAGACCTGGATCATTGAAACGCCCGAAGAGATGCTGCCAAAATTTCATCTCAATACGCGCTATCTCACCTTGTCCCCTGATGAGCCTGAGGAAAAAAAGTCTTTGCGTAAATGGGTCGTACAGGGAAAGTGGCTGCTCAAATCTTTAGAACGAAGACGCCTCTTACTGCGTGAAGTGGGCGCTCTACTCGCGCGCAAACAGGCAGCTTTTCTCGAACAAAGAGGAGAATTACAACAGATCACTGCCCAAGAAATTGCCACAAAACTCCAAATTCACGAATCGACCCTCTCTCGAGCGCTCGCCGGAAAATACGTGCAAACACCCAGAGGCTGCATCGCCCTCAAATCCCTCCTCTCCGCCTCTCCAGAAACGCTGACTGCCAAAGAGGCTCTACAGAGGCTCATCGCACAAGAAAATCGAAAAGAGCCCTTAAGCGACACCCAACTGGCAGACACGCTGCAGCAAAGCGGCATTGTCCTTGCACGCAGAACGATCGCCAAATACCGCAAAGAGCTCAAAATCAGCTCTGCCGCTCAACGGAAACAGAGGCATAAAGCCTGATGCGCTAATTCTTGAATCACGCTCGGTATATAGTGCTTCCACTTGAGGTGCACCCAAAAGCTGGATTATAAAATCTTTATTAGTCTAAACTATTCGCCATGCGTTCATTAAGAACTTTACCTGAGCACGAAAAGAAAGACCTAGAGGCGATTCTGAAACGAAC
>JACRBF010000013.1 GCA_016213175.1 Chlamydiia bacterium
CGCAAGTGGCATAGTATTAAGTCAATACAATGCCACTTGCGATCGACGATTTTCGGCGCTTTGACACGTTCAAATATGAAGTTATTTGTTGCGTTTGGTATTATGCAACGGTCTCAGACTATCAAACAACACAGTCCCCAAGTAGCTGCGCAACCTCTTGCTTGATCTCTTCAGGCAAATTGGACACCGCAAGTCTCATCATTTGTATATTTCTTTTCTTCTGAGCGTTTTCAATCACCTGCTGCAGAAGCTGGCGACGCAGCTCGGGATTAGATACCGCCCCTGCCGCTCGCAACGAAGTAGAATAGATCAGTGGCGCCTGTACAGAACCCTCTACAATACGGCGCAGCCATTGATCTGCAAGATCTGTTCTTTTTAATGTGCTAAAAATTGGCATAAGAAACATTTCCATGTTAAAAAAATCTTTTAGATCTATCAACCGCTGGCACCATTTCTGAAGATTCGCTAACTGTACCTCAGCGTTTTTTAGCATTTTGATCAGAAAAAAAGACTCGAAATCATAGACTTGATCTTGAAAAGCAAATGCGCTATCTAAAAAATTCACATAATCAGCATCGCTAAACAATTGATTCTGAGTGCATGCCAGCCTAAAGCTAATGTCTAACTGCACCTTTTTCAATGCTGCATTCCATAATTGCCTCACACACGACTCTTCATTCGCATCGCGCCACGGGAAGAGCAGAAGGCAGGCATACGCTGTATAAAGATTCTCTCTCTGCAACGAATTATCAAAGGCCGATTTTGCCCAAACGGAACTTTCCTCGAAATAAGAACGGATCAGAGAGCAACATACAGCTGCTCCATCGACTCTTTGCATTTCTATGGATCGCTCCATTTTTTCCAGAAGTTGAGGCCATTTCGAAAAAGATTTCAAAAATAGAAATGCTGGAGGAGGTGCCAGAGGATGCATTGGATCTTCTGCTGCACGCCTCTCTTCACGTATCTTGCATCGTTGATCAAACAGTATTTCAAAAACCATCTCACCTGCATCAATCTCTGCAATCTGCCAATCCTTTGCCTGCTGTAGAAGAGCATCCGCGCTCACATAATCCGAATCGGTGCAAAACTTGTTTACAAGATGAAAAAATAGAGAATAAGACGATCGTGATATACGCAACTCCGCCTCGTATAGGGCACCGTAGTACATCGCATCGCTGGTTTTTTTTTCATCGAAAAGCCCGCTAACAATTTCCGACACCTCTGCAAAAGATTGCTCGGCGCAATAATTATCTTGAGTCTTCTTCTGCATCCACTGCTTTATCCGCGCTGGCCAATTGCGATCGATAGGGCTCTGCAAAATCTCCACATCCACTGAAGGCAAAATCACGGCATGCTGCAATTGCTCTGCCGGAGGGAGGGCGGCAGCCAATTCCCCTACAACTCTCTGTGGTGTCGCTTCACTACCTTGTTCGCCTCTTCTCTCATTGCGCATACCAGGAGATGTTAAACGACGGCAAGCGTAGCGTGTGACAAGAAAGGCAAGCGCAGTCGCAGCTCCGCTTAAAACCAAAACGGAACGAAATCCCCGTCCTGTCTGCTGCAGCGCAGGAAGAGCATCCTGAAAAACATTAGTGCTTCTCCAAACAATAAGCGCTGTGAATGCTGCCGCAAGAACAGGCTTTGGTAACTGAAGAAAATAAGTACGACGAAAAAATGAAATTCCTTCCATGACCTTCTAAACTTCCCTAGTGCTCTGACAAGTCTCAAACGCGAAGTTGGACCGCGCCCAAAACCAGGGATTGAGACTTGTCAGAGCACTAGATTCACTCGAATTTGCAACTTGCAAAGTTCGAGGATATAAGAGACCGTTAACGGATTTGGTTTCTGTCGATTTTCGGGACCTTTTGAGCCGATTTTCAATTCAAAATTGGGGGGCAATATCAACATCCAGTATATTGCCCCCCAATTTTGAATTGAAAATCGGCCAAAAATCCTCCGAAAAGCGAAGAAATCCATATCCGTTAACAACTCTAAGACTGACCAATGATGAACACCTATTACAAATAAAATTTTTATATAAGAAATTGTATCGACAAAACCAATTTCAAGCAAGCTGTTCTTGCGACGAAAACAGTTCAATTTGAATAAGTTGCACAATGCACTCAAAACAAATCCGGTTTTTGAATCACGTTCGGTATATATAAAAAACAATACAGATTTAATATAATACCAATAATAGATATAATATCAGGAAACAAGAATGCGGAATTCATGAAAAATATTACAGCAATTACCTCAACTGCCACAATGTCTTGCAGTACGCCCATTCAAACATCAATTCTTAAACAGGTATGGAATAAAATCGTCCTGATTTGGAGTCGGATCGTAGAATTATTGAAAAATTTTTATTACCGGCTATTTCCTCCCTCGCAACCCTCTGGCGCTTCCCCTCTTCTGCCGCAGCAGATACCCGAAAAACTCTCTCCAACCACTTTCAATAAAACCCCTATCCTGCACCATAAGCCGAGCGTCGGCGCCCCAATGTGGATGCAAGCGATAGGAATTGGAGCCATCGCTTCTCTTGCCGCAATCGCCGCCTATCGTGTATTTGTTCAGTCACCTGCTCTTGAAGTGGATGCTTTACCCTCTACTTCTCACAACGCCTTATGCCCCCTAAATCCGTTGATCGACTCTTGCCCAAATCCCTTTCGTATTCCGAACATGAATCCCTCACCATTGCCGCGAATACCTAGTGCTGAAAACATCAGCCCCATCTTCAACCAAGACCCCCCTCACGCAGACAAGCCTTCCTTCACACCCCCAATGAGTGAAACCCCTCCAACCCCGCCTCATTCGGACATACTCCCCATCCAAGACGATAAGCTGGCTGCACCAATCCATCAAATTATTGCAGAACAGCCGCCAATCAATACATTTCAAGAGCAAGTGAACATAACGATTCGCAAAATAAAAAACATGCTAGGATTTGGTATTGTAGTCGGAACTCTAATCTGGCACCGGCATCATCATCTCCAGTCAATAAATCTAGATCGACAAAGAAGAGCGGCAGCGGCACCAGCGGCAGCGGCACCAGCGGCAGCGGCACCAGCGGCAGCGGCAGCGGCACCAGCGGCAGCACCAGCGGCAGCGGCAGCACCAGCGGCAGCGGCAGCGGCAGCAACAGATGCCCTCTTCAGCGGCAGATTGGGCAAGGTGCCTAGGAGCTTCTTGTACTGAGGATACTTATCCGAAGACCCGCTCTAAGCATACGGCAAAACGCATGTTGCGAGAAAGAGCCGTGCGTGTTTCTTCGAGGATTGTTTCTACGGCGCTTAAAGGGGGGAGGGGCTTTTGCGCAGGGGGAGCTTCGGGGAAAAAGAGACGCCTGTTCTCAATGCTTGTCACACATCTCAGAGCTTGATCGCGGTGCCACATTAATATCGCCGCCAGCAGGCGGTCTATGTTGCGGCTGCGTTTGATCGGATCTTCGTCTTCCACCTCTTTTTCCGTCTTCTCACAAAATCGGACAATCTCCGGATAGCTCTTAGGTTCTGCTAGGAATGAAAATAGATTTCCTTCCAGGAGAGGGTGTGCGGCATATTCGAGTGCTTGCCCTATAGAGCCATTGCCCAACTTAGCAAAGCGCTCAGACAAACCCCTCTGTTTGAGAAGGCTGGCCACCTCTTCTTCCTTGAGTGGTTGAAAGTGCAACACAGCGCATCGGGAGACAAGGGTTGGCAAGAGATCTTGAGCTGCTCTAGCAAGAAGGAAAAAAAAAGTAGTGGAGCTAGGCTCTTCAAGCGTTTTTAAGAGGGCGTTTGCGGCGGCTGGCTGCATTCGTTCTGCTTCGTAAATCACAAAGACGCGGGATGGGGACTCAAAGGGCTCCATGTGGACTGTATCAATGAGGCTGCGTAGCCTTTCAATGGTATGAAGGCCTGTTTTGCCCTCTGGATGCATGGGATGAAAATCGGGATGGGCGTTTTTGAGCACGCGTTCGAGAGATGCACCAAGGAGTCGGGCAGCTACTCTCTCTGCAAAAAGGCTCTTGCCAATCCCGTCTAATCCTGAAAAAAGAAGAGCGTGCGCCAGACGCCCCTTGGCAAGAGCTCCACGCAAGTAGCTTTTGATGGGTTCGTTGCCTAAAATGCCGTCAAACATTATCCCTCTTGCGCAAGAGGTCTGCTGAGCGCCTCAATCCATTGCATCGCAGCCTGAAAAACCTGAGATGGCTCCTTGCTGGCGTCAAGAAGGCGCAATCTTTGAGGCTCCCGTCTTTGCATAGCGAGATAGGCGTTGCGAATTGTGACATGAAAGGTAATATCTTCTGATTCAATCTTGTCTTGAGATCTGCGCTGTTTGGCCCTCGCAAGCCCTAATTCGGGATCGATGTCGAGATACAGAGTGAGGTGTGGCGTTAATCTTTGGCAGATAAATTGGCAAAATGCAGACACCTCTTCGACGCCTAGATGACGAGCGGCTCCTTGGTAGGCGATTGAGGAATCGTTGAAGCGATCGCACAAGACAATCTTCCCTGCGGCAAGCGCCGGACGGATCACCTCATGAATCTGTTGTGCGCGGGCGGCAAGAAACAGGGAGAGTTCAGCATAGGGAGAGAGCGGATCTTTATGATGGAGCAGGAGATTGCGGATCTCCTCACCCACCCTCGTGCCCCCAGGCTCTCTTGCTACTACAACAGAATGTCCCTGCGAAGCGAGTTTTTCGGCCACCTTTTCGATGAGAGTTGTTTTACCGGCGCCCTCGCCCCCTTCAAAAGTGATGAAGCGCCCTTTACTCTTCAACGACCGACTCGATTTTCTGCGCGCCTACAACAATATCATCGTCTTCTTTGACGTTGACAAGGCGTACGCCTTGCGTCGAGCGTCCCATCACGCGTACATCACGCATCGGAATGCGGACTGCTTGACCTCCTGCGGACATCAGGAGAACGCTATCGCTATCGGTGACGCTGAGAGCTGCGATCACCATCCCATTACGCTCGGAAGTAATGATTGAACGGACTCCGACGCCACCGCGATTGGTTTGTCGAAAATCATCCACCTTGGATCTTTTTCCATAGCCATTTTCACAGACGACGAGAATCGTCTCCTCAGGAGCTACCACTTCACAGCCCACCACTTTATCGTCCTTCTCATTTTTCAACATGATGCCGCGAACGCCTCTACCCACCCTGCCGATGGGGCGGACGAGATTTTCATCGAAGCGCACCGCCATCCCATTGCGGGTAAAGATCATGATTTGCTGGCCGGGATGAGTCATCCTGGCGGCGATCAGCTCATCTCCCTCATCGATATTGAGGGCATACACGCCCTTACGACGTGGATTGCTGAACGCGGAGAGTTCTGTTTTTTTCACGACTCCCTTCAACGTCGCCAGGAGAATGCATGCCTGATCTTCAAAATTGCGTACCTTGAGAATGGCTGCGACTTTTTCATTCTCGCGCAAATCTTCCAATAAATTGATGAGAGGACGCCCTTTTGTGCGGCGTCCCGTCTCCGGAATCTGCCACACCTTGGTCCAGTAACATCTGCCGTGGGTCGTAAAAATAAGGAGATAATCGTGAGTGGAAGCAACGTAGATGTTTTTGAGGATGTCTGCTTCTTTTTTCATCTCCATGCCAATGACGCCGGCGCCGCCTCTTCTCTGTTCACGGAACGTGTCGATCGGCATTCTCTTGATATAGTCGTCGTTCGAGATCGTAATCACCACCTGCTCGTCGGCAATAAGGTCTTCCATTTGGAATTCCCCTTCAGCCGCAACGATCTTCGTTTTTCTTTCCGATTTATGGCTCTTTTTGAGATCTTCTAATTCTTCGCGAATGATGTCTCGCACCATCGACTCGGAGGCCAAAACCGCCTTATAATGGGCGATTTTACTGAGCAGGTCCTGATATTCTGCATTGATCTTTTCCGCTTCCAATCCAGTTAATTGGTACAGGCGCAAATCAAGAACAGCATTGGCCTGTTTTTCCGATAGGGCGAATCGAGCCATCAACTCCGCTCTTGCCGCATCGCGGTTCGAAGAGGCTCTGATGACTCTTACCACTTCGTCGAGGTGATCCAGCGCCTTGAGATACCCTTCCAAGATATGCGCCCTGGCCTCGGCTCTTGCCAATTCATAACGAGTGCGTCTGCGAATCACATCGATTCTATGATCGATCCATGCACTGATGAACTGCTTGATATTCATCGTGCGAGGCAGCCCTCGATCAAGCGCTAACATATTACAACCGAACGTGATCTGCAGATCGCTATTCTTATAGAGCTGATTGATTGAGACATCGGGAATCTCGCCTCGCTTGAGTTCCAGGACAATCCGCAGCCCGTCTTTATCCGATTCATCGCGAATATCGGAAATCCCTGTGATCACCTTTTCGTTAATGAGTTCGGCGATACGCTCGATGAGACGTGATTTATTGACGTTATAGGGAACCTCGTCAACAACGATCTGTTGGCGATTATTGGGCATATCTTCCACGCGCATCTGAGCACGCAACAAGAGTTTGCCTCGCCCCGTATGATACGCCTCTTTGATGCCCCGATACCCACAGATGACCCCACCTGTAGGGAAATCGGGGCCAGGCATTACTTTCATAATCTCGTCAATCCCCGTATTGCGGTTATCCATGACAAGAATGGTCGCATTGATGAGTTCAATGAGGTTATGCGGCGGAATATTCGTCGCCATACCAACGGCAATCCCTGAAGAACCGTTGCAAAGCAGGTTTGGAAATTTGGCAGGGAATACTGTGGGCTCTTGTTTCGTCTCATCATAGTTTGGAATCATCTCGACGGTCTCTTTGTCGAGATCTTCCATCAAAGACATAGAGGCATGCGTGAGACGCGCTTCCGTATAACGCATCGCAGCGGGTGGATCGCCGTCGATCGAACCGAAGTTTCCCTGTCCATTAATGAGGGTATAGCGCATGACCCAATCCTGCGCGAGACGCACGAGGGTTGGATAGATCACTGTTTCTCCATGGGGGTGGTAGTCGCCCGAGGTGTCTCCGGAAATTTTCGCGCATTTACGGTGTTTAGCTCCTGGAGTGAGATTGAGCTGGCGCATCGCGTAGAGAATACGCCGTTGCGACGGCTTTAATCCGTCCCTTACGTCAGGGAGGGCGCGCGAAATGATGACCGACATCGAGTAGCGAAGATAACTCTCCTTCATCTCCTCTTCGACATTGCGCGGTACGATAACTTCGTCTTTCGTATAGGACATAGAGGTTCCTTAGATGTCTAGGTTTTTAACGGACAGGGCGTGTTGTTCTATAAATAGGCGGCGCGGTTCAACCTCTTCGCCCATCAACATGGAAAACATCCGATCTGCGGCGATCGCATCAGGCAGGGTCACTTTAACAAGCGTCCTCACTTCGGGATTCATCGTCGTATCCCAGAGTTGATCTGCGTTCATCTCCCCAAGACCTTTATAACGCTGTACTTCGACTCCCTTACGTCCATTGGCGCGCACCGCATCGATCACTTCGCGGAGCGTATGCAGGGAGATCGCTTTTCCTTCCTCTTGTATTTCAAAAATGGCGCCATCCGCTACAATATATTGATCGAGGGCAAGGTCGAATCCACGGAGCTTATCCACAAGCATCATCTGCCGGTTCAGATCGAATAGCTCGATAAAACCAAACGGTTTTAAGACTAAAGTACGCATTTCTTCAGTCACCTCTTCAGGCGGAATCGAGGCAAGAGTCTCTTCGTGGATCTGCTTTTGACGCGCCTCCTCTTCCTTCTTCACAGAAAAGAGATCGTCTTCTGAGTAGAGATACAGTGTTTTTTCGCCGAGAGAGACTTGATAACGAGGGTACTGCACTCCACGCCTGAGGGCGATAAACTCCCTAAAAGGAACGCCCTTACGCTCGATGGCCGTAATGAATGTCTCCACTTCGAGAATCGTCTCCATCAATTTTTCGGTCTGCTCTTTATCGTACGAATTTTGTGCTTTAGCAGCACGCAAGAGGATATCCCCCATGCCTAGGCGGAGGAGATATTCATCCATCTCTCTTTCCGAATGGATATATTGGCTGATCTTTTTCCTTGTCACCTTGAAAAGGGGGGGCCGGGCGATATAGATGAAGTTACTTTCGATGAGCGCAGGCATGTGTCTATAGAAAAATGTAAGGAGAAGCGTACGGATATGGGAGCCATCGACGTCGGCGTCGGTCATGATGATGATCTTGTGATAGCGCAGTTTGGCTAAATTGAAATTCTCCGCGCCAATCCCGCAACCAAGAGCCGCCACCATAGCGCCCACTTCTTGATTTTGCAGCACTTTTTGTACTCTGGCCTTCTCCACGTTGAGAATTTTACCGCGAATGGGGAGGATCGCTTGAAATCTCCGATCACGACCCATTTTCGCAGAGCCTCCCGCAGAATCTCCTTCAACAATATAGATTTCACAAAGGGCTGGATCGCGCTCTTGGCAGTCGGACAATTTTCCAGGCAACCTCGCTCCATCAAGCGCCGTTTTACGCAGAGTCAGTTCTCTCGCCTTTTTCGCAGCTTCCCTCGCTTGCGCTGCAATGGCCGCCTTTTCAACGATAAGTTTTGCAGTGGCTGGATTTTCATCAAGATACGTTGTAAGTTGCTCCCCCACTATCTGTTGAACGATCCCTGCCACCTCGCTATTGCCGAGTTTTTGCTTTGTCTGCCCTTCGAACTGAGGATTGGGTACTTTGCAAGAGATCACCGCCGTGAGTCCCTCGCGCATATCCTCGCCACTTACAGTCAATTTATCTGTTTTTTGTGAGCTGTGTCCTTTGATATACGTATTGAGAACGCGTGTGAGCGCAGTGGAAAATCCCGTTAGATGGGTGCCTCCCTGCCGCGTAGCAATGTTATTGACATAGGTGTAAATCGTTTCGGTATAAGTATCGTTCCATTGCATCGCCACTTCGAATTCCACTGGACCATCATGCCCTTCTCTGACCGCATGGATATAGATCGGCTTTGGGAAAAGGGGAATTTTCCCCTCGTTGAGGTAGGAGACAAAAGAAGAGACGCCCCCCTGATAATTGAAACGAACAGGCTCCCTGCTTGCATCCCTCTCATCTTGAAAGAGAATAGTCACGCCGCGATTGAGAAAGGCAAGTTCTCGAAGCCTTTTTAATAAAAGGTCATAATCGTAATTTGTGACCGAAAAAATCGTCTCATCGGGCCAAAATGTAACCTTTGTTCCCCGCTTCGTCGTGCTTCCTAGTTTTTTGAGCGGGCCCATGGGCTTGCCCTTCTCGAAGATCATCTCATACATATGCCCATTTTTACATACAGTCGCAATAAGCCTTCTCGACAGAGCATTCACGCAGGAAACCCCGACGCCGTGCAATCCCCCGGAGACCTTGTAGGTATCCTTATCGAACTTACCGCCCGCATGGAGAATCGTCATGACGACTTCAAGCGCCGTGACTTCCCGTCCCTGCTTGATCGATTCTTTTTCGTGTTTTTCTACAGGGATTCCTCTCCCATCGTCTTCAACGACAACGCCGCCGTCCGCTTGTAGAATGACAAGGATTTGCGTGCAATGGCCCGCCAGGGCCTCGTCGATACTATTATCGACTACCTCATACACCAACTGATGCAAGCCGCTCGTATGCGTATCCCCGATATACATACCGGGTCTTTCCCTTACCGCTTGAAGTCCCTCTAGGACGGTAATAGAACTCGCATCGTATCCTTTTTCTTTATCCATCGTCGTCATGCCTTCTCTCTTGTTATCCGATCCTAAATACAAGATCTCGAATCTGGAATTTTTCTCTCAGTTGCCGCAACAGACGCGGCTTTTCATGCTGGCACAGCAAACTGTAGAGAGTAGAACCTTTTACCTTGATGGTCAAGACCCCATCGATAAACGTCAAAGGCTCCATTAAAGGGGACATTTTTTCCCCTAGAATCTCACGCCACGCATTGAAGACAGCCTCTTTAGGATCTACGATCCGCCGGTCGATTTCCGCAAGGATTTCCGGCAAGACCTGAGCCATTTTTTTGCTAGGAGAATTCACCCCATTATAGGCTCTCGGAGTACGATTTGCCATACGAAATGCTCCAGTTCCAAATATAGGGAAAATCTACGAAAAATTCAATGATATAACAGCTAGTTTTTAAAAATTTTTTTTGATATTTGGTATAGGAGGGTGTTATACCGAACGTGATTCAATAATCGGATTTGGGCTGATGTGAAAGTTCTCTAGATTTAACGATCGTAAGTTGCCCAATATTAGAAATATGGGGGCAACTTACGATCGTTAAATCTAGAGGCTTTGACACAGCCGAAATCC
>JACRBF010000014.1 GCA_016213175.1 Chlamydiia bacterium
CGAATAAAATTTTTCGTCGAGTTTTTGGATTATTTTGGCCAATTTTTGATCGAAAAACTGGGGGCAATATCGACAATGGTATATTGCCCCCAGTTTTTCGATCAAAAATTGGCTCAAAAGAACCGAAAAATCGACAGAAACTTTTTATTTGGATAGGTTCTTGGTATACAGGGCGTGGACAAAGGCGCCTGCTCGTTCGATGGCTTGCTGGCTTTCCGGAAAGCCGGGGGCAAACATCTGGAACATATGCATCATCTGGGGGCAGATATCGCAAGTAGTTGTCACTTTTGCTTTTTTTGCGTTGAGGTGTAATGCAAGCGCTTCGGGATGGAGAAGATCGTTGCTGCCCGTCTGAATGAAGAGGGGGGGCAGGCCCGTGAGATCTCCAAAGAGAGGGGAGAGGAGGGGAGAGGTTAAGCGTTCTCCTGCTGCATATTGCTTCGCAGCGGCTGCGAGAGAGCTTGGGAGTATAATATCTGGTTTTTCCGGTTTTTCTTTTTTGATGAGTGATAACGAGAGATCGACCCATGGAGAGAGGCATAGGGCGCAGGCGGGTGTGGCGATTTGCTCTTGTTTAAGTCGTAGGAGGAGGGAGAGAGCAAGACCAGCTCCTGCTGCAATGCCGGCAAAGATAATCCGAGATCTGGCGTAAGGATGATGCAGGAGAAAGCGGTAGGCAGAGAGTGCGTCATCCAGCGCTGCAGGGTAGGGATGTTCTGGGGCGAGGCGGTATTGGATCGCCATGACAGCGCCCCCCGCTGCTGCTGAGAGTCTTCCCATAAGATTTTTATGCGATTCCATCGATCCCCGCGTGTAGGAGTCTCCGTGAAAGAAAAGGAGGATACGGCTGCGGGTAACATTGGGAGCAAAAGTCCATAGGGCAGGCAAATCACCTATAGAAAAAGAGTCGAAACGTACTTCGGGATCAGGGGGGAAAGCGCTCATGGCACGCTCAAATTGAAGACGTATTTCTTCGAGTGGGCTATTTTCTGCCATTGCCAGTTTGAGCGCTTCCTTATAGACTGGGTCGTATTCTTTACTTACCATAAAACCTCCTATACACAGATAGATTGTTAAGAGACAACCTTTGAATACACGGTATGAGCAAATCTCTGTCGCGGAAGAGGGGGTGATCGGTACGCTGTTTATGCCCGAGAAAGAGGGGGCTCAGCCTGTGGTCATTACTCTGGGGGGGTTCCGCGGGGGGATAAGTTCTGCGCGGGCAGAATGGCTTGCAGCACAAGGCATTGCTTCTTTAGCGCTGGCCTATTTCGGAGCCCCGGGGCTTCCCTCTACCATACACCGTATTCCCCTCGAATTCATGGAACGGGCGTGCCACTGGCTGGAGCGCCAACAAGGGATTGATATAACGCGTTTAGCTCTTTGGGGCGCTTCGCGCGGCGCTGAACTTGCCTTGCTTTTGGCTACTGTAATGCCAGAAAAATTCCGAGCAGTTGCGGCTCATCTCCCCTCGAGTGCACTCTACGGCTCCATCTATCCTGCGGCGGCAGATCCGGCTTGGATTTACCGGGGAATGCCCCTAGGGCCGAACGCCCCTTTTTCTCCCCCCGCTAAGGTCTCTGCCGAGCTTGCCCTTACCCCCTCTTTTCTCGAAGGGATGAGAGAGCTAGAGGCATTTGCTGCGGCACAAATTCCCGTAGAGCGTATGCAATGCCCCCTTCTTCTTCTCTCTGCACAGGAGGATCAGATGTGGCCCTCTGCCCTTTTTGCTGAACAAATTGTGCAGCGCTTAAAAGAGAGAGGCTCTTCTATTCCGTGCACCCATATCAGTTATCCGGGCGCTGGCCATGGGATTTCTTTTTCTGATCAGGTGACTGAATTTCACCCGATTCTTAAACTTTGGGTCTCTTTCGGGGGAAATGTGAAGGATAATGCCTATGCTCTAGGCCACTCCTGGAATCAAACACGCCTCTTTTTTAGACAATATCTCTTAGGAAAATAGCGTAGCAAGGCGTTCGGTATAGCCGTCGCTGGGGTCGCGGTTGACGACGAGGAGCATGGGGAAAGAGGCCCTCTCTTTCCAGGTCTGTTTATCAATCCACGTACCCCAAGGGTAGTCGAAAGTAAGCGCTTTTGCATGCAGTCGTTCGATCGTCAGATGCGCTAAGCCGCCTAATTTCCCCAAAATGGTGGGATTAAGTCCCATATTAAACGATCCCGTTTGATCGGCGATCACTTCTTGACGTTCTTCCAAGAGCCCGGAGGTGTGGATCAGAACAAGGGATTCATAGGGAGAAAATCCCGTAGCGCGGAGCGTGAGATGAGTGCCCATCGGATGGGTGACGATCAGTTCCGCCCTCTCTCCCAAATCTTCGACCTTTTCGATCGGATAGGGGATAAATTCGTCTATAGCGTAAGCATAGGTCTTTTTAGAGACGACCACGTAATCGATCGGATGACCCGCTTTCAGTCCTTCGGAGGCAATGAAGGGAATTTCGTTTGCGTACGAGATGCCTGTCTTGTCAAAAATCTGCAGATTGCCGTCTGCCAGAACTTCAAATTCACAGCGCGGATCGATGACTCCAGAGACACGGTCGATAGCAGCAAAAATAAAGCGCTCTTGCAGGGGCAGCGAATCGCCTTTTAAGACGAAGACAGGGAAGGTGCCTTTGACAGAGGAGAGGGGATTATCTGGTAGGATGGTTAAAGAAAACTGACCTGCTGGAGCGGTTGCAAGAGCATCCTCAACGATTTGGACATCGCGCGTCCGATGATAGGCGCCTGTCTGAACGGTCAGTAATTCCCGAATCCGGCGGTCTTGGTTGATTGTGCATCCAGCGCCTAGGATCAGGAAGAAGAGGAAAATAAAGCGCATTAGATTCCCAAAGAAATGAGTTTGATTGCAAGCGCCACCGCAGTCGGGGCGCGCAGCGATTTCCAGCCCCAGAGCTTTTGAAAAATACTCAAAATCGTCAGGACGATCAGGGAAGGGTAGCATACCTCAAGGATAGGACCGATAATGCGGGCGATGCCTGCAAATTCAAGCGTAGAGATTAGAAACGTAATCAGGAGCGTTACAATCAGCGCGACGAAGGGGGGGATTTTCTCTTTAGCGATTTCTTTACGGAAAAAATCGGCAAAAAGAGAGGCCAGGACAATAGCTGTTGTAAGACAAGCAAGGATCACCGCCACGCAGACGATAGGGGCTGCCATGGGGCCCAAAGTTTTTTGAGCAATGGCGCCGAGCATTTCTTGAGGAGGAACCAAGGCGAGATCGGATGCGTACATAGATCCCATCAAGACGAGGAAAAGGTAGATCAGAGAAAGAAGTCCAGCGCCTACAAGCGACGATTTTAAGAAGACAGGAAGCGATCGCGACGGATCTTCCTGCATCGACTTATGCTCCTTCAAATGCTTGATGACGAAAACGGAAAAAAAGAAAGCTGCCAAAAGATCCATAGTCTGGTATCCCTGGAATATCCCCTGTTTAAACCCTGCCCAAGAGGAGCCAGCATCCTGCGCCGCAGGGGGGAGGTCGGTCGATGCGATAGCGAATACAACGATTGCAGTCAGTGAGAGGATCAGGAGAGGCGTTAAGATGGACCCAAGGAGTTGAACAATTTTCCTTTTTCGGATTGTAAGGCCAAAAATGAGGGCGCACGAAACCAGGCTGAAGATCCAAAGTGGGGTATCAGCAAGCACGAGTTTAAAGGCGCCGTGCGCGACCGTAATACAGCGGGCGAGTACTCCGAAAGGTCCCATGAGAGAAAGAGCGATAAGGGGAAACCAGAAGGTAGCGGGTTTTCCCAAGCGGGCAAAAAAATCATTGGATTGGCCGTTGAATAGGAGCATGGCAAGGCTTCCCAAGAAGGGAACGAAAACGCCCGTGAGCAAGATGCCCAATCCGGCGATGAGGTAGTGTCCCTGACTCAATTGCCCAACAACGAGGGGAAAGACGAGGTTGCCTGAGCCAAAGAACATCGAAAACATGGCAAGCCCGGTCGAAAAAATGATCTTATGGGTCTTCATAAACGAGCATAGTAAGCGGATGATGTCTTAATCTCAAGAGAATTTCATGTTTCACTAATACTTTTAATTTTTATACTAATTGTAAAAAATAATTTTGTATTTCAGCTGCGTCAAATCTGGATGGCTTTGACGCAGCTGAAATGTAAAATTATTTTCGATAATTGTATTAGTTGGTACATGGAGATTGACCTTCATGAGGAACCTATCCGAATAAAAAGTTTCTGTCGATTTTTCGGTTCTTTTGAGCCAATTTTTGATCGAACAACTGGGGGCAATATACTATTGTCGATATTGCCCCCAGTTGTTCGATCAAAAATTGGCTCAAAATAATCCAAAAACTCGACGAAAAATTTTATTCGGATAGGTTCAGTATCTGAAAAGGAGTTTTCCATGCCTCATCTTCTCCATCCCATCGTCTCTATTGTAGCGGGGGCGCTGATCTTGATTTATCCGAGAATTCTCAACTACGTGGTTGCGATCTACCTCATTTTGACCGGTGTGTTAAGCTATATGGCGCAAGGATAGCGAAACAAACCCAGGCACTAAGAGATTGTTAACGGATATGGATTTCGTCGCTTTTCGGAGGATTTTTGGCCGATTTTCGATTCAAAAGGTCCCGAAAATCGACAGAAACCAAATCCGTTAACAGTCTCTAGTGCCTGGGTGTGCACCGATTGTCAATTTCTCTTTGAATCGGTAAGATGCTCCCCCTTGAACCTAAGATAGGTTCTTTAGCCATACTGCAAGGGGTGTACCACATGTTGAGAGCTATTTTCGTTTTCGTGATCCTCGTTACACAGATGCACGCTGCTTTATTTGACTGGCTCAATCCTGTATCGCCAAAGGTCAAACGGCTCCAGCAACTCGTAGAAGGATTTGAGCCTACGATCGAAAAGGCGCTTGCCGATTATCAGGTTCCTGGCATTGCGATTGGTATTGTTTCTGAAGGGCAATTGATCTATGCGAAAGGATTCGGGCATCGCGATATCGAATCGAAATTGCCTGTGACCCCTAACACTGTTTTTGCGATTGGATCTTGTTCTAAAGCCTTCACCTCGTTTCTTGCCGGGATGTTCGTCGACGAAGGTCTCTTTTCTTGGGATGCGCGAGTGATCGACTTGATTCCTGAATTTCGTCTTTGGGACGCCCATGCGACGATGAACGTGACAATGCGCGATCTATTAACCCATCGTACAGGGTTGCCGCGCCATGATTTTATGTGGTACGGGCTTTCGAGCATAGAGCGCTCCGACATTGTCCGGCGTCTACGCTATTTAGAACCCTCTAGCGATATCAGAGAACATTACCAATATAATAATCTGATGTATCTTGCAGCGGGTTACGCGATGGAGCGTCTCGCCTCTAAATCGTGGGAGACGCTTGCTACGGAGCGAATTTTGAATCCATTAGAAATGGTGCACACCAGTTTTTCCATCCGCGCAATGCAGCAAGCGCCTGACTTTGCGACCCCCCATACAGAAAAAGAGGGGACGCTTAAGAAAATGGCCTTTCGCGATATCAGTCTGATCGCTCCTGCGGGAGGAATCAGTTCTAATATTTCCGATCTTGCCAACTGGGTACAAATGCACTTGAGCGGGGGGATGTTCCATGGTAAATCGCTCATTAGTCCAGCTTCTTTACAAGAGATGCACACGCCTCAGGCAATCATTTCAGGCACTCCGGAATCGAAAGAGTCGCATGTTCTTGCTATTGGGATTGGCTGGAGGATTATGTCCTATCGTGGGCACTACTACCTTAGCCATGACGGAGGCATCGACGGTTTTACCTCAATCATCGGGCTCCTTCCTAGAGATGATTTGGGTATCATCATTCTCTCTAACAGGAATTTGACCGGTCTTCCTCGGTGCCTCGCCCATCAACTCCTCGACCGTCTCTTAGAGCTTCCGTCGATTGACTGGCTGCAGGACGGACTCGATGGGATAAATAAGGGGAAAGACGCGCTCAAGGAAAAGCTCCTGAGAGCGGATCTCCATAGAGTGAAGGGGACGCACCCTTCTCACCCTCTTGAGGTTTTCACGGGCGATTATCTGAATCCAGGCTATGGAACCCTTTCTATCGCGCTGCACGACGGCAGGCTCCAAGCATCGATGAATGGGCTCGTATGTAATTTGAGTCATTGGCACTATAACACCTTTGCCATCCAAGAAGAGTTGCAAGACATGCTAATTTCCCGCGAAGGGACGAAGTTGTTGTTTCAACAAGGGATCAATGGCGATATCGAAAAGGTATCAGCTCCCTTTGAGCCGAATTCCAGCGATATCGTATTTGTGAAGCGCGCTGCTGAATCGCTCTCTGCAACCGAATACCTCAGGCAGTTTACCGGAATTTATGAGATTTATGGGTATGTTGTGGAGATTGTCTTAAGAGGTGGAGTGCTCTGCGCCGTCATCCCGGGAGAGCCTCTCTATGAACTCGTTCCCATTTCGAAGGGGGAGTTTGCTGTGAAATCGCTCATTGGATACACCGTCCGGTTTATTACAGATCCCCTAGGACAAATTGAAGAGGTGCTCCTCGTGCAACCCTACGGCGCTTTCTCGGCAAAACCGAAAAAGCGGCCGTGAACAAGAGGCTTAAAAATCTACGGTCAGGCGGGTCGTAAGGCCTTGCAAGGCGAGCATTCCTGTATTGATCCAAGTTTCTTTGGAGGCTTGGGGCGTCCCTGAAGTGGAACGATAGATCTCCTGCAAATTGAGCCAGGCGTTCACCTCATAGCCTGCAAAGAGTTCGATGCGGCTGTTGGAGAAGTTTTTTTGGTAGTTGGGGCCTACGAAAAACTGTCCTGTGAAAGCGGGTCTTATGTCTCTAAAGTACGTATTGCGAAGAGCGAGATCAGTATTGTAGGTGCCCGCGTCAATGGGGAAATTTGTTCGTTGCAGCGCTTTATTGTGATAGACGCCGAGGAGAGAAGAAAAGGTCACGCCTCCCGTAATGTAGATATCCTCAAACCAATACCAATCGAGCATCGTACCGAACTTGATCCCTCCTCCGGCGAATGACCATTGATTGACAATCGTTGTTTCATCGCCCGATGCATCGGCATACTTTATTTTCCAAAATTGATCCATCCATGCAGCAAGTCCGCCGCCGATAAGCCGCAATCTGAGGTGGGGATTGGGGTTAAAAACTCTGTCTGCCCAAAGATCGGCTACGTTATAATTTAGATGGATGTAACTGGTCGCCTCACCCACGGGGTTTAAGAAGATTTGTGGCCATGTTCCAGTCAGATATTCATTGCTTGCTTGGGGCTTGAAGGCATGGTTTTTGCCCGCAGCGGTAAGTCGTGTATATTGCCCTTTGACTTCCCAATATTTCGGTGCTCTATAAAAACTGGCGGCTACTCGAAATCCTGGATCTCCGTCAAAGGTTGCACTTTTAAAATGCCCCTCCGCATAGCAATTGCTAGGACCCCAACCCGGCTCGGTCATTGCGAGCGCATAATCGAGCGCCCCTTCTTGCACGCGCCAGAAGAGAAATTCACCATGCAGGGAAAACACCTGAGCGTCTTTGCGGTAAAGGTCGGCGTCGAATGGAGGGGGTGTTTTTGAAGCAGAAGAGGAGGATATTGTTGCGCCAGAAAGGGTTAAGGAGGCCGCAAGCGCAAAGCTGCACAGAAGGAAGCTGTTGTTCATAGAAAGCTCCGTTTTTTACTCGATTGTGCGACTTTTTTAGCCCGATGGCCTCGGCATATTTGCTCTCTGAGGCGTTTATTTAAACGGGAAGGGGTTAAAAACCCCTTCCCGTTTAAATAAACCGACTAGTTTGGCCTGTGGCCAAACGTCCGAGAGCAAATAGGATAGGCCAGCAGGCTAAAAAAGTTGCAAAGTCGAGTTTAAACCTCTAATAGCGAAAGCGGGGCTCGATGTGCAAGTAAAATTTTAATATCTGAGGCAGTTGCAAAACTCCCCGCTTCTAAAAAACCGATGATTGTGCAAGGGCGCGGAGCAAGGAAGCGAAGCGCTCCGGCTCGCCGAGGGGCAAACGACCCCAAACAGACTGATTGTAATGTCGTAATCTATTTATAATCAGTGTGATAATAGCTTGTTTTCGGGATAGTACTCGTATTTTTATTATCGAGATAATTAAATTTGTACCATTATGTTTTTTATGATATAATATAGTTGTTTTTGTATTTATTGTTAGTAATAATTTTTCCTCGTTAACGAGGGGTGTTTTTATGAAAGTGCAAGTAAATAATTATCAGCAAGTGATTCAGGCCGTTTCAGAAAATATAGACGAACGCAGGAAAGATGCATCGCTCGATCGGAGAGGGATTTATTTTCATTGCATAGGGGATCATGTAGTGGAGATTAATCACTTTTCTACTGGTTTTTGGGGGCGGTTGATCGCTTGGCTTCGAGGGTATCGGGAGGGCAGAGAATCCCTCGTAGAGGTGGCTCAAAAAATAGGGACGGTTTTTCAGAAGATTTATCAAAATGGTCTAGTTCCAGCGCAAGACGTTAAACAGAATACTCTCGCTGTACTCCGCAACATCCAAAGAGGGCTAAGCACTGGGGAATACTCCATAAAGCGTACAGAAAAATTGAAGAAGCTTAGGAAGAAGCGAGAAGCTATTAATGAGAAAATTCGGGCAGGGGTGATTCCTGAGGCAGAGCTTCAACTCAAGTTGCGAAGGAACAAGATTGCTAATGAGTGCATGGGAATTCTGAGAGAGGAGATCCGCGACCGGGTGCAGATAGGGAAAATAATAGAGGCTGTTCAAGGTGTGGCTGGAGGTTTTGCTAGAGTTCCTCGCGACGAGGGTGAGGATCTCAAGAAGATACAGGAAGCGCTTGATGCTCTACGGCAGGATCAAGACGAGTCCTTGACAGACGAGCTTGCGAAAATGCAAGCAGAACTGCAGCAGATCAAAAATAATCCAGCTGCTGAAGCAAACGGCGCTGAGGCTGTGTTAGAACAGAATCGTGAACCAGCGCTGCCGAATATGCAGATGCTCAGGGCGGACTTTGTTAAAAAGGCTGAGGATCGGCGAATGGGAGCGGGCGTTGATCTAACAGATGCGGACTCTGTAAACAAGGCGATTGTGCAGGAAAGGCAGCGATTGGCAGGGCTTATGCAACGTCAAGGGCAAGAGATGGATTTGGGAGAACGTAATCGGATCGACCTCTTAAGAGCATTTTGGAACTCTGACGCATCCCTTCCCGTTGTAGAGGTTCTGCTTAAGAAGGGACTGATCACGATCACTGCTGAAGGAGTTATGGATACGCAGAGCAGGGAGCAAATGATAGATCGGTTTTTTCATAAGGATCTCACTTTGAACGAGATAGAGGCTCGAATTATAGACAATGCTTGGCAGGTCATACAGGAAAGACAGCAAAAGAGACGCGATGCTGTACTACAGCCGCGGCCTCCTGTGCATTCCAGTGCTGTTGTCGTCGCACAGCAGGTACCTCCGGTTGCGCAGTCTCCACGGAGTCCTCTGACAACAACAGGTATATCGGTAATAGAGGATTATTTCCCCTCTGTAAAACCGGTAGCCGACCACGCGGCGGAGGGAGAGAGACACGACGCGTGTTGCCTTACTGACCGCATCCAAGAAAACTACTTCCAATAATTCCAAGAGGCAATTGGCTCCCGAGTAAGGGGAAGAGCCCGATGAGGCCGCTTGCAAGGGTTTGGACGGCGATCGCCGCCAGAATGAGGCCGCCCAGGCGGTTGATGATCTTGATGCGCGATTGGCCGAGCATCTTTTCTAAGTGGCTGGCAAAGTAGAGAATGAGTCCCATCACAAGCGCGACTAGAGTCGCGGAAATGCTGATGAGGATCATATTGTAAATACCGGGATATTGGCTCACGCTGACAATGATGGTGCTGATGGCTCCAGGTCCCGCAATGATCGGAATGGCTAGGGGGACAATCGCTCCTGAATCGCCGGCCCGCGTTTCTTCGTGCTCTTCAGGCGTATGCTTGATGGGGCTTTCTTCAGCCGTCAACATCGAAAGCGCCATCATGAAAATGATTACGCCCCCAGCCACCTGAAACGCTGGCAGCTTGATGCCCAGAATCAAAAGCAGGGGAGACCCTACCCAGGTCGTCATGAGCAAAATGACAAACACGGCACAAGCTGCAACAAGGCCGATATGGCGCTTTTCTGCCAGAGTCTGGTTGCGTGAAATACGCAAAATAGCGGGAAGTGCGGAGAGGGGATTCGTGATCACCAGAAGGGCGATGAAGTGGTTGGCGAACTGGGAAAAGTCCATAGAGGTTTCCGAATACGAGACGACAGAGAATAGGCCGCTTCTTCATCGCAATATAATCTAAGGGGACATCCAGGGCAATATGAAAGAAGCAGAACTCAATAGACTTGCGGCAGGGCGTGGGAACCTAGTTTTTTGAAGTTCCCAGGAATAGGAGAAAAAAAGGAGATCGGTTTTTTCGTGAAGGGATGGACGAGGGCAAGTCGAATTGCGTGGAGGCAGAGTCTGCCCACTGTGTTCTCGGTGGCGCCGTAGCGAGAGTCGCCTAAGATAGGGTGGCCAGCTCGTTGGCAATGCACCCGAATCTGGTGTTTGCGTCCCGTTTCGAGAGTGATTTTGAGGTAGGTGTATTTAGGGGATCTGTGGACGACTTCAAAGTGGGTGATCGCATCGCGTCCTTCGGGCGATTCGACGACATCGTAATTGGGCAGCTCTGCAAGGCGGCAGTTCCATGTGCCACTCATCTCTTCCATGCGCCCCTCGACGATGGCAAAATATTGGCGGTGCAGATCGTGCGCTTCGAAGAGCTCCTTGAGCCGATCTTCCGCCTCTTTTCCTCTGGCGAAAAGAAGCACTCCGGAAACGTCTCGATCGATACGGTGAACCGCGCGGATGGCGTCTGTATTTAAAAAGGCGCGCAAAAGGCCGAGGGCGTGGCGGTGGCTGTCTCCTTCATCGAGAGGGACGCTAAGGAGTCCTACGGGTTTGTCAATCGCAATGAGGTAGCGGTCTTCGTATAAAATTTTTAATCCAGGCACTTTTGGCGGGAGGAACGTCTCCTTGGCCATGAGTACCTGTCCTTCCTTGAGGGGCAAATCTTCCCGCTGCACTTTCTTGCCATCCAGAGAAAATCTTCCCGCCTTCAACCAATTTTGCAAAGTTCTACGCGAACTGTCCGGATAGAGGCGTGCGAGCGCTTCTTTGACGCTCATAGAGGATGGGATGTGGTATTCCATGGGCTGATAGTTTAATGGAAGAGTGCTCCAATTGCCAGCTATTTGAGAGTTTCTCATGGAACGGGTATACCGCGAACGTGATTCAATACTTTGCTTGCCCTTGAGACCAGCGTTTAAGCCAGGCATCGATGGAGATGCGTCCTGGACCGAAGATGAACACGAGGGTGGCGGTGATCAGGAAGGGGTAGGGCGCTTGTTTGACGAGGGATTGCGGTTCGATCAAAAAGCGTAAGTTAGAAATGTCCGCGGAATGAGCTACGCTCAGAGCGGTGAGCATGATGCAGGCGAGAGGAATCGCTGCGATCCTTGAGGCAAACCCAAAGATAAGGCAAAGGCCGCCAAGGGTTTCGCAGCAGGCAACTAGGCATGCATAGAAGGCTGGATGAGAGAGGCCAAGGGAGGCAAAAAAGGCGCCTGTCTGATCGAGGGTATGGAATTTATGCCATCCGGACAGGAAAAATTGGTGTCCCCAGGTCAGGCGCATATAGAGGAGAAAGACGCTTTCGAGGTTGCTGCCAACGGCAATGAAATAATTGTAAATACGCGCTATCCAACGAAGAAATGGGTTTACAAACATCTGTGCCTGCAAGTAAAATTTTTGTTTTCTTTAGGATTGCCTGAAAAAGCTTAAAAAACAAGAGCGGGCGTGGTAGGCTATTTGCATGATGCAAGAAATTTACGGAATTACTCTCGAAGAACTCAAGGCATGGATGCAGCAAAATGGGCAGCCGCAGTTCCGTGCAGGCCAAATTTTTGGTTGGTTGTATGGCAAGCAGGCTCTGTCATTCGATCAGATGACGGATTTGGGAGCGCCTTTAAGGGCAAAGCTTGCTGAGTCGTTCCACTTTTCCACACTGAAACAAGTGCGCATTTTACGTTCGGAAGATGGAGAGACGGAAAAGTTTCTTTGGGAGCTGCAAGATGGGAAAAAGGTCGAGACGGTATTGATCTATTCGGCAGATCGGCGCACGGTATGCGTATCTAGCCAGGTAGGGTGCCCTGCTCGTTGCTCTTTCTGTGCGTCTGGTAAGCAAGGGCTCATTCGGAATTTAAGTTCTGCCGAGATTGTGGAACAGGTGCTGCAGATCGACCGCCATCTTAAAGGGCGGGGGGAGAGGGTGTGTCATCTCGTTTTTATGGGAATGGGAGAGCCGATGGAAAACTACGAGGCTGTGGTGAAGGCAATCCGTATTTTCTGCTCCCCCGATGCATTCCATATTTCGCAAAGACGGATCACCGTCTCAACAGTGGGTGTCGTTGAAGGGATTCTTCGCTTGGCCAAGGAGGAGCTGAAGGTGAACTTAGCTCTTTCGCTCCATGCGTCCAACCAGAATTTACGGAAAAAATTGATCCCTTATGCGCGTAAATACTCGATGGAAGAGATTATCACGGCAGTCGATGCGTATTCGCACCACACAAAACGGGATATTACCTATGAGTACACTCTGCTTGCAGGGATTAACGATACGATTGAATCGGCGACCGAGCTTGCCGAGCTTCTCAAAGGCAAGCAGTGCACCGTCAATCTCATCCCTTACAATCCTGTAGAGGGTATCCGGCTTGATCGACCTGAGAAGAGGGACATCGAGCAGTTCCGTGAGACTTTGGAAGAGCGGGGTATTTGTACGACCTGGCGCTTCACAAAAGGTAAAGATATCGCTGCCGCATGCGGGCAGCTAGCGCTTCAGCAGTAATCTCGACTTTGCCACTTTTTTAGCCCGATGACCTCGGCATAGGATAGGCCATCGGGCTAAAAAAGTGGCAAAGTCGAGGTAATACCAAACGCAAGTAATTCCTATTCAGTGTTATATGAAATTGGAATCTGAGTTTCCGAAAAATGAAAGAAAATGGAGTTGACGATTCCTAAAATAGAGATTACGATAAGGGCGTGTACCAACGTTTATTGGAGGCGCCCAAGCGCCACGACCAGAGTTTCTTTCTTTTCGGTCCCAGGGGAACCGGAAAAAGTTCTTGGACGAGAGCGGGATTTCCCAATGCCCTCGTCTTCGATCTTTTATCCATGCATACCTATGTAGAATTCTTACAAAATCCATCGATTTTAGAAGAAAAAATTCCTAAAAACTTCGATGACTGGATTGTTATTGATGAAATTCAAAAAATCCCAGACCTTTTAAATGAAGTCCATCGATTGATTGAATCGCGGGGATGCAAGTTCATTCTCACGGGGTCAAGCGCTCGTTCATTGCGTCGAAAAGGGGTCAACTTGCTCGCTGGAAGAGCGCACTCCTATAAAATGTTTCCTCTCACCGCAGCCGAACTAAAATCTGATTTTGATTTGAATCAATCCCTCCTCATCGGTCACTTGCCCTCTGTTTATAATAATAAAGATGCTTCAGAAGAATACCTCAATGCTTATATTGGAACGTACTTGCGCGAAGAGGTTTTGCAAGAAGGATTGACGAGAAATTTATCTGCCTTTGCTCGATTTTTAGAGATCGCAAGCTTTTCACAAGGCAGCCTTTTAAACATGTCCGAAGTAGCTAGGGAATGTAAAATAGAAAGAAAAATTGTTGAAAACTATTTTACTATTTTAGAAGATTTGTTAATTGCTTCCCGCTTGCCTGTATTCACAAAAAAAGCACAGAGGCAAACTGTTGTGCATCCAAAGTTTTATTATTTCGATGTTGGTGTATATAGATCGATTCGACCCAAAGGGCCGTTGGATTCTCCGGGATTAATTGGTGGCGTTGCTTTAGAAACTCTCGTTTTTCAAGAATTAAAAGCGGTGAATGACTATGAAAGGCTTCATTTTGACCTCTATTTTTGGCGGACTATCGATCAACAAGAGGTTGATTTTATCCTGTATGGAAAAAATTCTGTGATCGCAATAGAAGTGAAAAGTTCTAGGACAATCCATCCTTCAGATCTTCGGAGTTTACGGCTTTTTAAGGAGGAATATCCGATTGCAAAGTTATTTGTATTTTACGGGGGGAAAGAAAAGATCTACGGGGAAGACGTGACCATCTTGCCTGTTGCAGAAATTCTTCCGCAACTTCCTGCGTTTTTGAAAGATCTGAGTTCTTGAGCTCTTTACCCTTTATTGCTTATTTGCTAGTCTGCTCAGGTTAATGAACCTTGCCCATTGCTTCACGCTGCTGCGTATCTTTATCAGCCCGCTCTTCCCCATATTCTATTTAGAATATGACAAGCTGGGGATTCCCCTGACTTATCTGCCCTATTTGCTGCTCGGACTGTTGATCGTCTGCGAGTGTTCTGATTGGTTCGATGGCTTCTGGGCCAGGAGGAGAAATCAGGTCACAGACCTCGGAAAAGTACTCGATCCAATGGCTGATAGTATTACGCATATCTCTCTTTTCTTAACGTTTACAGCGGGGGTTGTGCAGCTGCCCCTTTTACTCGTGTTCGTGTTTCTCTATCGCGATCTATTTATTAGTACGTTGCGTACCCTCTGTGCGCTCCGAGGCGTAGCGCTTGCAGCCAGGTTCAGCGGCAAAGTGAAAGCGGCCATTCAAGGCGTTGTCTCCTTTCTTATTTTAGCTCTGATGATCCCTTATACAACGGGTCTTCTCGCACTCGATGTTTTTCGTCAGCTCAGTCTGTTTTTTACGGCGGCGGCAGCACTCTATACAGTCATTTCGGTAGGCGACTATGTCTTTGCCAACCGCACCTATATTAAGAAAGCTCTCGAAAATCCTTAGGGCCCTTAGGGACGAGTTTTGAACAACGTGTTCGTAGCACGCTGAATTTCGCGATCTCATTGATTTTAAGTTATATAACGTTAATGGCACAAGAATTTTTCTCCACAGCTCTGCGTGGTTTTGAACAAGTTTCCCACAATTTCCCACCAATCATTTATGCGTATGTATCTTCCTTGTTCATAATAAGATGTGGTGTAGTAAGAGATCCTGGCGTGGAAAAAGAATTGCGTGATTTCTGGATTCGTGGCTAAGATGTGGGAAGGTGTGGAAATGACCGGAAGCAAGTTCTTCTTTAGCGGATCTAGTGTTGCGAAACTCGATGAGAAGGGGCGCTTTGTGCTGCCTCAAGAGATGCGCTACGGACTCGTGGAAGAGGGAAAATGCGAATTTGTGATCGGGCTTGGTCTTGGCGGTTGCCTTGCGATCTATCGGAAAAGCGCCATCGAGGCGATCGTGGCTAAGTTTCAGCAAAATCAGCATGTGGCTAAGTTCCAAAAATTTTTCACCCTCTTCTTCTCGACCCTGCATCAAACCGAGTGTGACAAAATTGGCAGGGTGATGCTTCCTTCCGCGCTAAAGGCGGCTGTGGGAATTGAGCGAGAAATGGTGGTAGCGGGCGTCATGGATAAGATCGAGCTGTGGCCTAAAGAGGTCTACGATCGCAATCTGCGCGCTCTTTTGGATGGGGAATCGACCGAGATGAACCTTGCAAAAATGACCGAAGAGGCTTTTGCCCTATTGCAGGATGCGGCCCCAATGGAGGCGATAACTCCTGCACAAGCGATTACGGCGGCAATGAATCCAGTTTATGGAAAGAGTTGAAAAAGGCGCACCAACCCGTTTTATTGCAAGAGGTTCTGAAAATATTCGAAGGAGTAGAGCTTCGGGTTTTTTTTGAAGGGACTGTGGGGGCGGGCGGTCATGCTCAGGCGATTTTAGGCGCTCACCCGGAAATTGAGCGGTATTGTGCCTGCGACAGAGATCCCAAGGCTTTATCTCTAGCAAGGAAAGTATTGGAGCCTTGGAAAGATAAGATAGAGTGGATTCATGGCGCTTATGGGGATGTGAAGCGCCATCTCAAGACGTTGACAATTCGGGGCATTGATGGGTTTCTTGTCGATATCGGGGTCTCTTCGATGCAGCTTGATGAAAGGGAGAGGGGATTTAGTTTTTTGGGTGACGCTCCCTTGGATATGCGGATGGATCCGGAAGCGAATCTGACTGCGGAGCGGATCGTGAATGAATACCCTGAGAAGGAACTAGCCCGTATCTTTTTTGAATATGGAGAAGAGCGTAGATCACGGAAGGTCGCAAGCGCTATTGTGGAGGCTCGTAGAAAGAGGCGGATTCGGACGACGGAAGATTTGGTGAGGATCGTCAAACCGGTGGCAACGCGGGGAAGACTGCATCCGGCCACTCTCGTGTTTCAGGCTCTGCGGATTGTGGTGAATGATGAGCTGAAGCAGCTTGAAGAGGGATTGAAATCTGCCATTGCGCTGACGCGTCCCAGGGGGCGCATTGCGGCGATTTCTTTTCACAGCCTGGAAGATCGGATCGTGAAAAATGTGTTTCGGGACGCCAAGAAAGAGGTCGCGATTTTGACCAAAAAGCCTGTGGGGCCAAATCTCCAGGAGATGCGGATCAATCCAAGATCCCGTAGTGCAAAATTACGAGCGGTTGAGAGACTTGAGTAAAGAGTATGTTAGTTCGGTTGGGAATTTGTCTTGTGGCGCTCGGATTTTGTCTCTATTCCTATTTGGAGGCGCAAAATGGGCTCACAGAGACGAAAATCCGCATTCCTACAGTAGACAGAGAGATTCGACTCATCCGCGAGGAGAGCCGTCGCCTTTCCTATGAAATTGACCGGTTTAATAGCCCCGCACACTTAATAGAACTGGCTCACCGTCCAGAATTTGGCCATCTCAAGCACCCTTTGCTGAAAGAGATCTTGACTGTTCCCGAAGTTCTCGCGTCTAATGAGATGGCTCAAATATCCCGATAATTTCTGCAACTATGCGACAGTCAGCATTTTCTCCTCCAGGATCTCCCGATCGAAGGCGCCTCGCAGGTCTTGCGCTCGTCCTCTTCCTCCTCTTTGCCACTCTCATCGTCCGATTTTATAAAATTCAAATTATTGAGCATGAAAAATGGACGCAGCAGGCGTTAGCCCAGCATGAACATGCGGTGACGATCCCTTTCATGCGAGGTTCGTTTTATTCGAATACGTCAATCAAAAAGGGGCATCCCGAGGAGGATTTCCCCTTTGTTGTCGATGTGCCGAAGTTCCATCTGTTTATCGATCCCGATTCGATTCCCGCAGAATTGAAGGGAAAAATGGCTGCTGAATTAGTGGCTTTGCTCCCTCTTTCTTCGCAGAAAAAGAGCAAGGCATATGCCGAGTTTGAACGTAAAAGCCGCAGTCGTAAAATCGCAACCTGGCTTGATCGGAAAGAACGGCTGGAGATTGAGAAATGGTGGGGTCCTTTTTCAAAACGGGAAAAAATCCCTCGAAACGCCCTATTTTTCACCTCTGAATTCAAGCGCTCTTACCCCTTTGGGAGTTTGCTTGGAGCGGTGCTCCATACAGTACAGGATGCAAGAGATCCGAAGGATCAGCAGAATTTACCGACCGGCGGTTTAGAAATGCTATTTCATCCTTATCTAAAGGGGTCGTTTGGAAAGAAAATCGTTAGGCACTCTCCGCGCAATCCCTTGGATACTGGTAAAATCGTCATAGAGCCGGAAAATGGGGCGGATATCTATCTCACGGTGAACCATTATCTTCAAGCCATGGCGGAGGCCGAATTGCAAAAAGGGGTAGAGGCGGCAAGAGCCAAGGGGGGCTGGGCTGTAATGATGGATCCCTACACGGGAGAAATTTTGGCGATTGCTCAGACGCCTCCCTTTGATTTGACGCGTTATGCCGACTACTTCAACGATCCGCAATTGCAAGAAAGAACTCGAGTCAAGGCTGTGAGCGATTGCTATGAGCCGGGTTCAATTTTTAAGCCGATCACGATTGCCGTATGTATGAAGGCCAATGAAGAACTCGTGAAACACGGGAAAAAGCCGATTTTTGCGCCGGAGGAGAAAGTTCCTTGCGCCAATGGGTGGTTCCCAGGAAGGAGCACTCCACTCAAAGATGCGAGGGTGCACTCTTTTCTCAATCTGGAGTTGGCACTGCAAAAATCTTCGAATGTCTACATGGCAAGACTCATTCACCGTTTGATCGAAAGCATGGGGGATGAGTGGTATCGCCGTACTCTTTCCGAGGTCTTTGGATTCGGAAAGAAAACGGGGATTGAACTGCCGGCGGAACAGGCAGGTCTCCTTCCTACGCCCGGCAAACTCCATCCTAATGGGAAGCTCGAATGGTCTTTGCCTACGCCTTATTCTCTCGCTATCGGCCATAATATCCTCATCAACGCCATGCAGATTGTGAGAGCCTACGCTATTTTCGCTAATGGCGGCAAGGCGGTACAGCCGCATCTCGTGCGTAAGATTGTTAAAACAATGCCCGATGGGACAAAAAAGATTCTGCTTGATCTTACGGGGTATCGGGCCAGCGAGCAGGTATTGAATCCCACAGTGTGCAAAACGATTGTGCGCGGGATGAAATTTGCGACGAAAGAGGGGGGTACTTCAAAAAGGGCGGATATTCCAGGCTACACTGAAGCGGGTAAATCGGGCACTGCCGAAAAAATTATCGAAGGTGTCTATTCAAAAGATCATCATATCGCCTCTTTTCTAGGATTTGCCCCCGCTGACAATCCCCGATTCGTTTTATTGGTTTCTCTAGACGATCCAGAAAAAAGGACGATCCCTGGGATTGGGAAAATGCAAATGGGAGGCGTGAGCGCGGCGCCCGTTTTCCGAGAAATTGCAGGCAAGGCCCTCCAATATTTGGGGGTGACTCCCGATGATCCTTACGGATGGTCATTAGGCGATCCGCGCAGAGATCCTAAAAAAGCCCATTGGGCGCGCGAGGTGGAGGCATTGAAAGAGCTTTACCACAAGTGGAATGGAGGCACGTGAAGTTAAAAATTTTGATTCGGGATTTGCCTGAAGTGACGGTAAGGGGAAGTAAAGAAACGGAAATTCATGGATTGAGTTCCCATTCTCAGACGGTCACTCCTGGAGATCTCTTCATCGCCAAAAAAGGATTGCATGCAGATGGTTCTACATTTATTCCGCAGGCTATAGAGGCGGGGGCATCTGCTGTCTTGACGTCTTTTTATGATCCCTTTTTAAAAACAGTTCAGCTCATTTGCCCAAATCCAGAACACATTGAGGCGGCTCTTGCGACTCGATATTATGGGTCTCCTTCTCGAGATCTTTTGGCGGTGGGCGTAACGGGAACGAAGGGCAAGACGACTAGTGCATACCTCATTCAGCATCTCTTGAATGGACTAGGGCAATCGTGCGGTCTCATGAGTACGATAGAAACGGTAGCAGGAACGAAGCATTATCCATCGACACTGACAACTCATGATGCTATTTACAATCAGAAGATGTTGCGAGAGATGCTAACGCAAGGCTGTAAGGCGGTTTCCATGGAGATCTCCTCTCATGGACTTGTGCAGGGTAGAGTGGATGAGATCGAGTTTCAAATGGCAGTCTTTACAAATCTTTCCCCTGATCACCTCGATTACCATCAGACCATAGAAGCGTACGCGGGGGTAAAGAGCCTGCTTTTCACGAGAGCGCGGTTTGGAATTTTCAATGCCGATAGTCCTTGGATGGAGCGAATAAGGCAGGGCAAAGAGGGGATGACGTTTGGGATAGAAAATCCCGCAGACGTGCGGGCTCAGGAGATTGAGAGCAGGGAGCGGGAGATGTTCTTTACTGTGACTTATCAAGGGATGAGCGCACGTATGAAAACTTCTCTCAGAGGTCTTTTCAATGTATCGAATTGGCTTGGCGCTATAGCGGTAGGACTCCATCTAGGCGCGCCTCTGGAACAGATTGCCTCGATTGTGGGTAAACCCGTACAGATTCCGGGTCGTATGGAATTAGTGTTTGATGCACTCGGAGTTCGCGTTTATGTTGATTTTGCTCATACAGGGGAATCGTTGAAAAGCGCGCTCTCTACAGTGTGCGAGGGGATGGAGGGGCGTCTAATCGTTGTATTCGGATGTGGCGGCAACCGCGACCCGAGACGGCGCAAGGGAATGGCAGAGGCTGCGGAGGCGCTTGCCGATTTCTCTATCCTCACTACGGATAATCCCCGCACAGAAGATCCAGAAAAGATCTGCCGCGAAATTCTTTCTGGTTTTCGATCGAAAGACAACGTGGTTGTGGAGATGGATCGACGTCAAGCGATTGAGCGGGCCATCCAAATGGCCAAGCAGGGGGATGTTGTATTGATTGCTGGTAAAGGGCACGAAACCACCCAGATTTTTGATAGACGTACGGTCCCCTTTGATGACCGACTTGTTGCGAAAGAGGCATTAAACCTCTTGCGTAACTAACGTTCTGTCGATTTTCTGGTTATTTTGAGCCGATTTCGATTTAAAATTGGGGAGCAATATACTATTGTCGATATTGCTCCCCAATTTTGAAGTCGAAAATCGGCCAAAATAATCCAGAAAATCAACGAACCGTTAGTTACGCAAGAAGTCTATTGCAAAAAGTGTCAGCTTCTGCAATCCTGGCCAGTTCATGAGCGCCTTGTACAAGTATTTTTTATGCCTTGGGTTTCTTGTCTGCTGTCTTTTTGCAGACTCTCAGGTTCCTCTTGCCCATTCGGTGAGTTCGGGATTAGGGCCTACCGTTGTCATCGATGCAGGGCACGGGGGACAAGATCGGGGGACGAAGGCAAAAAATCCTTTTTGCGAAGAGAAAAGGGTGTGTTTACAGACGGCAAGACTGGTGAAAAAGTACCTCGATCAGTTGGGCTACCATGTTATCATGACTCGCGATGTTGATGCGTTCATTTCCTTGCAGAGGCGCGTGGAAATCGCGAAACAGGCCGATTCTGACATCTTTGTCAGCATCCATTTTAATTCTGCAAGGTCGCCGAACGCGCAGGGAATCGAGATCTTTTTTTACGATTCGCAGCAGTACAAAAAACGAGCTGCTGCGTCTAAACGGCTGGCTGATTCGCTCCTCCTGCGCCTCTTACGTCGTACAGACGCCCATTCCCGCGGAGTCAAAAAAGGGAATTTCTACGTACTTCGAGAGACTTCTATGCCGGCCGTGATTGTTGAAGGGGGATTCATCTCGCATCCTGCCGAACGGGTCAACTTACGCTCTTTGGAGTACCAAGAAAAAATTGCCAGAGGGATTGCGGATGGCATCGATTACTACTTCAAAAAGCCCATACGGAGGTAATAATACCAATTATCGAAAATAACTTTGTATTTCAGCTGCGTCAAAGCTGCCCAGATTCGACGATCGTAAGTGGCGTAGTATTAGATCAATACAACGCCACTTACGATCGTCGAATCTAGGCGCTTTCACGCGCTCAAATGCAACGTTATTTTTGATAAATGGTATAAACTATCATCAAATCCATGAACAGGCTCTTGGGACGTTCTGTTATCCTTCATTGTCTGCTTCGTAACCAGCGTCTGCTTGTGTTAGACTCCGGAGTGCTGTCTTTAGCCTGAGGAACTTCAGCATTCGATATGCAGTTCGGTTTGTTTTGAGGGAGTGGGGGGAGCTTATATGCCTGGCGTAACGAACTGCATTAGGTTGCGTTGCCGTTTGTGCTGCGGGGTCTCCTAACTCGAGTGGCGGTGGATAGGAGGATTCTTCAGCAGCCCCCCTCTCGTCAGAAGAAAAGGGGGAATCACTTACATAGAAGACGACACATCTAGATTGCAAAGATGGGCTTGAAGACGCTTCAGTCGACTGTGGATCTGGTCGCGGCAGAGAAGAGGTGTGCTCCTCTGATGACGAGATCGTTGTAGTGGGTGGTGTTGCCGCAGTGGCAGAGATCTGAAAATTTGTGGGCGAAGCGGACATAGTCTACCTGTAAAATATTTGATGTTCGGCGTGTTGGCGCGTTCAAATGTGAAGTTATTTATTGCTCCATGAAGCTAGGATCTGCCGGAACATTTGCAGGTGGTGGCGATGTATTCCCGTCTCTAGGAGGCGGGTCCGGAAACACAAGCCTTCTTCGCGTCTGAGGCGCCTCTGGTTGAGGAGGCGGGGGAGAGGCTGGAGGGGAGTTGAGAGAAGGGGGCGACGCCAGGGGAGAGGGAAGAGGGGAGGGTTGCGTCACAGCTGCCGGCGAAAGCTGGCTGCTTGAAGGGCTTGTTGGTATGGTGTTCAACGGGGGTAACGGTGAAGATGAATTACTTAAGGGCTGAGGAGGCGGCGAAGAAGGGAACGGCCACGGAGGAACGATTAAAGACCTAGGTAGTGGCGGGGTATTGGGGGGTGCTGGCGGCTCTACTGCCATATCACTATGGGGGGTGTTCGAAGCGGAGTTGGGTTGTATCGCATTCCCGCGCGGAGGTGGCTGGGTATTATTTACAGGCAGAGGCGTAGTTCTCCCAAGCAGGGATGGGGGGTGGGGCTGGTCTGGATTTAGGTTTGGCAACAAATTTCTTAGGTGCATCAGAGAAGGGGCTGGAGGCTGCTCCGAAGGGGGCAATGCCGAAGCAGGCGCTTCAGGAGAGGATGGGGAAACTGGATTTGACATAAAACCTTTAATTTTACGGTGAGATTTTAATGCATTGTGGAATAAAAGTCATCGCTTTTTTATTCGATTTGCTTTGGGCTCCTTTGAGGTGGAACGGGTATAGGTGCGTCCTCGGCGGGAGTTGAACCTGCGACCTGTCGCTTAGGAGGCGACCGCTCTATCCACTGAGCTACGAGGACATGGGAAGAAGTTTACCCCGTTCTTGCATTTCGTAACAATCCAAAGTACACTTTGCCTTTGTAGACGTCCTCTTAGAGGAGATTCGGGTATGCAGGCAGATATTGGGTTAATTGGTCTTGCCGTCATGGGGCAAAATCTTGTATTGAATATGGCGGATCACGGTTATACGGTGGCTGTGTTCAATCGGACTGTTTCGAAAGTAGATGAGTTTTTAGCAGGACTTGCACGGGGTAAGAAAATTGTTGGATGCCACGATCTCAAGGCGCTTGCAGCCTGTTTGAAAAGACCGCGTAAAGTAATGCTCATGGTTAAAGCGGGAGATCCCGTCGATGAATTTATCGATCACCTTCTCCCCTTCTTGGAAAAGGGCGATATCGTGATTGATGGCGGCAATAGCCACTTTCCTGATAGTCAGCGTCGCTATGAAGCGTTGAAAGCAAAAGGGATTTTATTCGTCGGCACGGGGATTTCGGGGGGCGAAGAGGGCGCGCGCCATGGCCCCTCGATTATGCCAGGGGGGAATCTAGAGGCTTGGACCCATGTGAAACCGATTTTCCAAGCGATCGCAGCCTGCTCGGAGGATGGCGCTCCCTGTTGCGATTGGGTGGGCGAGGGGGGCGCTGGGCACTATGTCAAAATGGTCCATAATGGGATTGAGTATGGCGATATGCAGCTCATTTGCGAGGCTTACGAATTGCTCCAGAAAGTGGGTCATTGCACCTATCCGCAATTGCACAGCATCTTTTCCCAGTGGGATCGAGGGTCTTTGAATAGTTATTTGATTGAAATTACCGCAGACATCTTTACGAAGCTTGATGTGGATGGAGGGCCGCTCATTGAAAAAATTCTCGATGTGGCAGGGCAAAAAGGGACGGGTAAATGGACAGGAATCGATGCGCTCGATCGGGGAATGCCGCTGACCCTGATTGGCGAGGCGGTCTTTGCCAGATGCCTTTCTTCTCTGAAAGAGGAACGGGTTCAGGCAAGCCGTCGCTACGCAGCAGCTCCTAAGGCTGCCATCGCCGACAAGGAAGAATTTGTCCGTCAAGTAGCAGAGGCGCTCTATGCTTCCAAGATCATCAGCTATGCGCAAGGATTCATGCTCATGCGGAGCGCCTCCGAGGAGTATCGATGGAATCTCAACTTCGGCTCCATTGCACTCATGTGGCGCGGTGGCTGTATTATCCGAAGTAAGTTTCTCGGCAAGATTAAACAAGCCTATGATGACAATCCGAAACTGGCCTCTCTATTAGTTGCGCCCTTTTTTGTGACTGAGATTCAAAAGGCACTTCCAGGATGGAGAAGGGTTGTGGCAGAGGGAGCCATGCGAGGCATCCCCATGCCCTGCTTGAGTACAGCACTCTCCTTTTTCGATGGGTATAGAAGCGCCAGACTTCCTGCTAATCTCTTGCAGGCGCAGCGGGATTACTTCGGCGCCCATACCTATGAAAGAGTCGATAAACCACGCGGGCAGTTCTTCCATACGAATTGGACAGGAACGGGGGGAGATGTGAGCTCTTCTTCTTATACCGTTTAGAACATCTACCTCGACTTTGTAACTTTTCTATCCTAGTAGTTTTTATTTTCGCATTCCTTTTAATGCTCTGTTTGTGCACTATAATGAAATAAAGTATGAGGGCATTATGAATAAAATTAATTCTATTTATACAACAGTGAGTAGGGGTCAAGTTCATATTGCTGCCGATACCAAATATATCGGTAGTATCGACTCTTACAATAACGGTTTCACCCAATTCTTTGCCTGGTTGTTTGGTCGCTCGATGGCGGTGAATTTTGATGGTAAAGTGCGCAGTGTCAATAAAGAAAGTTATACCAATCTGATTCGTTCTTTTACCCAAAATGACGCAATCAATGATATTGGCCAATGCAGTATATTCAGACCTATTGCCGAAGCGGCTACACTACCAACAGGCAATCTTAAAATGCGCGATGTCATTATAAGTGCAGACCGACAAGCGCTTTTTCAAAAACTCGCTATCGCCATTTCGCGAGGGGACACGACAAAGGCATTGTTGATGATCGGTAAGGGGGCAGAATTGGATACAGCATATTATGATAGAGGCCAGCTAAGTCCATCCTTTAGCAGAGATACATCGGATTTAGGTTCGAATTCTCGATATACCTTTACCGTCTTTTGCGCCGCCCCCATCTTGCAGGCTGCCCGCAAAGGGAATGTAGTAGTATGTAAATTTCTTCAAGACGCTGGTGCAAACTTATCTGTTAGTGGGAAAGGTTACGCTTTCAAAAGAGAAATTACCAACGTCGATAGCCGCTTAGAACTCGCAGCGCAGCCGAGATTGGTTGCTCGTCCTTGCCGTATCAGAGATGCAAAAGGTCATGATCATGACAGTGTTCACTATCGCGTGGAATATAGACCTCAGCTGCGCGAGCGCACAATTGTAACTACCCAAGATTCGAGATCAGGCGAGAAAAACTATCAACTCGACCAAGTCGATTTCAGTGTCGTAGAAGTATAATTTTGCATCGAAAATCGGCTCAAAAGAACAGGAAAGTCGACAGCACCCTTAGTTACGCAAGAGGTCTATTGAGGCACGGGTATATACCGAACGTGATTCAAGAATCGGATTTGGGTTGATGTGAAAGCTCTCTAGATTTGGCGATCGTAAGTTGCCCAATATTAGAAAAATGGGGGCAACTTACGATCGCCAAATCTAGAGGCTTTGACACAGCCGAAATCCCAATTTTTGAATCACGTTCGGTATACTCGTGCCATCTCAAAGGCACCCAGAAAATCGAATTGAAATCTCTCTAAAAGCGAATAAAAAAATCGAGGTCAATATTGCGTTAATGTTAACATCGATTTTTTATTAGATTTGCTTTGGGTACCTTTTAACTGGAACCACTATATCAATCCCTCCCAATCAAGCAGGATGCTACTGGTACAAAAGAATGTTTTGCAGTATTCGTGCAGGAGCTTTGTCATGCAATTAAAAAAATAACTTGCGTGTAAAATTCGAATATGCTAGTGAGGTATTAAATGAACATGATGTTTTGAAGAGTCTCGGTCAGGGTTGACAGAATTTCTTCAAAGGGAGAATCAAAATGGATCTAACAATGAAAACAATCCCGTTGATCGCGGCCTCTCTTCTCGCTATGAACTCTATGTTTGGTCAGGGTGGTATGGAAGATGCACTGCAAGACCCAGAATCCCAACTCTGTCAGCAATCTTCAGATACGCCAGAGAATAAAAGCAAGCGTCCCCTCTGCCAACCCATTCAACCCACATGCCAGCCCTACATCTGCAAGCCAGAGAAATGCGGGAATGCGCAGGAGCCGCAAACACCCTCTATTCCTGCCTATAACGGACCTGCCGAAATCAATACGGGGATCATAGGAGACTGGAATTTTTTCTCAACGCTGAGTTTTCTCTACTGGCAGCCGATGCAAGATGATATGCGCATTGCTACAGAAGGAAGTTTGCCTGTTTCCTCTCTTTTTGGTCCAAAGACTGTGGATCACGGCAAGACAGTCAATATGAATTTTGATTATAAGCCTGCTTTCAAAATTGCTATGGGAATGAATTTCCGCAATGACGATTGGGTTGGCTCTATTGAGTATACCAGATTGCGCAGTACCGATGCCGCTTCTAAAACTATCCTAAACAACAATCCAACGCTATACAATTTATGGGGAGACGATCCTCTAAGTACGAGTTTTGTTGATACGCCTGTTTTTAATTCATTAGGCGCCCATTTTCAATGCAAACTTGATTTCATAGATGCGCAAATGGAAAGAGTCTACTTTGTAGGACAAAGACTGACCTTTCACTCCTCTCTAGGTCTCAGAGCGGCTTTGATTGCGGAAAGCCTTCTTGCAAATTACTCTTACGATGGAGCCTTGGTCACAAATTCGTCGGCGGCAGTCATTGCGTTCCCTAGCAGCCTAGATGCTGTTCATAGAACTCAGTCCTGGGGAATCGGTCCTAGAATGGGACTCGAAATGGATTGGCTGTTGAGAAGAGGAATTCGGATCTTTGGAAGCGGATTTGCTGATGTGTTGTATACCTCTTACAAAATTCAAACCAAAACTGCATTTCTCCCCCTTATTTCCAGTTCGGGTTTTACAGCGGGAAATTCCATTACTACAACCAATCGTGATGCCGAAACAGGTGCATTGAGAACTCATTTAGATCTCGAACTTGGTTGCGGCTGGGGCAGATATCTAGATTATAATAACATGCATTTTGACTTGTCTGCAGCATATGGTTTCCAAGTATTCTTTAATCAGAATATGCTCAGACTCCCTGCTTACTCTCCTAGCAATCTTTATGTTCAAGGACTCACTATTACAGCCCGAGTGGACTATTAAAAAGGGGTAGGAAAATCCCCCGAAAATCGACAGAAACCAAATCCGTTAACAGTCTCTTAGACAGTCCCTTAGTGTGAGTTTTGCAACACATTCGACATGGGCCGTTTGAGGGAACATGTCGAAGGGTTGTACTTGCTCTAGACGGTATCCGCATTGTGTGAGATAGGCGCAGTCTCTTGCAAGCGTTGCTGGATTGCATGAGATGTAGACGATGGTTTGTGGGGCGGTTCGGCAGATCCCCTCCAAAACGGAGGGTTCGCATCCTTTACGGGGCGGGTTGAGAAGAACAACGTCCACCGCGGGGCTGCTTTTCATGAATGTTTCAGATGCTGTGCAGAGAAATTGAACGTTGTGGATGGCATTCAGTAGAGCATTTGCTTTGGCATTTTCAATCGCCTCAGGAACTTTTTCTATGCCAATGACGCTTTTGGCCTTTTGAGCCAATACAAGCGATAGGGTGCCTACTCCGCAGTAAGCATCGAGAACTGTTTCTGTGCCAGTCAGTGCGGCAAATGCAAGGGCCTTTGCATAAAGGCGCTCGGCTTGATCGGGATTGACCTGGAAAAACGAGGCTGCGGAAATCTGAAAGCAGAGGCCGCACAGCGTCTCAGTAATGGACTCCCTCCCTTGTAATAGAGTGTATGAGGTCCCTAAGATAACATTGTCTTTGCCTGTGTGTTGATTGTGTACGACGCCCCGTATGTGCGGGCACAAGGCCATCATTTCAATAGCCATGCGGGATAGAATATCTGTTGCTTTGTCGGTTGTGACAAGTATCACCAGCGCCTCTTGGGATCGCAGTGTACTTTTGATCAGAATATGGCGTAGTTCTCCCTGCCCTGTGTCTGGATCGTAGGCTATCATTCCAGATTTTCTGATCAGGGAAGAGACGGTTTGATATACCGTCTCCCCCAGAACAGAGTGCGTCGCGCATTGTGCAACGGGGATCAGGGTATGGGAGGCTTTTTCGTAGAGGCCGAGCACTATTCCTCCCGGAGTTTGTATTGCAGGCAATTGGATCTTGTTTCGATAGGCAAGTGGCATCGGAGCCGGGAGGCATGGTTCAACAGGGGTATTTTGCCCTTTTCCAATGAGGGCGAACGCCTCTGTTACGAGCTGTCGTTTGATTTCGAGTTGTCTTGGATAAGAAAGGTGCATTAATTGGCACCCTCCGCATCGTCCAAATAGCACACAAGGCGGTTGTGCGCGGTCTGGGGAAGGCTTTTCAATGGCAATAATCTGGGCGCGTCCATATTGCCTATGGCATTCGATAAGACGGGCTATGACGATTTCGCCTGGTAAGGCTCCTTCAATAAAGAGGGTATACCCATCCACCTTTCCAATACCCTCTCCATGGATTCCAATTCCGTGAATTGCCACTGAGATGATCTGATGTGTAGTCAATTTCTTCATAAAAATGCCAAATTGGGCGCCTTTGAGGTGGAACGGGTATGCATCATAATAAAATTCTGAATTTATTTTGTATTTAATTATTTTGTTTGTTTGTTTTTTATATTCATTGTGCGTATTATGTTTATTTAATAAATAGATGGATAGTATGGCGATGCAACCTAGTAAAATGTATTTACAAGAACACAATCCACATGTCACCCAACTGGAACAAATGAAGATTTGGATGCATGAGCACCCTGTAGAAGTGAAGGTATCGAAAGTAGCGATAGCCATTATAGGGGCTGGCATTCTTATCACGCTCCCCTTCATAGCTCCCCTCCTGCCAGGGGTGGCGATTGCTGGCCTTGCCCTGACTGGGATTGTTTTAACGATTACTTTTACTGTATCCCATTTTCTTCTCCATTACTTCATCCGTCCCCATCACGATATGAAAAATCACGTCTTTACTCCTGGGGCATGCGAAGGAGGGAAGCTCTATTACGTAGGCGATCTGCCCGTTTTGTCTCTGGATAGCGATCCTTATAAAGCGGGAAAAGCGCATGGATACCTATGTGGGGAGGCGATTAATCAGATCGTCAAAAGCTTTGAGATCGATCTAGGCTTAGTCGTGATTCGGTTTCTGAAGAGTGCAAATACCTTGCCTAAAACGCTTAAAGAGGTTCGAGATACGATTCCTCCCCAGTATATCCGAGAGATGGAAGGGCTTGTGGACGGATACAGATGCTGGGCAAAGGAGCATCCAGGACATTTCCCTAAAGAGCTTTCTTTAGATGATGTTTTGTTACTGCATTTGCTTCCTGATACGCTGCATTTCGATCTTCATCAACTAGAGGGGTCTGGACCTTCCGCTCCAATAGTTGTCCAAGATTCTCTTGTTGCTTGTTCTGCAGTTCTCGAAAAAGATCCTAAGAGGGGCGTTGTCTTTGCAAGAGCCTTGGATTGGCCTTCTTTAGGCGTTTTTGGTACGTATAGTCTTGTCATTCACCGCAAAGGCTTAGAGGGGCAAGTAGACACGGTCGATATTGCCGTGCCAGGATTGGCTGGAGGGATGCTCACGGGAATGAATGAAGCCGGATTTTCGGTCGCCATGAATGTGTGCGATGGAAGAAAGACAGAGAATATAGGCGGGATGCCTGCCTGTTTTTACAATAGGATGTGTTTGGAAAAATGTACGACGATTCAAGATCTGAGGGAGATGGTTGCAAAAATCCATCCTCTGGGTCCCTATCACTTAACCGCAGCGGACCCAGAGGCCGCCGCATCCGTTCATTTTTATCAAGATGCGACGAATACACAGCATGTGATACGCGATCTGACGCCTAACAACCCTCTTATGACGCTGAATTTTTGCTATGAACCAACGCCGCAGAAATCGATTTGCCACAGTACGGAACGGCAAAAAGAGCTGCACCGCTTTTTCAAGAATAGGGGCGACGCTCCTCTAGAACACTGCTTATCTGTTCCTTATGTTAACAATTGGAGTACGATGCATAAAGTGGTCATGGAGCCCCAAACAAAGACTTTAAGAGTGGCCTTTGACAATGCGTTTGCAAGCAGAGCGCCTCTCCATACCGTCCCTACGCACGCGTTGTTTCGAAAAGCTACTCGGATCTCTTTCGTAGGCTCTTGATATCCCCGCGGTGACGTTTCGCTGCGATGAGCTTTTCCTGGGTTCTGCGGGATCTGCGCCTTTTTTGGCGGCGGATTTTTTCGATGGCCTGATGCCTCTTGCTTTTTTCTTGAAGAATGAGCTCTTCCAGCTTATCGCACAATGCGCGCCGTGCTAAGGTGCGATTGAGGTTGCGGGAGCGATCCTTTTGACATTTTACTTCGATTCCTGAGGGGAGGTGTTTGAGGTAAACGCAGGAGGAGGTCTTATTAATTTTCTGACCCCCGCTGCCAGAGCCCAGGATGAATTTTTCTAGGAGATCCTCCTCGCGAATCCCTAGGCTTTCCATGCGGTGGACAAGTTCTTGTTCTTTAGATTCTTTCATCCTGTATCCTACTATACCCGTTCCACCTCAAAGGCACCCAAGAAAATCGAATTGAAATCTCTCTAAAATCGAATAAAACAGCGCGGTCAATATTGACTTAATATTAACCGCGCTGTTTTCCTCGATTTGAGAGGATTTGAATCGATTTGCTTTGGGCGCTTTTGAGGTGGAACGGGTATATGAGGATTCTCTAGCTATTTTTTCAAAAAATATGCTATAATTGATCCATGAGTCAATGGGATTCACAGTAAGCCGTTGATTTCTAGCGTCCAGCGGGAGCTAGGGGAAAGAGAAGGGAATAGTTCTTTACTTCATCGCCCGCTCTCTGTAGTCTGGATGCCATAAGAGGTCGGGTGTATCCGGCCGCTTACTAACACTAGGAACGTCCTGAGTCTATCTTGTCTAGGTCTTTTTCTAAGAATTCCGATGAAAATTTGGCCATAAGAGATCGTTAAGGATTATTTTATTTTTTTTGGAGATTTTTTTAATGAATCAGCAACAGCAAACTCAAAAGTTGTATGTCGGCAATTTAAACTTCGATGCAAACGAAGATCAAGTCCGTGAGCTTTTCGGAAGCTACGGCCAAGTCGAAGATGTGAAAATTGTCATGGATCGCTTCTCTGGCAGATCTCGTGGATTTGCCTTTGTCCGCATGGACTCATCAGATTCCGCAGGCAAAGCGAAGGAAGCGCTTACCGGCCAACCTTTTCAAGGCAAGACTCTGGTAATCGACTGGGCACGCACAGAACAGCGTGATCGTCCTCCTATGGGCGAGCGTCGTGAACGTCCCGCAGGCGGTGGCAGCGATTTCCGTCCTCCACGCCGTGAATGGGGTGATCGAGGCGGCGACCGCGGAGAGCGTCGTGGTGGAGATCGTGGAGATCGCAGCGGCGGTTTCTACAATCGCTAATACGAGAAGGATCGGTTAGAACCGTTCTTTTTCCCGATAAGCCCGGTCTATTTTAGACCGGGCTTTTTTTTCGAGGATTGCGAGGGTCAAACGAGATACTGCGATACGCCTCTTCTGATCGTTAAAAAGTTCAATTTCCCACACTTGCGTGGTTTTTCCTAGATGCAGCGGTTTGGCGATGGCTGTCACAAAACCGGAGCGGACAGGAGCAAGATGGTTGATATTGATATCGAGACCTACACACACTTTTTGCGTCTGATCAATGCAGTAATTGGCGGCAGCGCTTCCCACGGTTTCTGCGAGGGCGCAGGAGGCTCCGCCATGAAGAAGTCCCATAGGCTGCACCGTGCGGACGTCAACAGGCATGGTGGCTGTAAGAGAATCTTGGCCCACGTCAGTAAATGAGATTCCCAAGTGTTCGGAGAGCGTGTTTTTAGCCCTGCTATTTAATTCAGCAAGATCGAGTGGAGTGACCCAGATTTTGTTCTTGAGAGCCAATGGCCTCATGTTTCCCTCTGCCTTTTCTTCCACACACGGTGGAGAGTAAGGATTGCGATCAGAACGCCGATGCAAGCTGTCACATACCCGAAGATGATCAGAGCATCATTTTGCCCTTGGATATAGGCCTGTGTCGAGAGATTTTTCGCAATTCTTCCGTAGGCTTGCGCGGCGCTTTCAATGCCCCCAGTCGATACGTCGCTAAAATAGTGATCAAACACTTTATCGAATGTGTTTTTGTAGCCTGGAATTTGTGTATTGGTCTGTTCACTAAAATGCGCTGCATGAAAAATGGTTCTCTTGATGCTAATGATGGCGATGAGCGTGCCTCCATAGGTGCCGCCTACTTGCCTGGCAAAGGTCAAAAGGGTTGCCGCATTATTCTCCAGTGCTTTGGGTGCATTCGTGATCCCTTGAATTGTGATCGGACCTAGGGCGAGTCCTACGCCAATACCGCGTAGACACAAAATTTGGATGACCTGCGCAGGACCTGTTTGCCAATCGAGCCGGTTATTTAAAAAGTAGCTCAGAACAAGGAGCGATAGACCTAGCAGCGTGAGGAAGGCTACAGGGACTTTTTTCTTAATGAGGATGTTCGCTGCGATGCTGCACACTGCCATGGTAAGGCCATAGACCATAGCAATCTTCCCTGTGACAAATTTCTCATATAGGAGGGCATGAAGCATGTAGTCGACCGTTAACGAAATGCTTGCAAAGACCGACATGCCGAGGAGAAACATGGCAATTGCACTCACTGCAAACAGAGGATTTTGGAAGAGTACGAGGGGAATGAGGGGATCAGTATGGCGCCTTTCAATCAGGATGTGGGTAACAAAGCTAATCGCTGCGAGGAAGAAGCAACAAAGAATGTAAGGAGTCATCCAGCCACTGGTGGTGGATTTGAGGGGTCCTAGCGTTAAGGCAATCAAAAGAGAGGCGATGAAGATAGAAAAGGTGAGTAATCCCCAGATATCGAACGATCCTTTTTGCTCTACCAGTTCCGTCTCTTCATGCAAGACAGCGCACAAGATCCCTCCCACTAAAGAACAAGGCGCCATGATCCAAAATAGGACGCGCCATGTTGTATACTGAGCGATAAAGCCTGTCATAGGCAGTCCGATGCCAAAGCCTGCGCCAAAGACGGTGCTGATATACAAAGAAAGGATGAGCGGCAGCTGCTGTTTGGAAAAATTTTGGGTGAGCAGAGCCAGCCCTACGGGGAAAATAAGTCCTGCGCCAATCCCTTCCAAAAGCCTTGCTGCAGAAATAAGCCAGAATCCTTGAGAAAGAGCGACTAAAAAAGAGGATGAGGCAAAGAGAAACACGCCGACTGCGTACATTTTTTTGTAGCCGAAATGATCAGATAGCCAGGTGGCCGTCGGAACGGTCGTGTTAATTCCTAACAGATACAAGGTAGTGACCCAGATCGATTGGGTGTCGCTTAAGCCCAGCTCTCCCTGGATTGAATCGCCCGCGATCATCGTAGAGACGGCAGAAAAAACGGCGAAAAAAGTGGTAATCAGGACGTTTAGTAAAATGAGATGAGGGTAGAGGGGGGAGCTGGAGGAGATGACGTTAGGACGAGCCCATGATCTCATCGGATCCGAATGCTGACTTCCACAGACATTCCCGGGTAGAGATAGAGAGGCTCTGCCGTTTTAGGGATATCCAGGAGGATTTTTATGGGTATCCTTTGCACTACTTTCGTGAAATTACCCGTTGCATTTTCTGGGGGGATTAATGCAAATCTGCCTGCTGCCGAAGCGCGCACGACGAACACGGCGCCGCTGAAAGAACGATCAGGGTAAGCGTCTACGTGGATATCAACCCGGTTTCCTGGTTTTAAATGCTCGATTTTGCCTTCTTCTAGATTGGCTGTGATATAGATGTGTTCAATGTCGGTTAGGGCAAAAAGGGGCTGTCCAAAGCGAGAAACGTCACCTGCCACAACCCAACGCTTGGCAATGGCGCCATCGCGGGGAGCGAGCACACGCGTGTGTACTAATAATTCTTCGATGACGCCGAGTTTTGCGATGGCATTAACGTGATTGGCTTCGGCCGTCTTATATTGCGCCTCTGCGTAGCGAAAATCTTTCTCAATCTTATCGAACTCGATGTAAGAGATGATCTCTGTTTCATATTCCTGGAGGGCGACTCTGTAGATATCGCGTAGCTTCTCCATTGCAATTTTTTGTAGCAGCACCTGCTTTGCGATCGCATCTGCATAGGTCATTGCATCTGCTTTTTGAGAGATCAGAATGCTCTCGTCGAGTTGGCAGAGAAGCTGCCCTTTTTTGACGATATCGCCTTCATCTACGAAGAGTTGGGTGATCCTAGCCTCTATATCAGGGCTAATAGAAATCTGGTAACCGTCTATGTAGGCGTCATTCGTCCAGACATAGCGTCGGTGATGGAGGTACCAGCCTAAGACAAGAGTGCAGCAGAGGAAGATTCCCAGTCCCAGCACGATACCCCTCCACCCCAGTTGGAATGAGAATAGGGATTTTTTGGTACTTGGCGCATCCATACAGTATTTAAACTACGAATTTAGAGAGTCTTAAAGATAAAAAGCAAGCACGGGCACATTACCCGTGCTGCAAACTTGCTTAGGCTTGAGAAAAGCCCGCCCAGATTAGATAGATACCGACAAAAAGGCGTACCCAGCAGAGGAGGGTATAAACCAATTTGCTCATCAAGTCTTTAGACATTCTGATGAATGCATCGGGCACAAATAGCCGCATTAGCCCTTGCAGCAGCAAAATCCAGCCAATCAAAGTGATGACTACAGGAAAATCTGGTACCCAGATGTTGTGGTCGACCACGATGAGTAAGCCTACGATCAGGCTAGCAGTCCCTGACATGGTGATCAGAGTTGCGTTGCCGAGAAAGTCGGACATCGTTTTTTTGAAGCGCTGCTGATGAATGAGCATCGCCAAGCTAAGTAAAAAGAGATAGCACCCAATGACTTGGGCAAGAAATATAGAGAGGCACATAGGGGTTGCTCCTGGTTAATAGAGTCCTCTAAAATGTCTTTATCAAAAAATCTATTTAAATTGCTGTAAAAATAATATTTTATGTTAAGGTCGAATTTTTTTGCTCTTAAAAATCTCAGTAACTCATTGATTATAAATTGAGTGCGTGGTTGGTTAAGAGAGCCGTACACCAAACGGGATTTAAGAGATTGTTAACGGATATGGATTTCGGCTTTGACACGACTGGAATTCCAATTCTTAAGAGACTGTTAACGGATTTGGTTTCTGTCGATTTTCGGGACCTTTTGAATCGAAAATCGGCCAAAAATCCTCCGAAAAGCGATGAAATCCATATCCGTTAACAATCTCTCAATCACATTCTGTATAATATAATTTAATTTTGCTGATCTATTAAGTTTGTGATAAAATACAGTCTGTTGTGTTTTGTGTGTTAATTGTTTTTTTGTAAGTTATTGTCATTAATAATTTTGGTTGGGTCTTCCGGTCAGGAGGTCTTGGACAACGAGGGATGGACGTTTGTCGAGCGTCCAGAGCGCTATTCTGAGGACGCTGCTGAATTTCTAGGAGAGGAGCAAGAGGAGACATGGGTAGTGGTTTCCAAGATATTTGGCCCAGACAAGATCTTTATTCGCTTCCCGGGCGATCCCTCTCATCAGGTGATAGAACAGGAATTTTTAATGGATTTTACAAACGATGAAGGAGCTCTTCATTTTCAAGGAGAACTGTTTGTTGGAGGAGATTTGCAGAGTTTTTTAAGTCGCAAGAGGCAGGAGATCGAAAGGGTGTCTGGGAATTTCTTGCTGAAGTCTGAAAAGGGAGAAGGCAAGGTCTGTTTTTCCTATTGGTCAGATGGAAAATGGGTGCAAGAGATCGTTGTGGCCAGTCCTTACGCTCTCTATACCTTGCGTACAGAGAGTGGGGATAGGACGAGCGCGATGTGTCAGCAGTTCGTTTCTTCTCTCGAGATTCAGAGCGCAAATTCCTCCAATTTTTGAAAAAGTTGCATTAAATCCTCCGGTTTTTGTATCCTCCTCTTATTCTTTGATTTCGACCTCGGTAGGAATCAGAGAAAAAGACGGCGCGACCGTCCAGGATCTTTTGACAGTAGAAGAAGAGAAGAATAGAAGAACTAGCTTGTGTGGGGGTCTGTAAGAAGAACCCACGAACAGTCAATTAGAATATAGAAGTAAATGAGAATTTGATCTTGGTTCAGATCGAATGCTGACGGCGTGGATGAGGCATGCAAGTCGAACGATATGGGTGCAAATCCATATAGTGGCGC
>JACRBF010000015.1 GCA_016213175.1 Chlamydiia bacterium
ATGGTTCGTTGATTTTCTGGATTATTTTGGCCGATTTTCGACTTCAAAATTGGGGAGCAATATCGACAACAGTATATTGCTCCCCAATTTTAAATCGAAAATCGGCTCAAAAGAACCAGAAAATCGACAGAACTTTAGTTACGCAAGAGGTCTATTTATAACGTCTCAAATTTGCCTATTTTGCGAAATTTTTGGTAGCGATTTTCTAAAAGAAGGTGGGTAGGGATCGTTTTTAATAAATCCCAGCGCTCTTTAATAAAAGATTTTACATTCTGATAAACGACTGCAGGATCAAAGTGGGCGCCGCCAAGCGGCTCCGCGATCATTTGGTCGACAATACCCATCTCTAAAAGATCTTCCACATGCATCTTGAGCGCCTCCGCGGCGATAGCGCTTTTCCCTGGATCTTTCCAAAGGATCGAAGAACAGCCCTCCGGCGAGATCACAGAATAGTAAGAGTGCTCCATCATCCCGATGCAATCACCTACGCCGATTCCGAGAGCGCCGCCGGAACACCCCTCCCCTATCAAGATAACGAGAATCGGAGTAGGTAAACGGGCCATCTCCCATAAATTCCGTGCAATCGCCCATCCCTGCCCTCTCTCCTCTGCAGTTAATCCCGGGTAAGCCCCTGGGGTATCGATGAGAGAGAGCACCGGAATCTGAAATTTGGCGGCAAGACGCATACAACGCATTGCTTTGCGATATCCTTCTGGATGCGCCATGCCGAAATTACGGTAGAGACGCCCTTCAGTATCCTTCCCTTTTTCTTGCGCAACAATGAGGAATTTTTGTCCCTCAATCTTAGCAAATCCCGTGATGATCGCATGGTCGTCTTGAAACGTCCGATCCCCAAAAATCTCGACGAATTCCTCGGCAATGTGCTGAATGTAATCAATGGCGTGCGGTCTTTGTGGATGGCGGCAAATTGCAATTCGATCCCATGCTTTCAATTGCGAATAGACGGCAATTTTCAATGCCTCTAATCGCAGCTCCATTTTCACAAGATCTTCTTTCGACAGAAGGGGACTTTGCTTATTTTGCTCTTTCAATTTCTGCAAGGTTTGCTGCATTTCGGCAATCGGCTTTTCATGCGGCAATAACGTCATTGTCATGGATTTTTCTCAATGCCAGGCATTTTTGCATCGCAGAAATCCTTGACCAATTCAATCGTCGTAGGCTTTGTAATGACAATGGAAAAAATCTCTTCGATATCCTCTGAAGCAAGGCGGATACACCCATCGCTATCGTATGCACCAATTTTACTGCGGTCTTCAACAAGCGCAGAAGACCCCTCTGCTCCACTTGCCATCCAAGGCGCTCCATGAAGCCCGAAGCCCTTAGACGCTTCAGAGCATCCCTCTAACTCTTGGTCGAAAGGAATCCAACGCGTACCGAAGACACGCATCATCTCGGTCTTCTCTTCTTGAAAAAAGCCCATTGTCCCGGGTTTATAGATCGCTATTTTATCCCCGAGAGAATACTTTCCTATGGGACTCAAAAACCCCGACTTCCGCTTCGCATCGATCCTGCCGACCCCCACCCGATAGGTCTTGAGCAAAACGCGCTCATTCTGATCTAAGTCGAGATAATAAAACCACATGCGACAGCGCGAGAGGTCGATCAACAGATAGAATTCGAGATTTTTCCCTTTTTTGAAGACATTGAACCGATCGCCGGGAGAGACCTTTTGCGAAAAATAGTCTGGCTTACGGTTTAAACTGCGGGCGATAAAGTGGCGCGAGGTATTGTAATAGGACGCATAATCTGCGATCCAAGCGGGACGCCCCTTGATCCACGGAGCTCTGCTAGTATACGACACAGTCTCTACGATCGGCAACTGGGAAGAATCAGTCGCAAACAGCTGTTTCATCCGATCGGCATCTGGCAAATGTCCCGATGAGGCAGGAGATGGCGCAGGGCTTGCAATGGGAAGCGCAGGAGGGGGCTTTTTGACCTCCGGCCTGATTTCCAACCTTACCTCTTTTTTAGGCAAGAGCATCGCTTTAGGGATCGCTACCTCCTGCACATTACCATCCGGCGCCTTTACAACGGCTGGCCGCTTGAAATACCCCATGAGCCCGACCACCGCAAATACAGCAGCTCCGCAAATCAAAAAATACTTTGCTGTCGACACGTAAAGAATCCTTTGAACCTATCTCAATCCTACTTTCTCGTCGATTTTCGGGTTCTTTCAGCCCATTATCAGTAAGCCGTGACTATTTTGCAAGAATCCAGCAACGAAAAAATGCAACTAAAAAAATAATAGATTTATACAGAACGTGATTCAATAAAAACGAAATTACATCATTCGCAATAATACCAAACGCAACAAATAACTGCATATTTGAGCTGTGTGAAAGCTGCCGAAAATCGTCGATCGCAAG
>JACRBF010000016.1 GCA_016213175.1 Chlamydiia bacterium
ACACAACGGATCAACGACAACTTTCAAATTATTCAGTTGAATCCAATCCAATTAGGTTGAATGAATTTTGGGTGCACCTCAAGTGGAAGCACTATATACCCGTTCCACCTCAAAAGCGCCCAAAGCAAATCGATTCAAATCTTCTCAAATCGAATAAAACAGCGCGGTTAATATTAAGTCAATATTGACCGCGCTTTTTTATTCGATTTTAGAGAGATTTCAATGCGATTTTCTCGGGTGCCTTTGAGGTGGAACGGGTATAGAAGACTGATTCAACCGAAATGTTTTCGGCGTCATAGGGAAAGGCTTGGTCTTGTGGCCCCAGTAACTTTTATCCTCTCCCTCATAGCAGACTAGAAGCTGTTCTCCTGGGTGAATCGTTTTTTTAGCCACATAGATGAGCTCAAAGGGAGCCGGTTCGAGTCCTGATAAGTTGGCGGGAATATGGATGAAGCAGGCTTCAATATTGGGTGTTTCCGAATGGTTAATAAAGCGGGTGAAATTTCCCCTTTTAAGAGCGTCTAGGTCGAGTGCGTAGAGACGGCGCGGGTGATAACGACGGGTGGAATCCCACTTGCTCTGTTCTTCTTTTGTCAGGCGCAGGTCTGAAATAAGGGCAAAAGTGTAATCAGAATCGTTCTCCATATTCTGGGGGCATAAAAGCACTTTTCCCGAGTAGGGGGCAATCGGCGTTCCCTTTAGGATAGGTTTAGCTTCGGGGTGGAGGAAAATCCCGTATCCGAGCTTGCCTTTGAGTTTTTTCATCAGCAGGTAGTTTGGTAGGCCTTTTTCTTGGATTTCCTTGAGAATAGAGGGCAACCCCGTCACAATTTTTTTGCTTGCCCGCGGGATATGAATCTTGTTCTTCTTAATCTGTTCCAAACAAAAAATAAACAAATCTTTGCTAATTTCCTGTCTTTGTAATCTGAATTTCATAATTAAATTATAAGATAGGCGCATAGTGGTCCATTGTTTTTTTTGCATGCAATGCACATCGTATATACCCGTTCCATCTCAAAAGTGCCCAAAGCAAATCGATTCAAATCCTCTCAAATCGAATAAAGCAGCGAGGTTAATATTAAGTCAATATTGACCTCGACTTTTTTATTCGATTTTCTTGGGTGCCTTTGAGGTGGAACGGGTATAGAGAGCATCCTCTTTTCCCAAGAAAAAATTTCTTGCTCTTCCTCTTCTTGCTCAGCGATACTGCAAATCCTATGCATGAAGATATTCGTTGGCATCAGCGATTTGACAACTTCGTAAAAGCGTTTCAGCGATTGCATGAAGCGCTGCGCGGTACTGCGCAAGAGCCTCATAATCATCTATATCAAATCGCATTAATTGGCGCGTTTCAGTTTACTTTTGAGCTTTCTTGGAAAACGATGAAAGATTATTTGGTCTATAATGGCGTCGATGTCAGCTTGCCGCGCGATGTCATCAAGCAGGCATTTCATCATCAGTTAATCCAAGACGGCCAGGCTTGGATCGAGATGTTAGAAGATCGTAATTTGATGGCGCATGTGTACCAAGAACAGGCGGCGCTTGCTGCTGGGAAGAGCATTCGCGAGCGTTATGCCCCTGCAATTGAGCAATTGCACAATGACTTACTCAGAAGACGTAGACGTAAAAAATAATGTTTGGCTTGCCTGAACAGGTCCTAAAATTGCTTCAACGCTACTTTGCGGCCCATCCTCAAATTGTTAAGGTTGTGGTTTACGGTTCGCGGGCTATGGGACGAGAAACTGCAGGTTCAGATGTAGATTTAGCCATTATTACGAAGGGCGATCGTGATATCTCAGGGCGCATACAGGCAGATTTGGAAGAATTACCGACTCCCTACCTCTTTGATGTTATTGACTATGAACGGGTCGTCAATCCGTCATTACGCGAACATATCGATCGAGTGGGAATAGTGCTGTACTGTATATCCGTTCCACCTCAAAGCCCTTGAAATTTCAATCTTGGCGCCCAAAATTTGAACCAGCAAAGCGGCGCCGAAGCAGCCCAACTTGCACAAATTGGGTGATGCAGGCAGGTTCATAGTCTGGGATCAGCTGCCGATAATCGCTGTACGAGCTTTCTCTAACGCTTTATAAGCCTTCTCAGAGACTGGAGATCCCTCATTTTTGTCTGGGTGCATTTTAAGTGCAGTCTTCCGATATGCCCTCCCTACCTCGTCTTTTGAGGCTCCCTTCTCCAATCCAAAAAACGAGTAAGGATCTCCATTTTTTGCTTGAGGATGGGTTTTTCTGATGAAGGCAAGAGTTTCGTGATCGACCTCGTGTAAGGAGGATGTAAGAGCGTTGTTGGCTTCCTGAGGCATTTCGGTTTTTTGTCTTCTGTTTTTAGACTTAGCTTTTTCTGAGGCCGGAACTTTTTCCCGTTTTTTAGAGCCTGGGATTTGGGAATATTGGGCTTGAAAAAAACGATTGAGGAGGATGGCGACTCGCTCATGAGCGTCGTGGTTAGATGCTTTGAATTTAATATATTGATTATCAGTAGAGTAAGTTCTTTTTCTTGTAAACGCATCTGAACGATTAGCAAGTCCTTGGACTAGACGAGCCAGGCATTGTAAATCTGTATGATTTGAGCCGACCATCTGTAATGGGATGGTTCCAATGTGATGACTTATGATATAAAACGGGATCATTGAGCACCTAATTAGTGTTTTTGTATTAATTAATATTATATAAAAAAACATATTATTTGACAATATGTTTGTAATTTGTATTTTATCCCAATATTAGAGACTGTTAACGGATTTGGTTTCTGTCGATTTTCGGGACCTTTTGAGCCGATTTTCGATTCAAAATTGGGGGGCAATATCCACATCCTAAAGTGGTCCCTTTTGTCTATACCCGTTCCACCTCAAAGGCACCCAAAGCAAATCGATTCAAATCCTCTCAAATCGAATAAAAAATCGAGGTTAATATTAAGTCAATATTGACCGCGCTTTTTTACTCGATTTGAGAGAGATTTCAATTCGATTTTCTTGGGTGCCTTTGAGATGGAACGGGTATAGACCAAAAATCCTCCGAAAAGCGACGAAATCCATATCCGTTAACAATCTCTTAGGAACTTAGACATCCTCTTATTGGGGAGGCGGGACGTCAAAGGAGGTGATGATTCCTGCAATCATTCGATAAAAGCCTGCGAGGGTGACAAGTTCGAGCAGGCCTTTAATGGAGATGTGTTTGATTAATTGGTCTTGCAAGGTGGGGGCGATATTTTTGAGTTTCAAGGCGTAATCTACTCCGAGAGCGAGAGTGTGATAGGGTTCTGGAAGAGGAGCATTGGATTGGATCTTGGTTATGATCTCTTGCTTGAGCTGTGCTTTGCAAGCAGGTTGTAGGTGGCTTATCCATTCATAACGCACATTAAGCCTGTGAGCGGAAAAGAGGATGATAAACTCTCGTAGAGGAGCTTCTAGAGTAGATTCGAAGCGCAGATAGGTACCTAAGTCGGAGATGTGCTTTGTCAATTGAGGGTGATTAAGGAGCGTTCGGTACATCCCGTTGATAGCGCCTCTCTGTCGACAGAGTTTCTCATAGAGGGCTAAGTCATCTCCTTGGAGCGAGGAAGTGGGATCAGGTAATCTGCTCATGAGACCTCTGGTATTAAGGAACTAATCGTGGTAGTTCCCTGTTTTTTGCGCGTCGCTAAAAGGCTCTATCGGGGTGGAAAAATCTTTTCCGCACTGCACATCCACAAGATAGGTCGTGTTGGAGGCAAACGCTCTTGTAAATGCTTCTCCTAACATAGAGGGATCTTTGACGCGTTCTCCTTGGGCTCCCAGGGCTCTGGCAAGGGCTGCCCAATCGTGATTAGGAATTTCTGTTAATTGCATGGCAGCGATACTCTCTTTTTTCGCGCGCAAATAGACATTGCCGAGTGCTTGATTATTGATCACAACGTAGACGATCGGGATCTTGTATTTAGCGGCGGTTTGGATCTCCATCCCTTGCATGAGCATGCATCCATCGCCAGTGACTACGCAGCAGGGCTTTGTCGGCTGGGCTAATTTGGCGCCGATTCCTGCGGCAATGGCCCATCCCATGGGTCCTAGGTTCGTAGCCGATAGGTACTCTCCAGGGTGATAGGCTGCCCAATAGTGGCCGCAAAAGGCTCTGTGGGCGCCGCTGTCAACGACAAGCACGGTATCCCGGGGGGCTATTTTCCTTAGATCATGAACTACGCGCGCGGGGTGGATAGGTGCTTTGTTGGAGGTTTGGTTCAGCGCGTCGTAGAAGCGGGGTTTTTGTTTAATTTGTTGTAGCCAGGCGCGCCTTGCGGGGTTTGGCTGGATCTTTTTTGTGGCGATATAGTTGATAAATGTTGCGCAATCTCCTTGTACGAGGTGGGTACGTGGATGGGATGGATTACAAGCGTCCAGGTCGATATCAACTTGGATAAATCGTTTTGAAGGGGAGAGTTTGCGTGTCCAATCCATGGAATCTCGTTGGTTGAGACTAGAGCCTAGGACAATCAACACATCAAGATGTTCGTGAAGGAGCGCCTGTGTTGCATGGGCCGTGCCGGCATAGCCGAAAACGCCGAGGGAAAGGGGGTGGTCTTCTGGAAAAACGCCTTTTGTACGCAGGGTGGTTGCAACAGGAATGTCGAGTGTCTGGCTTAAGTGGAGGAGCGCTTGGGCTCCTTGAGGCGTATTGATCCCGTCGCCTGCCAAAATGACGAGCTGGGTCTCTCGAAAATCTTCAATACAGAGGTCGGCGGAATTTGCGTCTAAGGCCGTGCTTTCATAGTAGGCTTTATCCAAGGGGCTTAGAGAGATCTCTGCAAGATCTGTTTCTTGGATATCTTGGGGAAGGCAAATATGCACGGGGGATTTTGGGGGAGTCAGCATTGTCCGCAATGCCTTCTGAAAGTGGTGGTGAAAGAGGAGCGGATTTTCGATGATGGCAGAAAATTTCGTGGCAGGTTTTAGGAGGTCGAAATCATCCAGGCTGATGAGACTTGCATCTTGAAACATGCCGAGTCCTTCCATGGCCGTGGACACTTCGCCGGTGAGCAGGAGTAGGGGAGATAGATCGCTTTTAGCGGCTAAGAGGGCGGTTGCTGTATTCGTAGCGCCCGGTCCTCCGATACACAGGCAAACGCCAAATTTACGGCTCGCCCGCGCATACCCATCTGCCATGTAAGCGGCGCCGCCCTCTTGGGCTGCAACGATGGGGCGTACTCCTGTGAGAGGGTCAAATACTGTTAAGAAGGGATCGATCAGGCCGCCTGGAATGAGGAAGATATGATCAATGGATTCTTGCTTGAGGATTTCACGGATGATTTCTTTGATCTTCATCACTTGTGTATACCGAACGTGGTGCAATAATCGGATTTGGTCTGGTGTGAAAGTGCTCTAGGTTCAACGACCGTAAGTTGCCCAATATTAGAAATATGGGGGCAACTTACGGTCGTTGAACCTAGAGGCTTTGACACAGCCGAAATCCCAATTCTTGAACCACGTTCGGTATATATTCGTTTTCCGTTGAGCCAGGTTTCGAGAACGCGGATTGCGTGAATAAGGTGGGGTTTTGTGGTTTTGGGATTGTGATCGAGGATCACGAAATCGGCATATTTTCCCACTTCGATGCTGCCTAACTCTTTTTCGCGAAATGATTGCCAGGCCGGATAGATTGTAAAAGCTTTGATGGCGTCATCGATGGTGATGGTTTCTTCTCCATTGAGAGTTCCCCCTCCTTCCATCTCCCTAGTAACGGCAATTTCCATGAGGAGGAGGGGATTCGGCGGGGAAAGGGGGGCGTCGTCATTGAAGCTAAATTTCATCCCAAGTGATTTGGCCGTTCTGGCGGAATCGATCGAATTGGCCCGCTTGTTCCCAAGAATTTGATCTCTCATGACCTGCCCATAGTAATAAACATGGGGATTGGTGAAGGAGGGAGTGGCGGACACTAGAGCCATTTTTTGCAACAGCGCATGGTCGGCAATAGTGGCGTGTTCAACACGAAAACGGGGATCTTTAGCAGGTTTTTTATCGAGCGCTGTTTCATAGGCAGTCAGCGCATAGGCAATAGCCTGATCGCCATTGGCATGAATGGCTATTTGGAGGTTTTTGCGATGTGCTTGGAGTACGAGAGCATTGAGGGCGTCTTGGGTATAATTGAGTGTTCCACAGGTATTTTTTCCCCTGTATCTTTTTTTCAAAGCAGCGGTGTACCCCTGCAGAGATCCGTCTGCCCAAATTTTTATGCCGAGAATGACAAAGTTGGGGGTGTTCTTGCGTTTCAGTTTCCCGATTCTTTCGAGAAGAGGAGAGATAACGTAGCCTTGAAGACGGATGGGCGCGTCTGGGCTCATGGCGAGCGCTTGTAGCGTCTGAATGTGTTCTACGGGGGTTGGGAAGGGGAGCCCCAACGCAAGATCAGTGACAGTCGTAAAGCCCTTTTCTGCATAGTGAAAAGCGCTTGTTTTCGCTATTTGCGCGTAATCAAAGGCGAGGGTTTTAAAAGCTGCCATCAAAGCTGCAATTGCGGGAAGTTCATAGGCTTTGCCGTTGAGCAGTCCCTGTTGCGTCCGGCCGAAGGATCCCCCCTGCAAGGGGCCGATTTTGTCCGTGATTCCGGCGAGATCGAAGGCTTTGCGGTTTCCATAGGCGATATGTCCTGACTGGCTAATGACGAGAATCGGAACGGTGTCAGAAACAGCGTTTAGTTGCGTAAATCCGAGATCCCCAGGTTCTGTCATCAAAGAGGGGTCGTAGCCGAAGGCGATGACAGGCCCCTTCTGGGCTGCTTCTTGAAGCGCCTCAAGAATAGAATCGATTGTTTTGTATTGCAAAGCGCTGACGTTCGTAAGCTTTTCCACAAGTCCCTGGAAAAGAAGGTGTGTGTGGGGTTCGATGAATCCGGGAAGAAGGGTGTTCCCTTGGAGATTGATGAGTTTTGTTGTAGTCTCTTGAAACTCCTGCGCCTCGCTGAAAGGGCCCACGAAGACGATTTTTCCTTGGTATACGGCTACCGCCTCTGCAGTAGGCTGCTCGTCATTGACAGTGAGAATAGGGCCGCCGAAAAAGATCTGGTCTGCCTGTTTTTCTGCAGCAAAGCAAGAGAGCGCGCAGAGCAGTGTACATAGCGTCTTCATAATTCACGTATAGACAGGAAAGCTTTTTTTTGTGTAAAAAAAATTGGGTGTCTGTGCAAAAGCTGAGAATCTTATTTCAAAATAATAGAGAGTGGGTCGCTAATAAAACCGAAAAGGACACTAGATATTTTCGGAAGATGGCTGAGGCGCAAGATCCTCTGTATCTGTGGATTGGATGCTCTGATAGCAGGGTGCCGGCGAATGAGATCGTAGGTCTTGAACCGGGCGAGCTATTTGTTCATAGAAATGTGGCTAATTTCATCCCGAGGCGGGAAACCCAGCCCTCAAGGGCTGGGTATTTTCAAAACAATGTTAGGCCGAGTCGAAGCTCGGCCTAACTTACAATCCCAGGCATTAATGCCTGGGTGTTCACCGCGCAATTCTTGAACAGTTGCTTTAAGTTGCGCTATCTGCTCGGCTTGTTCCTGAATCAAACCAACCAAGGACTTCACCCATGGCACGGTTTGCTGCTTTTCTGGGATCTCTATCGAATTCATGCCAAGGCAGTTTAAAGAAAATCTCAATCATTTGCAAAAAAGTTTTACGGAAAGGGGGGCAGATTCTGTGGATCTTGATGTGCACCTGTATCGCGCAGGGGCTGTGAAATTCGACGTGGGCGCCGAGTTTGCGTTGTATAGAGAAATAGGAACGGGAGACTTGGAGCCTCATGTACAGATGAGTTGGACGCACGAGACCAGGTTTTTAGGAAAAACGGTGTCTGCAAACCTGACTGGCCAGAACTGTACGTTTAGCGTTGAAGGCATGAGCCCTGATCGTTCCTATTTTTCCCTCATTGTCGGAACTAGAGCGGTGTTTTTGGCAGAGTCTTTGTTCCTATCGCTAGATTATGAAGGGGCTTATGGGCATGGGTATCGTAGCAATCAGGGGAGTTTTCAAGTGCAGATGAATTGGTAATCAGTGACGCAGAGACACATAACGCACTAATCATTATAGATTTGAGTTTGTGTAGAACGAAAAAAGAGGGGGATTGTATACTCGTCTCTTATGTTTCATTCCGACAAAGGCGAATCATTTCCAGGCAGAGAAGAGAGGATTCTTCGGTTTTGGAAGGAGGCGCTTATTTTCGAAGGATCTGTGGAGAAAAGACGGGGCAGTCCTCTGTTCTCCTTCTATGACGGGCCCCCTTTTGCGACGGGACTCCCTCACTATGGGCATATTTTAGCGGGAACGATTAAGGATGTGGTGCCCCGCTATAAGACTATGAAGGGGTTTTGCGTACCGCGCAGGTTTGGGTGGGATTGCCATGGACTGCCTGTCGAAAATGAGATCGAGAAGGCGCAGGAATTATCGGGAGCCAATGCGATTGAGGCATTTGGGATTGCCCGTTTCAATGAAGAGTGCCGCAGTATTGTTCTGCGTTACACAGAGGAGTGGCGCAAAACGGTGGACCGGATGGGGCGCTGGGTTGATTTTGACCATGCCTACCGGACGATGGATCTGCCCTTCATGGAAAGCGTCTGGTGGGTTTTCAAGCAGCTCTATGATAGGGGGCTTGTGTATGAAGGCTTCAAGGTCATGCCATTTTCGATGAAGTTAGGCACGCCGCTTTCTAATTTTGAAGCCAATCTCAATTACAAAGAGATCGATGATCCTTCTCTCACCATTGCCTTTGAGTTGGTAGATGAGCCGGGCACGTTTGTTTTAGCGTGGACGACGACGCCCTGGACCCTCCCCTCCAATTTAGCGCTCATGGTGGGACCGGATCACGATTATGTGAAAGTGCGCGATCCCAAAACAGGAAAGCACTATATCCTAGCCTCCGCACGTCTTGGCGTCAATTTTAAGGAACCTGTAGAGCAGATAGCCCTGTTTAAAGGAACAGCGCTCGCAGGGAAGCGGTATAAGCCTTTATTTCCTTTTTTCAAAGAGAGACAAGAGGCCTTTCGGGTTATTGTCGAAGAAGCGGTCTCTCTTGAAGAGGGCACGGGAGTGGTTCATGCTGCGCCTGCTTTCGGCGAAATCGACTTTTTTGCCTGCAAGAGAGAGGGGATCGAACTGGTATGCCCTGTTGATAGCAATGGCCATTTTACGAAAGAGGCGCCTCCCTATGAAGGATTCCTCGTGAAGGATATAGAGAAAGAGATTATCCGTGACTTGAAACAGCAGGGGCATGTTTTTTATCACGGGACGATTCACCACCGTTACCCCTTCTGTTGGCGCTCTGACACGCCTTTGATTTACAAGGCGGTTCGTACGTGGTTTGTGGCTGTGGAAAAGATCAAAAACGATCTTCTTGCAGCCAATGAAGAGATTACTTGGGTTCCTGAGTTCATCAAAGAGGGGCGTTTTGGCAAATGGCTCGAAAATGCGCGCGATTGGGCGATCAGCCGTAATCGGTATTGGGGTACGCCGATTCCCCTTTGGAGAAATGAAAAAGGAGATGTGGTTGCCATTGGCAGCGTCTCCGAATTGGAAAAGCGAATAGGAGGGAAAATCACCGATCTGCACCGGCACTTCATTGATCCATTGACATTTGAACAAGACGGGCATGTCTATCGGCGCATACCCGAAGTGTTCGATTGTTGGTTTGAATCAGGTTCGATGCCCTACGCGCAGCACCATTTTCCTTTTGCACACGAGGAGGCATTTGAACAGAGCTTTCCCGCCGATTTCATTGCAGAGGGGCTTGACCAGACGCGAGGGTGGTTCTATACGCTGACCGTCCTTTCTGCAGCTCTATACAAAAAACCCAGCTTTACCCATGCAATCGTGAATGGGATCATCTTGGCGGAAGATGGCAACAAGATGTCCAAACGGTTAAAGAATTACCCCGATCCTGAGGCTGTCATTCAGAGGTTTGGCGCAGACGCCATTCGATTGTATATGCTTGGCAGCCCAGCTGTGAGAGCGGAAGACATGCGTTTTTCAGAACGGGGTGTCGAGCAGGTACTGAGGCAGGCTCTCATCCCCTTTTGGAACTCTTTTGTATTTCTTTCGACTTACGCTAAGATCTACCATTGGCATCCGGAAAAAGGGGGCCAAAAAAGCGATTCCCTGATCGACCGATGGCTTTGTTCTCTCGCGGAGAAGTTGATCCACGACGTAGAAACCGGAATGGAAGGCTATGAGCTTGACAAAGCGGTCATGCCGCTGGTGGGGTTTATCGATCAGTTGACCAATTGGTATATCCGTAGATGTAGAGGGAGGTTCTGGGCAGATGAGGATACGCAGGATCGGCGCGATGCTTTCTACACGCTTTACACTGTGCTGCTCCAATTGGTGAAGATTGCTGCTCCCATCATCCCTTTTTTGAGCGAGGCGATTTATCTTGAACTGCGCACCTCTTCAATGCCAGAATCGGTTCATTTGTGCGACTTTCCCGTCTATGACGCCTCCGTGAGAGACATCTCTTTAGAACAAGAGGTGGCATCTGCCCAATCTGCGGTAAGCCTTGGTCATAGCATTCGCAAGGAATATAAGCTCAAAGTGAGGCAGCCTTTGCCTGCCGCGCATGTCATCACCTCCAATGAGGCGTTGTTGCGGTCTCTACGCAGCCAGTCCTCAATCATCGCTGACGAACTCAATGTGAAGCATGTGGAGTTTCATTCGGACGAGGCGCAATTTGTGCGGTGGATAGCCAAGCCGAACTTTCCCGTGCTCGGTAAAAAAGTGGGCAAGCTGATGCCACAAGTGCAGAAAATCGTGCAAGAGTTCGATCGTCAACAGATTCAATCCCTCAAGAATGGACATCGCGTGCAGATCGTCGTAGGTACAGAGACGATCGAATTGGAGGCGGAAGATGTCCAAATCGAGCGGAAGGTCAAAGAGGGCCTTGCTGCGGGCAATGCAGGGGAGTTGACTGTGGCTTTAGATACCACGCTTGATGACGCTCTGCTTATCGAAGGGATTGCTAGGGAGCTTGTCAATAAAATCAATACGACACGTAGAGAGATGGATTTAGAAGTGACCGATCGGATTGAGATCCGTCTTCAGACAACGTCTCGCGTACAAGAAGCATTCAAGCGCCATAAAGACTATGTGATGCACGAGGTACTGGCGACCGATGTGCAGTTTGTTCCCTGTGAGGGGAGTCTTTGGGACATCAATGGCGAAGAGGCTATTGCTGTGATCTCCAGCGGGAATGGCTTTTTCTAAAAAATCCTTGACTTTAGCGAAATACAAATTATCTTGGAGACAGTCACAGAACTCCGGGAGAATTTGCGTATGATGCAAAAGCCTGTCCTTTTCATGCTCCTCTTTGCGGGTTTTGTCCTCCTTCTCTTTTTGATCATGCAGCCCTTCGAGGTGTTTCAATTCCGCTCCCAGATCGCGATGCTATTTCCTAAGGGAGCTATTGCCATCAAAGAGCGCAACCTCTTGTTTATCGTTCAAGGCATTATGCTGCTCGTCATTATCCCCGTGTATATCCTTACGTTTATCTTTTCCTGGAAATACAGAGCTCATAATGCGAAGGCAAAATATGATCCCGATTTGGTCGATAACCGCATTGCGGAATACATCTGGTGGGGCGTCCCTCTTGTTTTCACGATCATTATCTGCGTCTTGGCAGGAGTGAAAACCTATGAGTTAGATCCCTTTAAACCCCTTGTATCTGACAAAAAACCCATGAAGATCCAGGTGGTAGCTCTTCAATGGAAATGGCTTTTTATCTATCCGGAGGAAAAAATTGCGACGGTCAATTTTGTGCAGTTTCCGGAACAAACCCCCATTGATTTTGAAATTACAGCTGACGCTCCCATGAACTCCTTTTGGATTCCCGATTTAGGCGGACAAATTTATGCCATGCCTAAAATGAAGACGAAATTGCATTTGATTGCCGATAAAACAGGAGAGTTTAGAGGCGCGTCGGCGAATTTAAGCGGCGAGGGCTTCGCTGGAATGCATTTTATTGCGAAAGCCTCCTCGGATGAGGAGTATCAACAATGGCTGCAATCAGCACGAGGAGCTGCAAAAACTCTACATTTATCTGAGTATGAGACATTGGCTCTTCCGAGTAAAAATAATGCTCCGGAAGTGTATCAATTGCAAGAAGAACGTCTTTTCGATCAGATCATGGATCGCTATACCAAACGTGATTCAAGAATTGGGATTTCGGCGTTGACACAGCCGAAATCCCAATTCTTGAATCACGTTTGGTATATATGTATCCACAACCACAAGGATGAGTATGTTCGGCAAACTGACTCTGAATGCTTTTATCCATGAAGCTAGTCAGAATATAGCGGTTGTCATGATGATCCTGGGCGGCATTGCCCTGGTAGCTCTTCTTTTCTATCTAAAGCGTTGGAAATGGTTGTGGAACGAATGGCTCACCTCTGTTGATCCGAAGAGGATCGGGATCATGTACATCATCATGGTGCACATCATGTTTCTTAAAGGATTTGCAGACGCTCTCATGATGCGGGCTCAGCAGGCATTGTCTGTGGGCGATGCGCATGGGTTTATCTCCGCCGATCATTTCCAAGAGCTTTTTTCCGCGCACGGCACTACGATGATTTTCTTCGTTGGCATGGGGGTTGTTTTTGGATTGATGAATCTTGTTGTCCCCTTACAAATTGGAGCAAGGGATGTTGCCTATCCGTTTTTAAATGCCCTTGGATTTTGGCTATTTGCCTCTGCCTGCATATTATCTTTGATTTCCCTTGCTGTCGGCAAGTTCTCAGCGACAGGCTGGCTTGCTTATCCTCCTCTTTCAGGCATAGAGTATAGTCCAGGCGAAGGAGTAGATTATTGGATCTGGATGCTTCAAATTGCAGGGGTCGGCAGCACCATCTCGGGTATCAATTTCTTAGCGACGATTTTAAAAATGCGCTGCCCTGGCATGACACTGATGAAAATGCCGATCTTTGTCTGGAGTGCTTTGTGTTCGATGGTGCTGATTATTTTTGCGTTTCCGATTTTGACAGGGACGCTTTTTATGCTCACTTTGGATCGTTACTTGGGGATGCACTTTTTTACGGCGGGCGCTGGCGGCAATCCTATGATGTACATCAACCTCATCTGGGCTTGGGGTCATCCGGAGGTGTATATTTTAATTCTTCCCGCTTTTGGCACGTTTTCTGAAGTAGTGGCCACCTTCTCGGAAAAGAGACTCTTCGGTTACGTGTCCATGGTGTGGGCGCTCATTATCATCACCTTTCTTTCTTTCATCGTCTGGCTCCACCATTTCTTCACCATGGGAGCGAGCGCTAGTGTCAACGCTTTTTTTGGAATCATGACGATGTTGATTGCGATCCCTACAGGGGTCAAAATATTTAACTGGCTGTTTACAAAATTTCGAGGGCGCGTCCATTTCGATACGCCCATGCTATGGTTCTTTGCCTTTGTGCTCAATTTTAGTGTGGGAGGGATGACAGGAGTTCTCCTCTCGGTGCCGCCTATCGATTATCAGGTACACAATAGCCTTTTCCTGATTGCCCACTTTCATGGTGTGATCATTGGCGGAGTGCTTTTTGGCTTTTTTTCTGCATTCACTTACTGGTTTCCCAAGTGTACCGGATTTCTCCTGAATGAACGATTAAACCGCTATGCATTTTGGTTTTGGTTTACTGGATTCTTGCTCGCTTTCATGCCCCTTTACATGCTCGGCTTTATGGGAGCTACAAGACGGCTCGATCACTATGAGGCAGCTACAGGCTGGAATCCCTTATTCAAATTAGTGGGAATAGGGGCTCTGCTTATTTTATGCGGTATAAGCATCCAGCTTTACGATCTGTATGTGAGCATTAAAAACAGGAAAAAACACTTAGATAAAACAGGAGATCCATGGAATGGCAGAACGCTGGAGTGGTCTGTTTCCTCTCCTCCTCCCATCTACAATTTTGCCATCTTGCCTACAGTTGATCAGCGCGATCCTTTCTGGGCCATGAAGCATGGTGCGGCGCCGCGGCAACGAGGGTATGAAGATATTCACTTACCCAAGAACACCCCTGTCAGCATGTATCTAGGACTGTCAACCCTAGTCTTCGGCTTTGCCATGACCTGGCATATCACCTGGCTTTCTCTTTTCAGTTTTGCAGCTACGGTGGCATTACTTATTTTTCGCCTTTCAGGCCCAGATGAGTATGAGCTTATCACAGCTGCGCAAGTGAAAAAAATGGATGCCGCGCATTCAGGGCTTTATAAAGGATAATATGGACCATTCTTTGACGATCCACCATACCCGCGACCCCCATGCAGATACCCGCACGCCAGATCCGCACCAGGATACGTTTTCCAAGACCATTTTAGGTTTTTGGATGTATCTCATGACCGACTGCCTGTTATTTACGAGTCTCTTCGCTACGTATGCCGTACTGCACAATAGCACCTTTGGCGGTCCCTCATCGAGGCAGCTTTTTAGCCTTCCCTCCACGATTGTCGAAACAATGGCCTTATTGATGAGCAGTGTGACGTGCGGTTTTGCCATGCTAGCCGCTTTGCACAACAAGAAAAAGAAAATCATCGTGTGGCTGGCTGCTTCCTTCTTATTGGGCGCCTGTTTTGTGGCGATCGAATTATCAGAGTTTTCCCATTTAGTCCATGAAGGGAATAGCTGGCAAAGATCTGCCTTTCTCTCCTCCTTTTTCGCCCTTGTAGGGACACACGGATTTCACGTATCTGTTGGCTTACTGTGGATGGCTGTGATGATGGGGCAAGTGGCTTTTTACGGAGTGACTGTCCATACCTTTCGAAGGCTCGCTGTATTCAGTATGTTTTGGCATTTCTTGGACTTGGTATGGATTTTTATATTTACCTTCGTTTACCTGATGGGAGTGATTTGAATGGATTCTGAACTCAGTTTGAAACAGATCCAAAAAGAGTGGCATGGATCGCCTAAATCCTATGTCATTGGATTTACCGCTTCCATCCTTTTGACGGCAGCCTCGTTTTCGTGTGTTATGATAGGTGTGCTATCGGGCAAAGCCCTAGTTTATACGCTTGTTGGGTTTGCGCTTGTGCAGGCCATCTTTCAGCTCCTCTATTTCCTGCACTTAGGGAAGGAAGAATCTCCTCGCTGGGAGACGCTGATCTTTGGCTTTATGGTGATGGTGTTGCTTATCGTAGCTATCGGTTCCCTTTGGATTATGTCTGATTTGAACGATCGGGTGATGTCCGATATGAATCAGGAAGAGATGCCTATGGAGCATTCTCACTAGCCCGCATTTCTCACACAGATCGTTCAGATTTTCCCGGAATATGTGAGAAATGCGGGCTAGATCTTCAGATTCTAACGGCGTGTGGCATTATGTTCAGAGCAGCAAGTAGCCCCGCATTCACAACCCGAGGCGCAGCCACAGCCGCAGGAGGCGTGAGTCTGAGGAGCAGGAGAGCGGGCACACGATGCGAGCGTAAGACAACTGGTTAAAGCGAAAAAAATAAACGTTTTCATACTTGAATAAGAGTGTACATGGAAAGAGTCGTTAGATCAAATAGTTTGTTCATTCTCAAAACGTATATAGGGCTCACCAAGCCCGGGATTGTCATGGGGAACGCGATGACCTGCGCGGGCGGCTTTGCCTTTGCTGCGCAAGGGCAATTTGATAGTCCTCTTTTTGCAGCGTCTCTCATGGGACTATCCCTCATTGTTGCAACGGGGTGTGTAGCCAATAATTGCATTGATAGGGCGCGCGATGCGCAGATGGAGAGAACCAAGCAAAGGGCGCTTGTGAGAGGAGAGATTGCCTTGCCGGAAGCTAAGAGATTTGCGCTGATTCTCGGCGTGCTAGGAACCGTAAGCCTTGCCTTGTTTGCGAACGTGCTGTCCGCAATCCTTGCGCTCGTTGGATTGTTTGTCTATCTTGTTTTGTACACCATTTCGAAATATCGCTCTGAATATGGAACGCTCATCGGCGCTATTGCAGGCGCTATCCCGCCTGTTGTTGGATACTGCACTGTTACAGGCGTTTTGGATGGGGGAGCTTTAATGCTCTTTGCGATCTTGATGCTCTGGCAGATGCCCCATTTCTACGCGATCGCTATTTACCGTCTCAAAGAATACGAAGCGGCAGCCATTCCTGTATTGCCAATACAAAGGGGCATGCGTGTTACGAAAATACACATGCTCCTCTATATCGTGGCTTTTCTGGCGGTCTCGCTAATGCCTACTTTTTTCGGTTATACAGGAAGACTCTACGGCTTGGTCACAGCCCTTTTAGGAGGTGTGTGGCTTTGGTGTTGTGTACAGGGCTTTTGGTGCAAAAGCAATCCCGTTTGGGCAAGGAAGATGTTCGTCATGTCGCTTGCTGTCATCACAGGATTATGTTTGACAATTCCCCTTAGAGTGATATAAATCCCGTTCAAAATCGAACGGTTTTCGGAGCTTACGTCTTACGTAAATGGAGGAGCTTATCCCTATGAGAATCGCTCCGCACCAAACGAAGAGATTGGGAAAGGTGAGATGAGGATAGGATGGTTGAGGAAGCTGTCCAAAGCGGGCGCCAGGCGGCCAGAATGAGAAGCTGGGGCCGCCGCGGATGTTATCTTCCGGCACAAAACCGAATTGACGGCTATCTGCGCTCATCGCGTGATTATCTCCGAGAGCTAGATACATTTTGCTTGGCACAGTAAGGCCATACTTGCGAATGAAGTCCACATTCAACGATCCGTCGCTATTCAGGGGCGCTCCCTCGTCTTTAAAGGGGAAGTAAGGGCGTACCGAGGTGGACATTGATTGTTTTTCCCGTTCCCTTTGTAAAAAAGAGGTGAGTGCAGGATCTTCTTTTTTGATGATGGGCGCTCCGAAAAGATAAAGGTCTTGATCCCGAAAATAGGCATAACGGGAGGGGTGAAGACGGTTATTTTTAGAGGGGCTGTAGTAATTGATGAATTCGATACCTAGGTTATAGAGCAGTTGTAGACGCTCTGGATCGGTTCTATATAGGGGATGCTCTAGAGGCAGTTGTTTTGTGATTCCGCCCAGAAGAATCTGGTAGGCCTTGCCGTTTTGGATTTCATAGGTGCCGTCAGGAACGTCAGGGAGGCGCGGCAAATAAGAGAGAGCGGAGGGATTCTTCAGATTGAAGCCGTAGCGGTAGGAGACCCCATTTTCAACAATGAAGCGGCAGGTGACAAGGTGACGCGCAATCTCTTCGATATGGGATTGGTTTAAAGGAAGCAGAGAGGTGCTTACAGCAAGATCGGGACGGAGGCGGTTATTCTCATCGCGAGCCAGTTGCGCGCCTTGTAAGCTAGGGTGGTGAGTTAGTTCTAAGTAGAGGGGACCTTCTCCTATTTCGGGGAAAGCGTTTGGATGCAGTTGCTTTGCTTGTTCAGGAGTTAACAGTCTTGACATCGCGTAATTTTTAAAGCCCCAAAGATCGCTATAGCGATCAGCTGTTCCCGGCAACATTTCACCCGCAATGGTTCCAATCGGGGTGAGGGATAGCTTGGCGATCGGTTTGTGCATTTGAGAAAAGAGCGCTTCAGTAAAAATTCCTTGTTTCGATAAGGAGGCGTCGACTTTGCCGTCAAAGCGGATGAAGGGGATATGTTCAAGAGATTGAGACCAGGAGGACTCTCTAAGTTCCTTGAGTTCGTTCCCTGCCGCATCGATTCCATAGATATTCCCACCGTAGAAGTAGAGTGTATCGCCCGGCTTGCCGAGAAGCCGTTTGACGTACAGTTTTTTCCCAGGAAAAAGATAAAAATAGGTCGTATCAGAATCGGGAATGTCCATCTTGTCTCCTGAAAAGACGAAGATGCCGCCTCTCTGCACAAGCTTTGGATCGAAATAAAAGTGCGCCGGCTGCAGGGGCACATTGATCCCATAATCGGTTTTGGAGACGACCAGGAAATCCCCCTCTTTCAGAGTGGGACGCATAGAGCCGGTTGGGATTGTATAAGGCTCGAACCACATAGTACGGATAACGACTGCGACCAGGAGAGCAAAACCGATAGCGCCCACGAAATCCCGCGCCTTGTCCCACAGGGTTTTCGGCATGAAGCGGAGGGCGCTGGCTTGCAATTGGTGGCTGGCTTGTAATGCCCCTTCTGCATCTTTTTCGAGAAGAGTAATACGGAACTGAGAGAGCTGCGTTTGTATTTGCTGCTTTGCATGGATGTCAAGACGATGCGCTTTAGCTTTGTAAAGGCGGTGGAGCTGGCCGAGTTGCCGGCGCAGCTTCCCTAAAACGCGGAAGGCAATGAATTTTTTGAAAAACATACCGGCAAAACTCCCTTAAGCGAACAGATAATAAGGGATTTTTGCACTATACCGCAAGAGGACTATCGTCCTCCTTGAAACCGCACTTGCGGTCCTCTTTGTTGTATAACATGGTTCCGCAGTCGGTCAAAGGGATGCTTTCACCTGGAAAGTAACGGAACGGGATTTTCGGGATTAATGGTTTTATGTTAACGTTATTAAATTGTTTATATTATATAGAAACAACTGTTTTTTTAATCTATAATATATCCCGAAAAGCGACGAAATCCATCTCAAAGGCACCCAACACTCTCTCATTCCCAGAGGAAGGGCCGTGAGGTCTCGGAATAGGATTGGCTATACCCCTCTGGCATGATCAGCCAGGTATAGCGATGTGAAGGCGTTAGGGTTTGGTTCAGAATCTCATTGGCAATGTCTAAAGAGAGCGTCCCGTCTTCATGAATTTCGAGTACGGTGGGGATCGGGTGAATCTGTTTGCTGCAGCTTGTAATGTCGACCGCGAAGAGTTCAAATTTTTTAAAATATTTAGGGCTTTTTATTACAAGGCGCAGGCTATTGCCTAGTTTCTGTGCAGAACCTACGAATTCGGGTGTTCTACGGGGGAAAAAATGGTGGGGCGAGGGGAGGTTTTTCCCAGCGTCGATTGCGCGTAGCGAGAGTGCTAGGGGGGTAGCCTCGATTTGAATCCAGGAGGGAAAGGGGAAGCATAAGTCTCGATCAAAATAGAGCAACAGGGTTGTTCCTGCAAGGACGCTGTTGTCTTGAGGCCAGGTTGTCTCATAGGCGTCGCAATGCACGTCCATTTTTTTTTGCCCTTCGAATACAATGGGCGGCTCCCAGAGTTTTCGGGTATCTAATTCCCCATGGGGAGGGGGTGGGCCGATGTGGCGTCTTTTATCGTAGGAAAGAGGGGATAGGGGGAGGCGAAGCAGGGTAGCAAGGAGGCTCTCGTTGGGCGCGATTTGGATCCATGCTTGGCGGGTAAAAGAGTAGCATTCCAAAATAGTGCCATTGGGGATGTCGAGTTCGATCATGGACCAGGAGCTATGTCCTGGAGCTCCCGCTTCGACCCACTCCGGCCAAGAGGGAGGAGGCGCCTTGAGATGTGAAGAAGGGACGCTGATTTCCTCGAGCACGAGAGAAGAGCAAGTGATCGAGTGCACGGAGATCACTGTGAACCTCTTTCCGCCTTCAAGAACGAGGTAATCGCCGCTCTGGGCTGTCTTTAAGCGCTCCTGCAGAGGGGAGGGGTGAAGAGTTGAGCTAAGAAAAAGCAAAACTAAGCAGGTTATAATGCGTAACATGCCGTAATTGTAATAGGCTGGATATTTTGATGCACTTGCTATTCCTCTTCTGTTTCTGTATAGGTGGGCAGAGTAGGTTTTTATGCAGATGAAGCGTGCTTTTTATACTACATTATCTTTATTTACAGTCGTTTGGGCATTTACTGCGATTGATACCCACTTCATTGTGAGGCAAAGCCCTGTGCAATCCATAGACGAGCGCTATGCGATGCTTGCGGGGCGGCTACCTGCCACGGAGACGTCGAGGGGCGCAGTAAAGAGCATGCAGGTAGCAGAGATCGATCAGCAGATTGAAGAGCTGGAAGAGATGAAGAGGGGCTTTGAAGCGAGAGCTTTAAGGCATGAGGATCAGGCGCAGCGCTTGCAATTTGAGGATCGGGCTCTTTTAGAAACGCGGCGCCATAATGAATTGGCCGCCGAAAATCGGGCAAAAGCGCAAAGAGTTCAAGAGGAGATCGATCGCCTGCAGACCGAAAAGAAAAAGCTTCTGCAGAGAGGCTATACCCGTTCCACCTCAAAGGCACCCAAGAAAATCGCATTGAAATCTCTCTAAAATCGAATAAAACAGCGCGGTCAATATTGACTTAATATTAACCGCGCTGTTTTATTCGATTTGAAAGCCTCTAGCCCGCTATTCTTTCGTGAATTTGCCGAGTTTGGGTTCGGCAAGGAGGATGAGATCCTTGGCTTGCATAACGATCGATTCTGTGGAGAGTCCGCAGTTGAAGGCAACTCTTTGTAGATGAGCGATCCCTTCATCAAAAAAGTTCTCAAGATTCAGGAGATTGCCAAAAGGGGGCACGCCTCCGACGACGAGGCCGTAGCGCTCTTGAATGAGGGCAGGATCTTCGAATTCGCATTTTTCCCCCACGGCCACAGAGGCGGCCTTTGCATCGAGCTTGAGATGGGAAGGAATATTGAATTGGTAATTTTTCTTGGAATTTTTTCCTTTCAAGATGAGTGCTTTGATGCCCTCTTCGGGAAGGGTATTGCGTACACGCGCTGAATCCTCACTGGTGGGCGTTGGCTCGTGGGTGAGGTGTTCAAAGGGAATATGGCGATCTTTGCATCTGCGGATGATCTCATTACGAATATTTTCGCCTCCGAAAAAGAGGTGCGCTTTGATGCGAACGGCTGCGATCCGTTTTGTGTCGGAAGGGAAAAGGGAGGCTTCTCTAATGTTTTTCAACTTGAGGAGCGTCATGGTGAGCCTTTCGAGTCCCATCCCAAAGCCGCCATGAGGTGGCATTCCATATTTGAAAATGCTTAGGTAATCGGTGAATTGGGAGGGATCCATCTCTTTCAGGCGAAGTCCTTCAATCATCGACGCATAGGTATGGCGCCTCTGGCCTCCTGAGGTGATCTCAGTTCCAGCGCAGAGGAGATCGAATGTATTTGTCAGCTCGGGATTCTCTTCTTTAGGATACGCGTAAAAAGGGCGTTTGGCTGTTTTCCAGTCGGTGATGAAGATAAGATCTGTCCCATGGGTTGCAAGGGCCCACGTGCATAGATCGCGCTCTGCCGCAGGGCTTAAATCTGGCTCTTGCCGCTCGTCAATGCCGGTGCGTGTAAAATAGAGTTGCTGCGCTTCTGCAAAGGTGAGGCGCGGGAAAGGAGTATTGGCGGGAGCTTGCACAATCGGATGGCCGAGTGTCAGGATCTCTTGCTGCGTATGCTCATTAAGGTACTGGACAATGCATTTAATGCACCCCTCTTGGATATCGAGGATTTCAGACCAATGGTTGAAAAAGCCCATTTCAAATTCAAATTGTTTCCCTTCAGAAAGGTGGCGGGAAGTTTGAGAGGGTTCAGCGCGGAAAAAGGGCATGAGCGCAAATACTCTTTCGTGAACTCCCACGAGAATCTGCTTATAGAGCTGGCTGCTTTGGGCGAGAGTGGCTGTATAGCCGAAATAGTCGACGTGGAAAAACTCGGCGCCCCCTTCGGAGGAAGCTCCAATAATATTGGGGGCAAAATACTCCACTGCTTGCACGATATGGTGCATGTAGTGTCGATATGCGTGGGCGATTGCTGATTGAATTTTGAAGATTGCCTCGAGCTGCCGATTCCTGAGGGCTATCGGTCGATGATCCAAAATGAATTCGAGGTCATTGTGGAGCTGCGGCTTATAGTATTCGATCGGAGGGACATCGCAAATGGGATTTTCCACTGTGATATGGGGGTCTACGATCTCTACTTTGAGAGCTGCCTCTGCAGAAGCGGACGCACGTCCGCGCACGAGAAGGATCGACCCAGGCTGAAGACTCTGGAGTTTGCTGATCTCTTCCGGTTTTTCAATGACGATCTGAACCAGGCCTGTGCGGTCTCGGAGAAGGAGAAACGAGAGTTTGCCAAATGTACGCAGATTGTTGAGAAAGCCGCGGACAGAAACTGGCTTGCCTATCTGACTAGCAAGTTCCCTAGCGAGTGTGCGTTGCATAGTCTCGCCTAGCGTTAACGATGCGAATGACGGTGCGTTTCAAGAACTGCTCTTTGGCTCAATTTGATTTTTCCACGGTCATCGACATCGAGTACTTTCACTTCGATGAGATCCCCTTCGCGGAATTTGGCGTCGCGGATATCTTGCAGGCGTCCTTCATAGGCGATTTCTGAAATATGGCACAACCCTTCCTTGCCTGGGAAGATCTCGACGAAATAGCCAAAAGGCATAATCGAGGTAATGGGTCCTGAATAAATTTTGCCGATCTCAGCTTCTGCTGTAAGTCCATGGATGATCTGCTTGGCGCGGTTCATCGCTTCAACACTCGCCGAGGCAATGCTAATCAGGCCGCTATCGTTGATATCGATTTGAGCTCCTGTTTCTTCGATGATAGCGCGAATCTGCTTTCCGCCAGGGCCGATAACAATCCCAATTTTGCTGGGCTTTACTTGCATCGTTTCAATACGCGGAGCGTAAGAGGACATCTCCTCTTTCGAGCGCGGGCATGCAGCAAGCATCTTTTGCAGAATATGAACGCGTCCTTCTTTAGCTTGGGCAAGGGCACTTTTCATGATCCCATGAGTGATCCCTTCGACCTTGATATCCATCTGGAAGGCAGTGATCCCCTGCTCGTCTCCCGTAATTTTGAAATCCATATCCCCAAGAGCATCTTCGGCTCCGAGAATATCGGAGAGGATGGCATGACTGTTATCTTCCAAGACGAGGCCCATGGCAATTCCTGCAACGGGTCGTTTGATCGGCACGCCTGCGTCCATGAGTGCAAGACATCCCCCGCAGACGGAGGCCATAGAGGAAGAGCCGTTGGATTCGGTGATGTTCGATTCAATCCGAATGACATAGGGAAAATCTTCTTGTCTGGGGAGGATGGCTGCAAGCGCACGTTCCGCTAATTTACCATGTCCGATCTCACGCCGTCCGGGAGAACCCATACGGCCCACTTCTCCCACAGAGAAAGGAGGAAAGAAATACTGCAAATAAAAGCGGGCAAATCCATCGCCGTTGAGATCTTCAAAACGTTGCGCAGAACTCTCTCCTCCGAGCGTACACACAGCGATCGTTTGCGTCTCGCCGCGGGTAAAGAGGGAACTGCCATGTGTGCGAGGAAGAATCGATTGTTCAATATCGATGGGGCGGACATCTTTCAGTCCTCTGCCATCGATACGACGTCGCTCTTCCAGCACCATTTTACGCATCAGGGACGATTGGAGATTTTTATAAGAGAGGAGGACGTCTGCTTGTAGTTGTTTCGTAGCCCCTTCCTGAGGAATGAGATTTTTCAGAACAGTTGCCTGAATCTCAGCAAGCGTTTTTTCTCTCTCCTGTTTTGAGGAGATACGGAGTGCGGCTTCAATGAGGGAGCTTGCAGAGGCTTTCACTGCTTGATTGATGGCGTGAGGAATCTGGTGCAGGGTATCGAGTTTTTTCGGTTTGCCGATTTTTTCGCGCCACTGGGCTAGATGCTTGCAAATAGCAGAGATGGCCGCCTGCCCCGTTTCGATGGCTGAGAGAACCTCTTCCTCAGTCAGGAAATCGCAGAATCCCTCGATCATCAAGATGGCATCTTCTGTACCGGCCAACACTAAATCCAACCTAGAGGTTTTCATCTCCTCGACTGTTGGGTTTACGATGAATTCGTTGCCGATCATTCCCATACGGACGGCGCCAATGGGTTTCACCAGGGGAATATCAGAAATAACGAGAGCGGCTGACGCTGCGCAAATGGCGAGGACGTCCGGAATGACGATTCCGTCATAGGAGAAGACATAGGCAAGTACTTGCACTTCATTGTGATAGCCCTCTTCAAACATGGGTCTCAAGGGGCGATCGATGAGCCTGCTCGTAAGGATTTCCCTTTCTGTGGGGCGGCCTTCCCGTTTGATGAATCCACCGGCTGTACGGCCAGCAGCGGAGTACTTCTCCTGATAATCGACGCGCAAGGGAAGAAAATCGATTCCCTCTCCCGCAGTGGCGGAAGCGCATGCTGAAGAGAACACTACGGTGTCGTCGCAGTGCAGCATCACAGCTCCATTGGTTTGACGGGCGATCTTTCCAGTCTCGAACTTGAGAGTTCTTTTTCCGACTTTAAGCGAAATCGTTTCTCGGTGAAGCATCACTACATTTCTCCAAATAGGGTAAGCGGATCAGGTTAAAAGAAGTCGATTTAAAATACAAACACCGAAATGAGAGGGGGGGTTGGCCCCCTCATTGAGAATCATTTTCTGAGATTCAAACGGACAATCAAATTTTGATAGCGCTTCGTGTCGGTCGAATTGAGATAGTCGAGCAACTTTCTCCTTTGGCCGACGAGTTTTAGAAGAGCGAGCCGAGAGCTATGATCTTTTGGAGCCAGTTTGAGATGCTCAGTAAGTTCAGTAATTCTTTCAGTTAGAATGGCGATTTGGACGTCGGCAGAACCGGTGTCCTTTTCGTGTAACTGAAATTTTTTTGTGATTTCTTCCTTGGTACCTTTGTCTAAAGACATCGAGGAGGTTCTCCGCTTGAATGTTTAAGTCAACTGCGGGCATTGTACCTGATTTAGGATAAACGATCAACTCCTCTCCTGGATGCGTTGCTTTTTGAATTTACAGATGCTATGCTGGTCTCACTTATTTATCACCCTTTTGACGGTAGGCTATGAACAATCAATTTCAAACTATACAGAGCTGGATTCCTCAAGTTCTGAAGGCGATTAAAAGAGATATTAGAACGGATCATCTTCCCGGGAGTCCTGCCTTTTTTCGTACCCATTTCGGCCATCGCCCCATCAATCGTTTGACTGCTGAGGAAATTTTTGCAGTCTATGAAAAGGATTTGTTGGCAGGCAATGAGGAGCTCATAGAGTGGGTGGTGAACCGCTGGGTTTTTAAGCATGGCGATCTCTATACCCATTTTGCAGAGAGGTTGGAAAAAATCGCATCCGATTATGGTTCTATCAAGCAGCTAACCGAGGAGCAAAGCGAGCAAATTTTAGAAGGTGCGATTCAACGTTTTAGCGCGCTGTCTGTCTACCTTTTTTCTGTATTAAATCAGGTGGTCTTCCCTGAAACGGTTTTTACTCGCCTGCGTACAATGGCTGAGAATGAGGATTTACAACAGAAGACGCAAGGGGTGCAAACGGCGCAGCAGCAAAATTTGGAAGAGGCGCTTGCCAAATGCCAAAAAGAGCTCGTTCGCCTCAATGAAAAATATGAAGATAAACTAGCGGGCGTCATGAAGAAGTATGCAGCGGATGTGGAGGCTTTGAAAAAGCAAAATCGGGCGCTACAGCAACGGCTTCAGACAACGGGGCGACAGTAGACCTCTTGCGTAACTAATGGTTCGTTGATTTTTTGGATTATTTTGGCCGATTTTCGACTTCAAAATTGGGGAGCAATATCGACAACAGTATATTGCTCCCCAATTTTAAATCGAAAATCGGCTCAAAAGAACCAGAAAATCGACAGAACTTTAGTTACGCAAGAGGTCTAGTGAATTCCGATCAGGATCTGCGCTTTATGCGCGAGGCGCTGAAAGAGGCAAAAAAAGCATTTGAAGAGGATGAGGTTCCTGTGGGGGCTGTTCTCGTGCACAAGGAGAGGATTATTGCTCGAGGGCATAATCAAGTAGAATTGTTGCAAGATGCGACGGCGCACGCTGAGATGATCTGTCTTTCGGCGGGCGCTGCTGTTTTAGAGAATTGGCGTCTGACGGGGGCGACTCTTTACTGTACTCTGGAGCCTTGCGCGATGTGCGCAGGGGCGCTGCTTGCCTCCCGAGTAGATCGTCTGGTTTGGGCGGCTCCCGATCTCCGGGTTGGCGTGCATGGAAGTTGGATGGATCTCTTTGCTCATAAGCATCCCATCCACTCTATGGAGATCTCAAGCCGGATTCTGCAAGAAGAGGCGGCTCTTCTCATGCGAGAGTTTTTTCAAAAAACGAGAAATATATTGAATACCTGATGGAGCTTCTTGCGTTGCTAGACGAGTTGATCAACAGTCAAAGGAAGCAGCTGCTGCGAGTGGCGCAGCAGATCGTGCCGCACGTCACAGACGATGATCTAATGCAGCCGAACGATTTTCCTGATTTGGAGCTGCATCCCCATTTCCGCTACGAAGAGGGGCAGCTCCACGGATTTCTGGCGGTTAAAGCGGCCGTTATGGCGGCGGAGCGAGACGCTTTACAGTGATTTCTTTTTGGCGATCTGATCCATCCGGTGTTTCTCTTCGGCAGTCAAAGTCTCCTTCCCATAGAGAGAGATCCTCGATAAGATCGAATCCATAAATTCTTCGTCATTCAAAATCGGTTTTCCTGATTTGAAATCATAAATTTTTGTACGGCGATAGGCTTTTTCTCCAATGTGGCTGAGGCGTTCGAAGAGGCTTAACAGTCGTTTTTCCAGGGGATGGAGAAAAGAAAGAGGTCCCATTGTTTTGCAAAATAGTACTGTAAAGAGATATCCGAATAGAATCGCGCCGCTGTAGGAGAAAAACGATGGCCAGTCCGCGTGCGATGCGTCGAGAAGGAGATTAAAACCTATGAGGAGTCCTAAGACATTACGCGCTTTGAAGGGGAGGGCAAAAAAAAGGAGAAGTTTTGCGTCCGCATTGAGAAGGCACCAGCTGGTTAAAAGAGCGTAAAGAGCGGGGGAACTGCCCATGAAGAGGGCAGGTGATGAGAAGAGGAGCATGGCGGTAAATGCGAGGAGGCCGGCTAACAGTCCTGATCCGAGATAGAGGATTAAAAAGGGGATGGCAGAGAGGCGGTCTACAAGCTGTGCGCCGAAAATCCAGATGAGATATGCATTGAAAGCGAGGTGTAATAGGCCACTGGGAAAGGGGTGGAGAAAGAGGTATGTGATGAATTGCCATACATAACCATGGAAAATGTCTTGTACTGAGAGGGCGAGGTAGCTGCTGAGCAATGGCGATAAGAAAGAAAGGAGGAGTGTAGGGATGAGGAGCCACTTGATAGGAGGTGGTGTTGTGGGTAGGGAAAACTGCGTGCTCATGAAAGAAAATTTTACCAGAACAGGGGGTTTCTTGCGATTTTTTTGTTTGAACGCCGCGCACGACGCGCGCGGCGGCCTTTTGAAAACGTTTTATGGGTTTGAGTCTAGATTTGGATTTATTGGAGGCAGCGGTGCAAGCTGATATACTTCCGATACTGTCCTTAACTGGGATGTGATCTGTGGGGCGACCATCGGCGGATGATTGGCCTGGTAATTAGCCGCTTGTAGTACATGCCGAACGCGTCTTGGGTTCGAACCCCCTTGAGGACCTAAAACCTGGTCATATGGGTTGCTTAAATCCCTATGAGACATCTCCCCTAAGTCTGGGTACCTGTTGGGAGGTGTTGCAGGAGATAGGGGGTCTTGTGGTGGGTAATGAGCTCGTATGGGGATATTCGGCTCATGCTGTCTGCGTTCTGGTTGTGGATTGGTGTTGATGAATTGGCACACTCCAAAGGCAATAGCGCCGCAGGCTACCGCTGTAACAGTGCTATCGAAAATAGCGTAAGCGCTGGCTGCTGCTATTGCAGCGATGGCGCCACTTGTGTTTAAAAAAATATTGTTATTATCGACTCTATTCATGCAATCACCATGTTTTTTTCTTTAAGTGAAATTTTATGACAACAATTAATATTATTCAACATAATGCTATCTCAATATTTTTTTACCATTTTGAGGGAGGGGTGAGGTGGAACCTATCCGAATAAAATGGGATGGTTCGCAATACCGGTCTTGTTTTTTTCAGGGATGAAAGATATAGTTGGTGGGGTTTATTCGGAGAGCGGTATTATGAGAGAAAAGATTCATCCCCCTTACCATGAAGTTCTGTTCGTAGATTCGTCTACGGGATCGACTTACCTGATCGGGACCACATTACAGCCAAAAGACAAGGAAAAATTTGAAGGCAAAGAGTATCCTGTCTGCCGAGTTCCTATTTCCTCTTCTTCGCACCCTTTCTTTACGAAATCGAACCAGTTCGTTGATTCCGAGGGAAGAGTAGATAAGTTTGCGAAGAAGTACCAGCGTAAAGCGGCAGAGGTAAAGGAAGCTCAGGACAAACAAGAAGAGGCGAAGAAAAGTAAGGCGAAGGAACCGAAGAAGAAAAAGTGAAGAATAAGGTAGAGAAGCTCTTGTCTCGACTCGCGGAAGTCGAGGCGCAACTGGGTTCTCCCGATATTCTCTCTGATCAGAAACGGTATCGGCAGCTTGCGCAGGAACATGCCCAGCTTAGTACACTTCAGGGTGTCTGGGTTCATTTGCAATCTGTGGAAAGGCAGCTCGATCAGAATCGAGCTCTTTTTATCACAGAAGCTGATCCCGAAATGCAGCATCTCTTGCGCGAGGAAATCTCCCATCTCGAGGTTACTCGTGAAGAGCTGACGAGCCAGGTACAAAATCTTCTCGTTCCCCCAGATCCTCGAGATAGCCGAGGCGTGATCCTCGAGCTTCGCGCAGGAACGGGCGGCGACGAGGCGGCTCTTTTCGTGTCCGATTGCGTTCGAATGTACCAATACTATGCTGAAAAAAAAGGGTGGAAACGGGAAATTCTTTCCGCGTCTCCTTCCGAATTAGGCGGGTATAAAGAGTACATCTTATCTCTTTCTGGGCACAACGTGTTCCGGCTTATGCAGTATGAGGCGGGGACGCACCGCGTTCAACGGGTGCCCGATACCGAGACGCAAGGACGGGTGCATACCTCGGCCATTACTATTGCGGTTCTTGTGGAGCCTGATGAAGATGAGCAGATTCAGGTAGACGAGAAGGATCTGCAAATCGATACTTATAGAGCTTCTGGTGCAGGAGGACAGCACGTTAACCGAACTGACTCGGCCGTGAGGATTACTCATATTCCAACGGGAACGGTGGTTGCTTGTCAAGAAGAGCGCAGTCAGCACAAAAACAAAGAGAAGGCGATGCGTCTTCTTGTATCGCGTATCGCGGAAGAGCAGAGGCGCAAGGCTGCCGCAGAAATGTCTGCGATTCGGTCGAGTCAAGTGGGTAGCGGAGACCGCTCTGAGAGAATTCGCACCTATAATTTTCCGCAAAACCGTGTGACCGACCACAGGATTGACTTGACCCTCTATAAGCTGGATCGCGTGATGGAGGGTGATTTGGACGATCTAACCGTGCCGCTTGTCAATCACTTCTATCAAGAAAAATTGAAAGAATGAAAACGGTTTCGGAGATTCTTACGCTCTCTACTCAATATTTGGAGGAGAAGAGGGTTGTTCGTTCGCGCCGGATGGCTGAGGGATTAATCGCCTTTGTGTTGGGTCTCAAGCGCATTGAGCTATATCAGCAGTTCGACCGGCCTATTGTAGAGAGCGAACAGGAAAGGGTGCGGGCGGGGCTGAAGCAGTTAGGTAAGGGATGCCCTCTCGAGTATATTTTAGGCGAGATAGAATTTTTTCAGTGCCGGATTCAGGTGGATGCGAGGGCTCTAATTCCACGCCCTGAAACAGAGATTTTGGTTGATCACATTGTTAAGCGGATGCAGGGCTTTTCACACAAAACCCTCTGGGATTTATGCACCGGGACAGGGTGTATAGGGATTAGTCTTAAAAAGCAATTCCCCTCCTGGTCCATCTCTCTTTCGGATATCGCCAAAGACGCTCTCGAGCTCGCCTCTTTCAATGCACGCCTCAATGAGGCGGAGGTGGTTTGCTATGAAGGGGATTTGCTAGCGCCCTTTGCAGGGAAAAAAGCGGATCTCATCGTGTGTAATCCACCCTATGTGGCGTCGCATGAATATTTTACTTTAGACTCCTCCGTACGTGATTATGAGCCAAAAATTGCCTTAGTCGGAGGCAGTTTGGGGACAGAGTTTTATGAGCGTCTGGCAAGAGAATTGCCTGAATATTTGAATCCAGGAGCCCGCCTCTTTTTGGAGATCGGTGCCTTGCAGGGGTCTGCGTTAAAACAAATTTTTTCTTCGCCTATTTGGTGCAAGCAAGAACTTTGTTTTGATTGGTCTGGAAGGGAGCGTTTCTTTTTTCTTGAAATGCAACAACTTTCTCGAGTATCCTCGTAGGCTAAGAGGATGTCTACAAAGTAAGGATTCATTGATTTTCTGGATTATTTTGAGCCGATTTTCGATTGCAATTTCTGGGGCAATATACTTGGTGTCGATATTGCCCCAGAAATTTAAATCGAAAATCGGCTCAAAAGAACCCGAAAATCGATGGAACTTTACTTTGTAGACATCCTCTAAGTCAGGTCTTACCATGTTTGGCATTTTAACAGAAAAGTTCCAAAATCTCTTTTCCAGTCTTTCTGGAAAAAAGGTCTTAAGCGAAGAAAATATTTCTGATGCAGTACGTCAGGTGCGCCTGGCTTTGCTCGATGCTGATGTGAATTATCAAGTGGCGAGTGAATTCATCAAGCGGGTGAAAGAGAGAGCGCTTGGAGAGTCAGTGCTCAAGTCGGTTGCCCCCGGCCAGCAATTCATTAAGATCGTGCACGATGAGCTTGTTCTCTTGATGGGGGGCGATGAGGCTCCTCTCGATCTTAAGGGGAAGGTATCCGTGATTATGGTCTGCGGTTTGCAGGGGGCGGGAAAAACGACTTCCTGTGCGAAACTGGCCGCTTTTATCAAAAAGCAGGAATCCCATAAAAAGATTCTCCTTGCTGCATGCGACTTACAGCGTCCTGCAGCCGTGCAGCAGTTGCAAAAACTGGGGAAAGAGATTGCTATTGAGGTTTTTGCGATCGAGGGGGAGAACAATCCTTTGAAAGTCGCCCGCAAAGCGCAGGAGAGGGCTCAAGAGGGGTCTTTTGATGTATTGATCGTCGATACGGCGGGACGGCTTCATCTAGATGAAGCGCTGATGCAAGAATTGGAAGAGATGAAAATGCTCCTCCTGCCTCGCGAAGTTCTCTTTGTAGCGAATGCAGCCACGGGACAAGATGCGGTAAAAACGGCCGCTGAATTCGATAAGCGGGTACAATTTACGGGCACGATTCTCACGATGCTCGATGGGAGCGCGCGAGCAGGGGTTGCGATTTCGATTCGAGAAGTGACTAAGAAACCCTTAAAATTCGAGGGGATAGGGGAGAAGATCGCCGATTTACAACTCTTCAATCCTCGGTCTATGGCCGATCGGATTTTGGGTATGGGCGATGTGATCAATCTCGTGAAGAGGGCGCAAGAACACTTTGATGAAAAAGAGAGTGCAGCGCTCGAGCAAAAGATACGGAAAGCTTCTTTCACTTACGAAGACTATCTGAAGCAGATGGGCATGGTGAAAAAAATGGGATCTCTCAAAAGCTTGTTGAAGATGATGCCAGGACTGGGTGGGGGCGGAGATTTTGATCTATCCGATAAGGAATTTGGAAAAATGGAAGCCATCATCCTTTCTATGACGCCGTTTGAGAGGCGAGAGAGGGATGAATTGACCGTAAGCCGCCGCAAGAGGATTGCTAAGGGGAGCGGAGTGGATTTTGAGGATGTAAACCGCCTCGTAAAAGGGTTTAAAAGAGTTAAGCAATTATTTAAAGGCATGCCAGATCTCAAAGGAAAGATGAAGGGGCTGCCGAATATCAATGAAATCAAAACACAATTCGAAGGTAAGAAATGGCATTAGTCATTCGTATGAGACAACAAGGGGCAAATAGCCGCCAAAGATTCCGGATCGTCGTTACAGATGAGCGTGCGCCTAGAGACGGAAAATATGTGGAAAAGCTTGGATGGTATAATCCGTTCGGTGCTGATCAAGAGAATTACTCTCTCAACATCGAAAGATTGCAGTATTGGGTTGATCATGGCGCGCAAGTGAGCGACCGGGTTCGTTCTCTCGTCAAAGCTAGAGCTCCTGAAGTGGTCAAACAGATGACAGAGAGGAAAGTGGCGAAGCGGGAGAAAGCAAGGGCGCAGCGTAAAAAAGAGTAAGAGGCAGTTGCAAAAGGACGATTTTATGGCGGCGGATAGTTTTGCAATGGGTTCTTAAAGTGCGAATCGATATCCTGTCCTTGTTCCCAGGCTATTTCCAAGGCCCTTTCGATGTCAGTATGCTCATGAAAGCCCGCGAAAAAGGGCTGATAGAGATCCATCATACTGACATCCGCGATTTTTCTGGGAATAAGCACAGGCGAGTAGACGATCGTCCTTTTGGCGGAGGACCGGGAATGGTTCTACGGGTAGAGCCGGTGGTCAAAGCGATTCGGAGTGTGAGACGGCCCGTTTCCCATGTTGTGTGCCTTTCGCCGCAGGGCTCGGTTCTCTCCGCGGCGAAATGTGAAGAATTGGCTCAAAAAGAGCATCTCATTCTTCTCTGCGGCCACTACGAAGGGATTGATGAAAGGGCTCTGGACATTGAGGTGGATGAAGAGATCAGTATCGGCGACTATGTATTAACCAACGGATGTGTTGCCGCAATTGTCCTTGTGGACGCTGTGTCTCGCTTTATCCCCGGTGTGATCGGTCATCCTGATGCTGTACGCGAAGATTCTTTTCAAGAGGGGATTTTTGATGCTCCGCACTACACCCGGCCAGAGATATTTGAAGGGTTGACCGTTCCCGCAGTGCTCTGCGGAGGCAATCATAGTGAAATTCGAAAATGGCGCAAACAAGAGGCGCTGAACAAAACAGGGCGCGTGCGCCCTGAGTTAATTGATAAGGAGAAAAGCAGTGAGTCGCTCACCAATTATTGAACAACTTGAAGCAGAATACATGAAGAAAGAGGTTCCTAGTTTTACAATTGGGGATACCGTTCGAGTGAATACTCGGGTGATCGAGGGAGATAAGGAACGGATACAGGTATTTACAGGTACAGTAGTCGCTAAAAAAGGGACTGGTCTTTCCGAAACGTTTACCTTGTATCGTACTGCTTATGGTTCCAGCATGGACAGGGTGTTCCTGCTCCATAGCCCAAGACTTGCCAATATCGAAGTGATCCGCTCCGGGAAGGTGCGTCGTGCTAAGCTCTATTACCTGCGTGGTAAGTCGGGCAAAGCGACGAAGCTCCGCGAGCAGTTCAAAACAGAAGAAATAGCCTCTGTTTCTTCTGCCCCCCCTTCTCCTGAAGCGTCTGGAGATGGGGCAGGTTCTTAGTTCTGAACTTTTCAGATTGCGCACAATGTCTCTGTACGAAGCGGGACTGCTCACCGAAGGGTTTGTGCGCATCGCTGGCGTTGACGAGGCAGGGCGTGGGCCTTTAGCCGGGCCTGTCGTCGCCGCTGCCTGTTTGTTTTCAGAGAGCCTTTTTCTGGAGAGACTCAATGACAGCAAACAATTGACGGCGAGGCAAAGAGAGAAGCTCTACGATCAGATTACCGCCTGTTCAGAAATTCAGTACGGGATTGGGATGGCGGATGCTCCAACGATTGATCGAATCAACATCTTGCAAGCCACTTTTTTAGCCATGCAAAGAGCGGTTTTTTCCCTTCCTTCAGCCCCTGATTACTTATTAATCGATGGGAATCAGCTTCCCCCCTTTTCCATCCCTGCGAAACCGATCATCTCCGGAGACGCTCTTTCCGTATCTATTGCGGCCGCCTCTATCTTGGCAAAAGTCACACGCGATAGACTGATGGAAGAATATGACCAACAGTGGCCTTCCTATGGCTTTGCTAAGCATAAAGGATATGGTACGAAGGCACACCTAGAGGCGATCCAAAAATGGGGGCTTTGCCCTATCCATCGCACAACGTTTAGGATCAAATGCACAAGCCCATCTTGATCGTGGGGGCCGGTCCCACGGGACTGATGATGGCGGCAGCCCTTGCCCGCTATGAGATTCCTTGCCGTCTGATTGACCTCGCCCCCCATCCTTCTACGGAGTCGAAAGCGCTTGCGATCCAGGCAAGGACTCTGGAGATCTTCCAAGATTTCGGGATTGTAGATTCTTTCTTGCATAAAGGGCAGCCTGTGCGGGCTGTCAACGCGTTCAGCCAGAAGGTGTATTTAAGCCGTGTAGAATTCAAAGACCTGGATTCTCCCTATCCGTTCATTTTGAGTTTAGAACAAAAGCAGACGGAGGAGATTCTCAGCGACTGTTTGCGCTCTTTTGGTCTTTCTGTAGAAAGGGGGAAGGAGCTTGTTTCTTTTAGAGAGACGGAGCAAGGGATCGAGGCTCATATCCGAAGTTGCGTGACGGGACAAGAAGAGCACGTGGAAGCTTCATGGCTCATCGGGTGCGATGGCGCCCATAGTCTCGTGCGTAAACTCTTGCAAATGCCTTTCGAGGGACGTGCGTTGAAAGCGGTTTTCTCTTTGGCGGATGTCCGTCTTCTGTGGCAATATCCCCATAATGAGGCCTACCTCTATTTACAAGACACCCTAGCAGTCATTCCTATGCCAGGGGTAGAGCGCTACCGGCTCATTTTTTGTCTGCCGAGATGCCAAACATCCCCTCCTGCAGAGTCTAAGATGCGTCATGGAATTGTCCCTTCCGAGGAAATGCTCATACCCACACTTACAGAAATTCAGATGCTTGTGAGCCGCTGCATTGGTTCTGACACATGTGTTATTGATCCTGTATGGATGTCCCATTTTCGGATCAATAGCCGCTTGATAGGCAGTTACAGAAAAGGAAATGTGTTTTTAGTGGGCGATGCAGCCCACGTGCATAGCCCTATCGGCGGACAAGGGATGAATACAGGATTGCAAGACGCGCTGAATTTAGCTTGGAAATTAGCTCTGGTGCATCGAAAGCAGGCATCCCCCATATTGCTTGATACCTACACTGCCGAGAGAAGAAGAGTGGCAAGACGACTTCTGCTGGCGACAGAGACAGCCTCGAGACTCATGACTCTACGCAATCGATTTGCCATCTTGCTGCGCGATTGGATCATTGCCCGTCTTGCCCGTTTCAAAGGCTTTCGTAAAGCGCTTGCAAGGGCTGTATCTCAAACAGCTTCCCGCTATTCTCAAAGTGTCATTGTCATAGAATCTTCTTCATTTTCCTCAGGCCCTCGAACAGGTACTCGCATCTGCGATTCTCTTCTCACCAATACAGCGCGCAATCGGGAGCCGCTCCACCGTCTCATCCTTTTTTCAGGCCCATACCCCAGTGATGAGTCCGTTCAGGAACTCATCCAATTAGCCCATCGGATTGTCTCTACAGCTGCTTACCCTATAGAATCGCTTCTCGTTCTTTTAACGCCCGAGATTTTCTCATCGCTCCCTATCCGATGCCTCTCTGATGCCAGTGGCTATTTTCACAATCGATATGGAGCTAAACAATCAGCGCTTTATCTGATCCGCCCAGATTTGATCGTTACTTTTCGCTCCATGCCACCAAGTTTTCCTCAATAGACCTCTTGCGTAACTAAGGGTTCGTTGATTTTCTTGGGTGCCTTTGAGGTGGAACGGGTATATAACCGCGATATTGCCCCCCAATTTTTGCATCGAAAATCGGCTCAAAAGAGGTCTAATTTTTTATGAGCCTGCTCCCTCAAATTCAACTGATGTGAGCCAACTGCCTCATGTGAGAATGTCCACAAACTGGTGATGGGGATTTTGCTTGATGCAGTATTGCTTTTCCCATTGATTGGTAAAGAGCATGATGGGGCGCTCTTTTCTATCTTGCGCTAGGAGGCATGAAGAGGTTTTGGAGAGGGTGTTCATATCTCCAAGCACCCAAGCACTGCACTGATAAGGGAGAGGTGTAAGGGTGGTTTCTGCGCCATATTCGTCTTTCAATCGATACTGCATGACTTCGAATTGGAGCTTGCCTACGGCTGCGAAAACGAGATCGCCTTCCTGTCCGTAGGTGTGGAGTAGTTGAATCGCTCCCTCGTTGGTCAGTTGCAAAACGCCCTTATCGAACGATTTTCTCTTCCCCACATCTTTAGGATAGAGCTTGGCAAAAATCTCCGGTTGGAATTGGGGCAGGGGTTTGAATTGGAAGCCTCCCGTGATAGAAAGGGTATCGCCGATCGCAAAAAAGCCTGAATTGATGACGCCGATGACGTCGCCTGGATAAGCATAGTCGAGGGTGGTTCTGCCTCCTGCCATCATACCGTGAGGACGGGAGAGGCGAGTCTCCTTACCAAGGCGTTGATTTTTGACGATGAGATCCCTCTCAAAGCGACCAGAACAAATGCGGATAAAGGCCATGTTGTCCCTGTGGCGCCTATCCATGTTCGCCTGAAGTTTGAAGATATAGCCGCTAAAAGGCGTTTTAATCGGGTCGATCTCGATCTCAGTGCCGTCGAGACGGTTTGCAAGGCGTGCATGGGGAGCGGGAGCGAGGTGGATGAAGGCGTCAAAAAACGGTTCCACGCCAAAGTTAGTAAATGCGGAGGCGAAAAAAACGGGAGTCACATTTCCCTGTAAAAATTGATCTCGGTCGAATGCGTTGCCTGCTGAATCCAGGAGTTCTAGTTCTTGTAATAGGGCCTCATACCCTTGCCCGATCCGTTCTCTGGACAGCGCGCTATTCAAAGGGGCGCGGGTCGTCTCGGCCATACGCGCTCCTCCGATAGAGGTCTTTGTAAAAAAAATACATTCACCCGTTTGTCGGTCCATGACCCCTTGGAATTCTTTACCCATTCCGATCGGCCAATTCAAGGCGCATGATTGGATTTGTAAGACGTTTTCGACCTCATTCATTAATTCGAGAGGCTCTCTGCCGGGCAGATCCATTTTATTGATGAAAGTAAGAACGGGAATTTTTCGCAACCTGCATACCTCAAAGAGTTTGCGAGTCTGTTTTTCCACTCCCTTCGAAGCGTCGATGACCATGATGGCACAATCGGCTGCAGTGAGCGTACGGTAAGTGTCTTCAGAAAAGTCTTCGTGGCCTGGTGTATCGAGAACGTTGATGACAATCCCTTTATAGGAAAATTGCATGGCAGAGGAGGTGATTGAAATACCCCGTTCTTGCTCCATGGCCATCCAATCAGAGGCCGCAGCCTTGCGGTCTTTGCGCCCTTTGACCATGCCTGCTGTTTGGATCGCTCCGGAATAAAGGAGCAGCTTTTCGGTTAAAGTCGTTTTTCCAGCGTCGGGATGGCTAATGATAGCGAACGTTCGTCGTTTGGCAACAGCCTCTTCAAGGCTTTCTTCCACTTGCATGGGGGCAGTATAGGAGATTGTCAATGCAAATTCAATAGTTTGCCAAAATAATGGGAAGCGATTATTAGGGGAAGTTCAGTGAGGTTCAGCATGAGAGGGTGTCTGCAAAATAAGAGTGCGTCGATTTTCGATGCTGTGACGCGCTTCAATGTGAAGTTATTTATTGTGTTTGGTATAATACAGCCTGCCCAAGCGGATCTGGCCACTGCTAGACCTGCAGAGCAGATTCAGGTGCTGCCTGTTGCAAGAACCCCTGAATCAGACTCGGTTCTTTTAACCATTGCTGTTCCAAAAGCTGGCGATCAAATCGCTGCAAACCCAATGTGGGTGCAATTTAGAATCGATGGCTTTGCCCTTGGCGCTGGCTCGTCGCAGTTTGATCGGTCTAAGGAACTGCCTGTCTCTGATATGGGGCAGACGGTGCATGTGGTCATTGATAATGAACCCTATTTTGCCATCAATGAACCGGCGATTAGCCCATTTAATGAGGAAGGGTATTTTTACAATACAAGTTACAAATTTGAACTGCCTGTAGAACTCAAAGAAGGAGTTCATACAATTCGGATGTTTCCCGCTAGATCCTATGGAGAGAGCTTGAAGGGCGAAAATACTCTCCACGCCATCCATTTTTCTCTCGGTTCTGCGGGATCAATGAAGCCTGTTGATTTGTCCAAACCTTATTTGACGTACAATGAACCGAGCGAAACGACGCCGCTTCGATTGGGGCAGCCCATCCTCCTCGATTTTCTGGTGACCAATTGCGAACTGACCTCGGATGGCTACAAGGTGAGACTGACCATCGATGGGAAGATAAATCGGATGCTCACAACCTGGCAACCCTATTATCTGTATGGCCTTTCCCGAGGCAAGCACAGTATCCGCATCGAACTCCTCAATCCGCAGGGTAATGTGGTAGGGGGCCCTTTCAATGATGTAGAAAGAACCATCATGGTTCGTTAAAAAATTGCTTGAGTAGCTTTTCAAAACGCTCCACAATTTCAGGGGTATCAGTTCTCAAAATACATCCCAGCGCAAAAAATTGAGGGGTTTGCAAAAAACACCGCGTCAAGTCGTAAGAATCAATTTCTAGCGCGCTGATTGCGTTTAATAGCGCTTCTTTATCTAGGTGGAGCGTGGACAGGACAAAATAGAGATTGAATGTCCCGGTCGTCTCGTAAAAAAAACGATAGGGAGCGATGGCGAGAGATTCAGCGTCCTGATTTTGCAGCAACATCATAAAGTGGGTTTTCAAGATTGCCGGATCGTGAATTGTCTGCATCGTTGCAGGACGAAGAGAATAGAAGTAATTTTCTAGAAGAAAGGCATCTGAATTCGATAGGGGGGAGAGCAGCTCGGCCAATTCTTCAAGAACCTCTTCTTGTTTGAGGATCATGCCACCATTGAAGTCCCTAAATTCTCCCAGCATGAGGGAGAGCTCCGTCGCGATTTTTTGTCTTGCACGCAAGAGATCTACAGAGGAATCGGGTCTAAAAAAGGTGTTTTTCTCGATAGAGACATGGAGGACGGCCGATTCTTTGGCATACCTGCGCTTGAGTTGCCCGAGGATGCGAATATCATCGATTTTGATTTTCAAAGAGCCATTTTTGACGATTTGGTGAAGAGAAGGGGTTTCGGTGATTTTTGGGCGTACTATGAGCACTGTAAAGATGAGATCCGTCTCTGTTTGCCTTTCGTAATGGATGCTGACCTGGGTGAGATCGCGTATATGTTTAATCTCTTTGCTGAGGAGAATGAGCGTACGCAGCAGCTCCTCTTCATTGCGCGGCATGAAAGTAGGATGGATCGCGCTCTCGACCTGTCTGAGTAACTCCGCGGGAAGATTTTTTTTTAACTGTTTGAGCTCTTCGATCGAGCAACTCTCTCCGTCGGATCTGGCTACTTCCACATACATAAAGAGAATATTGCCATGACGTAAATCGGATAAAAAGGAATCTTTCACAATGCGAACGGAGGAGAGACAGCTGTGTACTGCTGCGCTTAAATGTCTGAGTTCAAGACGTTCACTTTGCGACAGAAAATTCAAAACGACGAGGATCGATGCAGCCCGCATGTGTGTCTTTGTTCTCACAGGGCTGATTTTAAGGCTCAAATGCCGCTTTTGAGGCGCTGCTTTGATCCGTGCTTCAATGACCTTTTTAAATAGATAGTGGTAGGCAATGAGTCTGCTCAGGTTTTTTGAGGCTCTATTTGCGGCGAATTGATCGCTGATCAGGGTGGTAAATTGGGTCATTTCATAAAACACATCGCGATCGAACGTTTTGGGGCGCGTTTGCAGAAGGTGGGAGAGATTTTTCTTTACCTCATCGATTTTCTCTTCCGAAGAAGAGGCTGATAAGAGGGCGTGTGCTTGATCGTAGAGATTTTTATCTGTCTGATTGAATAGAGCTTCGAAATTTTCTTGGATCAGCAAGGTTTTATGGTTGCGTTGGTGGCTTCTCAGTGAGGTTACATAGCGTGCTTGGTAGACTGCCATGATATTCATCCTCATTTGCCGAATCAGGGGAGGAAGATTTTTTCGGATCTCTTGCCTCTCCTCGTCACTCGTGATGCCAATAAATTGTTGATAGAGAAAAAATTTGATATTTGGTGCTGGAGAGAAGTAGCAATTCAGTCCGATTTCAGCCACAACAGAGATCTGTTTGCCGGGGATCAGCCATCTACTGAAAGTATCTTTGATGTACCTGCCAACTCCGTGTGTAAATTCTGCGGGGCAAAGGAGTGTGACTGGGATCGATCCCGCCGTCGGATCTATAGAAGCCGCCTCAATGATCGGCAGTTGTCTGAACAGGCGGTGCAATGTGGAGAGAATCTGTTCTGGAAACTGCGCTGCCTCTAACTCAGAGAGGATCGATTCTGGGAGCATTCCATCCATAATATACTGTACCGTATCGAGAAAAGAGGGGGGATAGTCCCTAGGCAAACGATAGGTAGGTTGCACCTTGATTGAAAGGGGCAAGGCGACGTGAGAGATGCAATCAGTTTGAAGTGTCATGGAGGGTATCTATGGGTATAAGTTTAGTGAATAGAAGATTGAATAAAGGAGAAAACTGTACGTTCGCAAAGGCAGGACTCATGAGAACGCCTTGCTGGAAATGGTAAATGGGCGTAAGCGGCATGTCGGCTGCCAGCAGCGCTTCAGCCTCTTCCAGCACCTTCAGCCGTAGCTCTGGGTCTGTTGTCATATCAGCCTTATTCAATAAGGCGATAAACTCAGGGTTTTCATAGCCCGGATAGTTTTTTTTGTTCTCTTTGTATTTAAACCGCTCGAGGATGTTGTTCGGATCAGCGTATTGAGCTACTGCATTTTCAAGGCCGATGGAAAATTTTCTATTCATCAAGTTTTGCATGAACGATTTAAATTCCAACTCTTCGAGAGCAACCTCGATCCCAAGCACCTTTTTCCAATCGTGCTGGATTGCCTGGGCAATGCGGCGATAAAGATCTGAGCTTCTGTAGCTAAGGATTAAAGCCTGTGAGCAGGCAGAGAACTCCTCCAGAGAAATACCCAATTCTTCGAGCCCTTTGTTTAAATGGATTTGCGCTGCATGCGGATCATATTCAGGGATCAGTTTCCGATCTTTATTTCCCATGAGGACAGGGGGGATGATACGGGTTGCTGCAGGCTCCGAGAGCTGCGTAATGTTATGCGCAATTTGGGCCCGGTCGATTGCATAGGCAAGAGCTGTGCGGATGTGGGCATTGTGAAAGGGATAGCAATCCACATTGAAAGAGCAGAAAAAAAGTCCCCCCACAGGAGTGAGGATGAGCTGGTTCGTTTTCTTCAAATGGGCCAAATCATCTAAAGAGAGGGGCATGATGATGGTCGAGATGTAATCCACTTCGTGATTTTCAAATAAGCGGAGCGCTGTTCTCTCATCTGGTGTGACGTTGATCCGGATGCCGTTGAGTTGAATCTCCTTTGCATTCCAATGGGAGGGATTTTTTTCTAAAATGAGCTCCTTGTTGCGAACCCATCTTTTGATTTTGTAAGGGCCGCTAAATATGAGCTCCTGCGCCTCTGTTGATTCCCAATTAGGATTCTTGATGGCGATGTGTTTAGGGATAGGAAAAAAATTACAGAAAGTGACGAGAGAGAGGAAATAAGGAGTGGGATTTTGCAGCTCCACTTTTAGGGTGAGGTCATCCAGCGCCCAAATTCCCACATCGTTGGCAGAGACCTCTTTTTTTATGGCCCGTTCTGCGTTTTTGATCGGATAGAAGAGATAGGGGCAGGCAGCGCCGAACTTAGGATCTAAAGTGGTTTTCCAAGAATACTCAAAATCGTGTGCAGTCAACGGGGCGCCATCGCTCCAGTAAGTTTTCTTAAGATGAAATAAGTAGGTGCGCCCATCGTCCGAGATTTCAATCGATTGGGCAAGAGAGGGCTCCGCTTCTCCATTCGGGAGGATGCGTGTCAGCCCCTCATAGAGGAGAAAATTGAGGGTCGAAGACCAAGGATCTGCATTCCTGCGGGGATCGAGGGTCGCTGGATCGGTATTCATGCACATCCGCAGAGTTGTCTTGGGATTGTTGTGTGGGGAAGGGAGCTGTTTTTGGCAGGCTGACACTACAAAGATCCATGCAAAGGCAAGCAATATATTCTTCATAAAATTTTTCGTACAGGTTTTGGAGAAGCTTATCATACTATTAAGAATTCTTTGCAAGATTTTAACGTGTCAACGACAGTCTCTTAGAGTGAAGCGCTCGAAGAGAACCCCGCCGCATGGGGTGGTTACGATCTGATCAATACGGGGATTAGAAAGGCTGGGACTTGTCCAATGGTAAAGAGGTAAAATAGGGCATTCCGCAGCGAGAATCTCTTCAGCGCTTTCTAGAAGACTCATCCTATGAGTGGGGTCTTGGGTTTGAGAAGCTTTTTCTAAGAGGGTTGCATAAATTTCATTATGCCAGCCTGCGAAATTTTTCTGATTCGATGGGAGGCGGTAACGCTCTAAGATATTGATGGCATCATGGAATTGGGCGATCCAAGAGGCAAGGGCGATGTGGTAATCCTTACGATGCAATTTATCCATGTGATTTTTCAGATCAAGCTGCTCGAGTTTTAAGGAGATGCCGAGAGTCTCTTGCCATTGTCTTTGCAGCGCCTGCGCTAGAATCTTATCGACCTGATTGGATTTGTGGTAGAAAGTCAGCGTGGATAGTTCAGACAGGGGAATTTGAAGTTCTAGGAGCGCTTGCTGCAAAGAGGCCTTGGCCTCTTGGAGATTCGACTCTGGAAGAAGGGGAACGGATGTCTGCAAGAGCGCAGGGGGAAGGCACCGCTTGGCAGGGATTTGCCCGACGAGCGCCATTTCGGAAATCAGCTTGTTTTGGTCAATGGCAAGCGCAAAAGCTTTCCGTAGGTGAAAATTATAAAAGGGAAATATTTGCGTATTGAAGGTGCAGAACGTAGAGGCTGCCATTGGAATGAAGCGGACGGCAAATCCATCCTGCAGGGAAGAGAGAGCGTCAAGAGGCAAGGGGCAAAGCGGAGCTCCCATCCAATCGATCTCCCCTTGTTCAAACATCTGTAAGGCCGTTGTCTCATTGGGGATGATGCTGATGTGGATGGCGTCCAAATGGTTCTCTTTCCGATTCCAAAATAGGCTATTTTTGACAAGTTGGATCTCCTGGTTAGGAACCAAACTACTGACTTGGAAGGGGCCATTGCAAATGGGCTTCAGGCTCGTCTCTTGCTCAAGATGGGCCGGGGCGGGAAGGTAAAGAGGGAATGCGGTCAAGGATAAAAAATAGGGTGTGGGGCGCTCCAGCTCGACGAGAAGGGCGCGTTCGTTCAGAGCCTGAATCTTGACCTCTTCAGGGGAAATTTCTCCCTTTGCGCATTGTTCCCCATGTTTAATCGGAAACAAGAGATAGGCGCAGGGGCATGAAAACGCTGGGTCGAGGATTTTTTTCCAAGAGTATTCAAAGTCATATGCCGTGACCGGTCGCCCGTCGCTCCAATAGGCCTCCCTTAGATAAAAAGTATAGAGTAGTCCATCCGCAGAGATTTCAACTCTTTCGGCGATCGCAGGTTCCACAGAGCCCCCAGGGGCGCAGCGCATCAGGCCATCATAGAGCAGGCAGACGAGGGTAGAGGAGATAAAATCGCTCGTTTTACGAGGATCTAGGGTTGTAGGCGATGCGTTAAAGGCCAGGCGCAAGACCGCTTGCTTGGGTATAGGGGCATGGCACGCTGAAAGGAGAAATAGGAAGAGAAAAAAAAATCGGTGCATGGAGAGCCCTCCTCAAAGGAGCCTACAACTTTACCAATCCTTTATTTTTTTGTGCATTCGAGACTGATATCGGAAAAAGTTTGAGTATAAATCACTTGTCGTGGTAGAGTCGTCTTTTCTTAAATACCGCGGGGTGGAGCAGTGGTTAGCTCGTTGGGCTCATAACCCAAAGGCCGTAGGTTCGAGTCCTACCCCCGCTAATTTCCCCTTTTTCTGGCGGTATAGCTCAGCTGGTTAGAGCAGCGGAATCATAATCCGCGTGTCCCTGGTTCAAATCCGGGTACCGTCATCTTAGGAAGCTGTGTAATAGGGATGTGCACTCAATAAAAGAATTGAGTTATGCGAGACCAATCCTCAGCAGGCCCTCCCTTTTCAGATTTCTGTCCCTACTACAGCCCTCTTGCTTTACTGAAACGTTGTCTGCATAAAATTTTTGCCAGAGTCGAGGGATGTCTTGAGGGTTCGTGTTATAATTCTTTGAACAAATCGGTATAAAAACTGTAATGCATTGATTATAAGTGTATTTGGCTGCTTTTGTTAAACAAAACGATTTAATTTAAATAAATTGTTTGATAACATAAGTAAAAGAATAACTGGGCTGTTTATGGTTTCTGATATTAATTCTTTGTCCGCATCGTCTTCTGCTATTGCAGCACAAATCAGTGCCGAAGTGCAAGAAATTGATGAGTTGATCGATGCCTTGAAAAAAGGTGACGCGAATACGACGACGAAAAAATTATCTGATCTGTTAATCGAGTATATTTTAGCCAAGATGTCTGGAAATTTAAAAGAAGCTCAAGATATTCAGAGTCAAATCTCTAGCTTGATTACAACCTATGGCAACGACATCAAGAATGCCGATGCGCTGGAAGCCAAGTTACAATCGATAGAAAATACGCCGAGCGATCAGACGGCAAGCGAACTGGAATATCTACAAAATCTGGCAGCTACTTTAAAAGAAGACGTGGCTACAGGGAATATGAGTCATTTGTATACCGAATAGCAGAGCGAGCGTTTTTTCTGTAGATCCTTGCCCTGGCTCGGTGAGTGCGTAAGCGCCTTTTTTCATCGCTTCTTCTTCCAACGGCGTGTTTAAAAAGCGCTCTATATCACTTTTCACGGATGCATAGCTCGTTTCTCTGCCAGAGTTGGTTTCTAGAATACGGGAGACGATCTCCCGCTGTCCGAATGTGTGGGGACCAAATAGGACGGGTATTCCATAGAGGCATGGCTCTAGACAATTGTGCCCTCCCACAGTATGCGTAAAACTACCTGCAACAATAGCGAGACGCGATAAAGAGTAGCAAATGGGGAGTTTTCCCATCGCATCGATGAGGAGGACCTGTTTTTCTTGGCTAAAGTCTTGCAATCTACTCCAGCGGAAGAAGGGGATTTGTTTTTTTTTCAGGATGCTTGCGACTTCTTCAAATCGCTGAGGATGGCGAGGAGCTAAGATGAGAAAGATGGTGCTGAGAGGGAGAAGTTCAAGAAGTCTCTCTTCCTCTGGAGCGTGAGTGCAAGAGAGGGTAATAATAGGATTTGCGGGGCAAAGGATGTTCTGCCAATAGGCTCTGTCAACAGGTTCAGGACGTAAATCAAGTTTTAAATTACCGCCTATGTGCAGACGTGAGGGTGTGCAAAGAGGGAGAAAGCGCTTCTGATGTTCTTCATTTTGTACGATGAGAAGATCGAGGGAGTCAAAAAGGAGCTTGGCTGTGGGACGTATCCAGGAAAACCGCTTTGCAGAGCGCTCGGAGATTTTTCCGCTGACGAGGGCTGTACGCCCTCCTTGTTTTTTGATAGAGCTGAGCAGATTGGGCCAAAAATCGCTCTCGATGAGGATAAAAAGGCTGGGACGGAGCCTGTTGACCCATCGATGGATATTCCAGCTTATATCGAAAGGAAGGTGTCGGTAGGCGTGAGCGCCTGGAAGAGATCTTCGTGCCTCCGCTTGCCCTGTTGCTGTGGTTGTTGTGATGAGGAAGAAGGCGGCTTGTTTTTGATAGCGGAGCGTAGCAAAGAGATTCTTAGCCGACTTGATCTCTCCTACAGAGACCGCGTGGATCCAGATCACCTCTTTGCCTTGCGGATCTGGGATTGAAGGAAAAAATCGATCGCGTACGCTTTTTTTGATCAAACGAGGCAAAGAGAAAATGAGATAAAGGAGGAGGGCTACATTATAGAGAAGCCTCACGATTTCGTGACGATGTTGAGGAGTTTATTGGGCACGAAAATGGTTTTAACGATCTCGCCGGAGATATGCTTTTCCACGTCTGGTTCCTTGCGTACAAGAGCCATCAACTCTTCTTCCGTCCGGTTGATTGGCAAATCAAAACGGCCTCTCAATTTGCCGTTAATCTGGATAATATAGGTAGCGCTCTCGTCGATCAGGTATTTTGGATTGACTGAAGGGATGGGGGCGTAAGAGAGGGGGAGCGGATCTTTGAGATGCTCCCATAACTCCTCAGCAATATGAGGGGCAAAGGGATAGAGCATCTGGATGGCCCTTTTGAGGCAGCTGATTGGGTAAGCAGGGAGTGGAATGAACGCATTCAGGAACTCCATCATGCGGGCAATAGCCGTATTGAATTGGAGCTCTTCAATATCGCGCGTCACAAAATAGACCAGTTTGTGGGAGAGCTTCAAAGCCTCGAGACTCTCTTCGTGGATCACCTTTTCGGAGAGGATCATATCGTAGAAGCGATTCAAGAATCTTTTGCAGCCGCTGACTGCGTCGGTATTCCACACCTTTTCTCGATCGAACGGACCCATGAACATCTCATAAAGTCTCAATGAATCTGCGCCGAAGTCCTCAATGATCTCATCCGGGGAGACCCCGTTGAGTTTCGATTTGGACATTTTTTCCGACTGGACAATCAATTCATCTCCCGTTGTTTTCGCAAAAAAAAGTCCCTCTTTTTCGATGACTTCATCAGGAGCAATATACCCCCCTTGATGCATCTTATAGGATCTGGCGGTGACAAGACCCTGGTTGCGCAGCGTTCGGAACGGTTCTGGCGTAGAGACAAGGTTCAAGTCATAGAGAACTTTATGCCAAAATCTAGCGTAGAGCAGATGTAGCACAGCGTGTTCGACGCCGCCCACATACAGGTCGACCGGCAACCAGTATTTTTCTGCCTCATGGCTCCACGCTTGTTTCGTATTTTCTGGATCGCAGAACCGTAAATAATACCAGCAAGAACCTGCCCATTGGGGCATCGTATTCGTCTCTCTCAGCGCTTTGCGTCCCGTTTTAGGATCGACGATCTCCGCCCAGCTGGGGATTTTGGCAAGAGGGCTTTGTCCCGAGGCTGCGGGTTTAAAGTCGTCCAGATGAGGGGGCACAAGAGGCAATTCATCGAGAGCAAGAGGGCGCATTGAGCCATCTGCAAAATGGAGAATAGGGATTGGCTCTCCCCAGTAACGTTGCCTAGAAAAAAGCCAGTCTCTCAACTTATATTGAACGGTTCTGCTCCCCTTCTTCTTCCTCTCTAGCCAATCGAGGACAGCTTCCTTGGCCTCATTCCGCGTTAGACCGTTGATAGAGAGATCTGCATGGGCGCTATGAATGAGCTTCCCATCCTGTTCCCAGCAGGCAGCTCCTTGCAAAATTGCATGCCGCAGCGCTTCCGCCTCAGTGCCTTTTCCCAAAAGCGCGGAATCGGGATCGATGACAGGGACGATATGCAGTTGATAGCGCCCAGCAAAGGCAAAATCACGCGCATCATGCGCTGGCACTCCCATGACAGCGCCCGTCCCATATCCCATTAAAACATAATCTGCCACCCAGACAGGAATTTGAGCCCTTGTGATGGGATGCATTGCATAGGCGCCTGTCCACACGCCTGTTTGTTCTTTGGCCAAATCGGTGCGCTCTAGATCGCTTTTGGAAGCGGTGGCTTCGCGGTATGCCTCAATCTGAGCTCTCTGCCCTATCGTAGTGAGCCGTTCTACGAGAGGATGTTCTGGAGACAGGACGAGAAAGGTCGCGCCAAAAAGAGTGTGAATAGCAGTTGTGAATACGACAATGGATTCTCCCTGTGCTTCAAAGGTAACGTTAGCCCCCTCACTGCGTCCAATCCAGTTTGACTGCAGCTTCTTCAGATGATCCGGCCAATCGAGTAAATCGAGGTCATTGAGCAGGCGATCGGCATAAGCGGTAATTTTGAGAACCCACTGCTTTAAAGGGCGCCTCTCTACCGGATAGCCCCCCTCTTTCGATTTCCCGTTGTCTACCTCCTCATTGGCAAGAACCGTTCCCAGCGCAGGGCAGAAGTTGACATTGATCTCTGCCTCATAGGCGAGTCCTTTTTCAAAGAGTTTGGTAAAGATCCACTGTGTCCATTTGTAATAAGAAGGGTCGCTTGTCGCAATTTCTCGATCCCAATCGTAGCTAAAACCGAGCGATTCCAATTGGCGTCGGTAGGTGGCGATATTGGTCTTTGTGGTCACGGCCGGATGCGTTCCTGTCCGGATTGCAAATTGTTCTGCAGGCAAACCAAAACTATCCCATCCCATGGGATGCAAGACGTTGAAGCCTTTCTGCCTTTTATACCTGGCAATAATGTCGGTGCCCGTATAGCCCGTGACATGCCCCACATGGAGGCCGGCTCCTGAAGGGTAAGGGAACATATCGAGAACATAGTACTTTGGCTTGGACGGGTCCACCCACGCTTTGAACGTTTTTTGCTGCTTCCAAATGTGCTGCCACTTCTTTTCGATGTATCGTGGATCGTACTTTGACTTCATGCCTTATCCCGTTCTAGACAAAAGAATGCATGCAGCATACCGCAAATCGCAGGCAGGTTCAAGCAGACAAAAAAAATATCGCGCAAGAGGTCTACTGTGGAGGCATGGCGCGGTATGTGTAGAAAATACTCGGATTGTTAAGGGTACTAACCCGCTACGCAAAACGCATTGGAAAAGTTGAAGGCGAGTATAAAGAGGAGCTACCAGACTCTTCTGACCTGGAATTTTCAAACCCTGGCAAAGCCAGAAAGGTCGGTCGCATGAGAAAAATGCGCAAAACCTAACAGCGCACGGTATAACACCTTAAGCGAGTACGTCTCGCTTAAGGTGTTAAGAGGCTTATTTTGAGGGCCTAGGTTTTTCTTTAGAAACTCAGGCGTCTTTGGGGGGGGTGCGGAGCAGTTGCGATACACGCTGTGCTGCGGACGAGTTCTCAGTTGCGGTGATCCCCATATCAGACCACTGCTGGGTAGTTTCGTCATATACCGCATAGCAATTATTGCTGTCTACTGAATATATTTTGTCGTTCAGCTGTACCCAGAGGTAATGTATACCATTATCACGGTTGTCCACAAATAAGTTCCATTGCTGGACTTGATCAAGCGTGTTTTTGAGAATAGTCATTGCTGCTTGTTCTTGTGCTGGTGCTGCTTGTTCTACCTGTGGTTGTGCTGCTTGTTCTACCTGTGGTTGTGCTGCTTGTTCTACCTGTGGTTGTGCTGCTTGTTCTACCTGTGGTTGTGCTGCTTGTTC
>JACRBF010000017.1 GCA_016213175.1 Chlamydiia bacterium
CACAACGGATCAACGACAACTTTCAAATTATTCAGTTGAATCCAATCCAATTAGGTTGAATGAATTTTGGGTGCACCTCAAGTGGAAGCACTATATACCCGTTCCACCTCAAAAGCGCCCAAAGCAAATCGATTCAAATCCTCTCAAATCGAATAAAACAGCGCGGTTAATATTAAGTCAATATTGACCGCGCTTTTTTATTCGATTTTAGAGAGATTTCAATGCGATTTTCTTGGGTGCCTTTGAGGTGGAACGGGTATATAACTCACAAATGAATAGGTTCTTTGAAGAGTGCTAAAGCCGCCTCTTTGATAGCCTCGGAAAGAGTGGGGTGAGCATGACAGGTCTCTGCGAGTTGGTCTGCGGTGAATCTTTCCTTAAGAGCGAGCGTCGCCTCAGCGATCAGTTCGGAGGCATTGGCTGCTAAAATATGCACTCCTAAAAGGCGATGCGTTGCAGCGTCTGCCAAAATCTTCACAAATCCCTCCTCTTCTCCTATGCAACGGGCGCGCGAATTGGCTTTCATGGGAAAAAGTGCGCTTTTATAGGAAATCCCACGCGTCTTAATTTCCTCTTCTGTCAGCCCCACGGACGCCGCCTCCGGATGCGTATAGGCAACGCCTGGAATCGAAAAGTAGTCGAGCGTGGGACAATGGCCTCCGATCAGCTCCGCTACAGCGATCCCCTCTTCCGAGGCTTTATGCGCAAGCATGGGGCCTTCGACAAGGTCGCCGATCGCGAACACATGGGGTTGAGAAGTGCGAAATGAAGCATCAATAGCAACAAAGCCTTTCGGAGTTGTTTGAATGCCTGCTATTTCTAAGCCGAGATTGGCAGAGTAGGGTTTGCGTCCGATAGCAACAAGCACCGCGTCTGCTGTGAAGACACTTGTCTTTCCCTCTCCCTGCGCAGTGAGAGAAATGGCAGCGCCTATCTCTGCTTTAATCACTTTGTGAGAGAGATGAAAGACCATTCCTTGATTGGTCAAACTCTTTTGCAAACCCTTGGACAGAGCGAGATCGAATCCGGGGCAAATACGATCGAGAAATTCAATAAACTGCACTTCAGAGCCAAGTCTTTGGTACACGGAGCCAAGCTCCACTCCAATGACGCCTGCGCCGATAATGAGGAGTTTTTGAGGCACCTCCTTTAAAGCAAGCGCTCCTGTCGAGGAAAGAACCCTCTTCTCATCGAAAGGGAGAAATGGCAAGCCGATCGATGCAGAACCTGTCGCTAAGATAAAAAACCGGGATTCAAAAGTTTGTCCTGCTACCTCTACGAAATAGCCCCCCTTGAGATGCGCCTCCCCTTGGATCCACTCCACTTTATTCTTTTTGAATAACCCTTCAATCCCTTGGGTAAATCCGGAGATGATCGTCTCTTTACGCCTCATCATCTGCAAAAAATCGAGCCGCACTCCATCGACGAGAATGCCTTGTTCAGAGAGATGTTTTTGCGTATCCCAATACCTCTCAGAGGAGTGAAGAAGCGCCTTTGAGGGGATACAGCCCACATTAAGGCAGGTGCCTCCAAGAGTCTTACTCTTTTCGATGCATGCCGTCTTCAGTCCAAGCTGGGCGCAACGGATGGCGGCCACATAACCGCCAGGACCTGCTCCTATGACAATCACATCATAATTCATAGATCCAACAATAACCGAGCGGGTTCTTCGAGGTTTTTCTTAATGTGGATGAGGAATTGGATTGACGCTTTGCCATCCACGATCCGATGGTCGTAGCTTAAGGCAAGATACATCATGGGGCGAATAACGATCTGATCATCCACAACAACCGGGCGCTTCACGATATTGTGCATGCCCAAAATACCGCTTTGCGGTGGATTGAGGATCGGAGTCGAAAGAAGAGAGCCAAACACACCCCCATTGGTAATCGTAAAAGTGCCTCCTTGCATAGCATCTATAGAAATAGTTCCATTTCTCGCCTTTTCGGCAAATTCCTTCAGAGCTTTTTCAATCTCAGCATAGGAAAGGAGGTCCGCATTGCGAAGAACAGGCACCATCAGCCCCTTCTCCGTACTCACCGCAATGCCCATATTGATATAATGAGGATAGACAATTTCGTCGCCTTCGATGCGGGCATTGATGTCCGGAAACGCATGCAAGGCGGCCGTACATGCCTTAACGAAGAAGGACATAAAACCTAGCTTAATCCCATGTTTTTTTTGGAAATTTTCTTGCTCTTTTTCGCGCACAGCCATGACCGCGCTTAAATCCACTTCATTAAAGGTCGTTAAAAGCGCGGTCTGATTCTTGACAGCAACAAGCCTCTCTGCAATCACACGGCGCAGCTTCGTCATCTTCTTACGCGTCTCTTGCCCCGTTATACGCGGAGGGGGGGGAGAAGTCGCTTCTTGCTGCGAGGGATTTTCCTGCAAAGCCGCATCGATGCTCTTGCGCGCTACAGGCAGCGCCTTCTTAGGCTCCGCCCCTTTTATCTCTACCGTTTTTGGTTCTGGCGGAACCGACTGGACCTCCGGCGCAGCCGCCACGCTTGCTGCTTTCTCGACAAACCCGATCGTCTGCCCCACCTTCACCACATCGCCTGTTTTCACCGTCAAATGGAGAATCCCAGCTGCCGGGGCAAAAAGCGCTTGGTTGACTTTATCAGTTTCAATTTCCAAGATCTCTTCGTCAGCCCGTACAGGTGCTCCAGAGGGTCTAAGAATAGCTCCAATGGTCGCCTCTACGATCGATTCACCCATGGCAGGAACTTTGATCTCGATATTCATGAAGCTCCTTTTAGGGCGTCTTGAATGAGCTGATTTTGCTCTTGTTTATGTCTTTTATGCGAACCCGTCGCGGGAGTTGCGCTCGCAGATCTTCCGATATAGGAGAGGGACACCCCTTTTGGCAACAATTTTTGCAAATACGGAAAAAGAAAACTCCATGCCCCCATATTCTGCGGCTCTTCCTGCACCCAGCAACACTCAGAAAATCCTTGGTACTGCGCGAGCATTTTCTGTAACAAATCAGTATGCAGTGGATAGAGCTGTTCCAAACGAATAATGGCGATGGGGCACTGGGGATTTTTGGCCCTTTCTTCTATGAGATCATAATAGATCTTGCCCGCGCATAAAATCACTTTTTTACAAGAAGCAGGGGGCGTGGGATCGTTTAATACTTCTTGAAAATGTCCAGAAATAAAAAGGTTCACAGGACTTTTGCAAGCACTGGCCCGAAGAAGACTTTTGGGAGTAAAGAGGATCAGCGGTTTTTTCTCCTGGGACAAAATCTGTCTTCGAAGCAAATGAAAATACTGCGCAGGGGTGGAGGCATTGACAATCCTCATGTTATCAAACGCAGCGAGTTGTAAAAACCTCTCCATCCTTCCAGAGCTATGTTCAGGTCCCGCTCCTTCATATGCATGGGGCAGGAGGAGGACAATAGAGGAACCTGTGCTCCATTTTTGTTCAGCGCTTGCAATATATTGATCGATCACAATCTGCGCGCCATTATCGAAATCGCCGTACTGCGCTTCCCAGAGAACAAGTCCATTGAATAGTCCGCAGCTATACCCATACTCAAAGCCAAGCCCTGCATATTCCGTAAGAGGCGAATTCACAGCAGAAAAACGTCCCTGCCCTTCCCGTAAATGACACAAAGAACTGTAGGTAGAGCCATTTTCAAAATCGGTCCATACCACATGACGCTGACTAAACGTCCCTCTCTGAACATCTTCTCCTGCCAAACGGATGGGCACTTGTTGCACAAGGAGCGAGCCAAAGGCCAAACACTCGGCTGTTGCCCAGTCGACACTGGGCATCGTCTGATCCGCTGCGAGGCACCCCAATCGCTCCTGAAGCCACTTTTGCAATTTCGGATGGAGATGAAACGAAGAGGGCACCGTGCAAAATCCTTGGATAACCTCTTGCAGCACTGGTAATTCTACACCAGTGCTCTGAGGCTGGAAGAGATCGTGCAAAAGCGAGCTCTTTTTTTCGTTTTCTTTCCCCTGTGCTTGACTGAGCGCTTTACGCAATGTCTCTTTGAACTCAGCCTCCAATGTTTCCGCAAGCACCTTTTCCGCAAATCCCTCGCCCACAAGGTGGTGTAAATACAGCTCACGGATTGTTTTTTTCGAACGGATCTGCCTGTACTGCAGCGGCTGGGTATAAGAAGGTTCATCCCCTTCATTGTGGCCATATTTACGGTAACCAATGAGATCGACAAACACATCACACCGGAATTTATGCCGGATTTCCATCGCTAAACAAGCAACAAAAAGACAGCTTTCAGGATCTTCCGCATTCACATGAAATACAGGGATGCCGAATGTCTTTGCGATATCGGTGCAGTAACGGGTCGATCGCCCCTCTTTCGGCAACGTCGTATAGCCAATCTGATTATTGATGACCAGATGGAGCGCCCCCCCTACCGAATAACCCGACGGATGCATCAACTGGAGCGATTCGTAGACTACCCCCTGGCCGGAGAGCGCCGCGTCCCCATGGATCAGAATCGCCACAACCTCTTTTCCCTCCTCGTCTCCACGCAACTCCTGTAAAGAACGCACCTGCCCCAAAATGACCGGATCAACCGATTCTAGATGAGAAGGATTCGGGGGAATATTCACGACTACCTTGCCCCCCGGAACAACCATCTCTCCCGAAAATCCCATGTGATACTTCACATCGTCATTGCCGTATAAAGAGAGCGCTGTATCGTCCTCGAATTCCCCGAAAAGAACGGAATAGGGCTTATTCAAGATATTGGCGAGTACATTCAGTCTTCCGCGATGCGCCATCCCGATCCAAAATTCTTTGACTCCCAAACCAGCCCCCGTCTGCATCATGGCAGCAAGAGCCGGGATCACAGTTTCGTTACCCTCCAGAGAAAACCGAGTCTGTCCTACGTAACGGGTATGAAGAAAGGTCTCAAGCACCTCCGATCGATTGAGATACTCAAGGAGAAAGTGCTTCTCCTCAATAGACCTATGAATCACGAGATTCGGTTCGATTCTCTCTTGAATCCACCGTTCCATCTCTGGATGGCCGAGATTCATGTATTCAAACCCTATTCTAGAAGAATAGACCTCTTTTACCCCCTCTACAATCTCTCGCAAAGGAGCCTCCCTCTTTCCACAAAATCCGAGCGTGGGGAACGACACATCAAGCTCTGTTTGCGCAAACCCGAGCCTTTCTAAGTCGAGTTCAGGCACCCTATTTTCCGGCTCTTCTAGAGGATTTATCGAGGCACGTAAATGACCGTAACACCTATAGGCATGGATCAACAAAAAGATACGCAGTTCAGACGGCGCGCTCCCCGCTTCTACGGGACGCTCGTAAAGGATTTTGGCGCAATCAACCCCTTCAAAAAAATGACGCCAGGAACTATCGACGCTTGCCGGATCTGCTCTGTAATTCTTATACAGCCCTTCCAAAAGAGGCAGATTAGCAAGCTGCGCATAATCGGGAAAATGACTCATGCAACAGCTACAGTGTAAATTATTTCACCCATAACATATCAGGGTATTATACCCTTTCCACCTCAAAAGCGCCCAAAGCAAATCGATTCAAATCCTCTCAAATCGAATAAAACAGCGCGGTTAATATTAAGTCAATATTAATCGCGCTGTTTTATTCGATTCGCCGATTCAAGTTCGAAGTGCGACAAATCCCGCTTCCATTCTGCGTTGATTAAAGACCTCTATGGGTGTGCGAAATTGTAACACTTTTCGAGGTCGATTGTTGAGCAGATTCTCAATTTCCCATATGACCTCATCG